>JAYTKJ010000217.1:0-1673 GCA_043730365.1 Acidobacteriota bacterium | reverse complement strand
CCAGTTCGCGCTGTTCGTCGCCGGTCCAGGCGGAAGGCGTGCCGGACGGGAAGCCGGCCACCGGCTCGACGTTGTCCCAGATCCAAAGCACAGGGATCTGCTTCAATACTTGGAGCGCGACGGCTCGGCGTTCTGAGTCCGAAAGTGCCAGCCACTGGACGCCCGTCTGCACTAGCATCTTGCCAAACGCCTGGCCAACCTGGTCAAGCACGCGAGACAGTGGCCGATACTGGTCGAAAGAAGTAAACAGCACCGGACCGGTCACTCCGCCGGTGAGCTTGTACCAGCGAGCGAACTCGGCGGCGGTGGTGGTTTTGCCGCTGCCGGCATAGGCATGGAGCAGCACGATGGATTGATTGTCAAAAGCGCGATCAAGCGCCAGCAACGTCTCATCGCGGCCAAAGAACCCGGCGTCGGGACGCGGCGGCAGCCCCGCCAGTTGACTGCCGTCAGCCTTGCGCAAAGTGACAACGAGCGACGCGGACTTCGGCTGCTTGAGAAACAGCGCGATGGGCGCGGCTTCGTAAACCAAGGGCACCTGCCAATCCTGCAAGGGACGCGGATCATAGGCGATAGTCCGCAACGGATCGTCCGCGAGTCGCTTCCGGGCGAACGAAACCGCCTCTCCCAGCGACTGCCCTTGCGCCAGCGGACCGTAGAGATCAGCCATAAATTTTGCGGCCGTCTCGACATACAGGTTATACCGCATGGCCACCACGCCAGCCGCGCCCGCGTCCACCACTTCTTGTGCCATTGAGCCAAGCGCCCGTACCGTGGCGTGGAGATCTTCGGTCTCAGCGGAGACCGGCAGCGGAGCGGACGGAGGCTCAGCATGGGCCGAGCGGCAGGAGTTGAGAACCAGAACCGGGACATCTGTCTCGGCGAGTAAATTTCCCAACGATGGCCCGTCCACCGGCTGGGAGTTCACGTCCAGTCCCGGGTTCTCGAAGAACAGAAAGCCATGCTCCCCCGGACGCGCATCGGCCTCAACGTACCTGCCATGGCCATCGAAATGGACCATGTGGTACGGCTCGCCTTGGGCCTTGGCGGTACGCAACCGGCGGCCCAATTCCGCAAAGGTAGGAGGACGCAGCAAGTCAAGCTGGACGGTGTCGGGGGGCGCATCGCTCAGCCCTTTCAACAGCCGGCTGGCGACGGACCGGAACGGCACGTCATCACCGCCGCCGGGGCGGCAAATCGCCAGCAAAATCCGAATCGGCCCGGACGCACTCTGTGGAACGCGCGGCCGCCGCGCTGTCTGGGTACTCGCCCGCACAAATGCCTGCGCCTCCAAGGCCAACGGGCGATCAGTCTTCGGATCGCGAAGCAGTTCCCAGGGAAGCGCGGTTGCCTCCCGCACGCCTGCCACAATCTCCACGCGAGTGTCGTTCAAATTGCCACGCAGAGTTGCCCACAGATCCCGCGCGTCAGCGTTCGATTGAAAGATAGCGTCGAAAAGTTCCATGCCAATCGCGCTCATCCGCCGCTCAATCCGAGCCGCAATCGCCGGAGCCGGATCAAGCGGGTATTGCAGGAAGTCTTCCAGGTACCAGCGCACGTCCTCCCGGTCCTGAGGCGTCAACGCAAACGAAAACGCAGAAACCGCCGTTTGACGAGCCCGCCCGTCACCTTCCAACGCGATCTCAATGCGGTGCCGGTCCGGCCCTTCCGAT
>JAYTKJ010000216.1:0-6766 GCA_043730365.1 Acidobacteriota bacterium | reverse complement strand
GCCGTGCTCATCCCGTCTTGGCTCAACTCGAAGCTACCGTACGAAACACTCTACTACCCCGGGAAGCCTACAACATGGTGCCGGGGCGTGACCCCCAATCCGGTTAAGCACCCGCGGCAATGCCTACGCTTGCGAAAGCCTCCGAATGGCTGATACTATCCAAGACCATGGGAGTGCTTCGCCAATGACAAGATCCATCGCTCTACTATCGATGCTGCTAGCCGCCGCGCTACCAGCGCAAGTCCAGTCTGGCCGCATTGTCGGCACTGTCCTGGACCCCAACGGTGCGGTCGTTCCAGCGGCCCAGGTCGCCATAACCGCAACCGCCACCAACCAGACCACGTCGATTCAGACCAATGACTCGGGCAGCTACGTGGTCACCGGTCTCAATCCCGGGATGTACTCGGTAAGAGTAACCATGCAGGGTTTTCAGACCACGGCCGTCAACCAGGTCGAAGTCGTAGTCGGCCAATCCGCTCGCGTCGATGTTACTCTCAAACTCGGCGAAACCTCCACCACCGTCGACGTCACCACGGCCGCACCGCTGTTAGACACCGAATCTGGAACCCTCGGCCATGTCATCACCAATAAACAGATTGTGGACCTGCCGCTCAACGGCCGCAGCTTCTATGAACTGGCTCGCCTGTTGCCGGGCGGTGCGCTCCTACCGGGCGGCGGCAACCTCCTCCGCATTCGCGCCAACTATATTTCCGGCACGGCGATCAGCGGTGTGGCAGGCCGCCAGCTTACCTTCCAACTGGATGGGGTCGACGTCACGGACCATCACCAGGGCGGCACATCCGTGCAAACTTCCATCGATGCCCTACAAGAGTTCAAGGTGATGCAGAGCGCCTACTCGGCCGAGTACTCGAACGCCGGCGGCATGCTCAACGCCACCACGAAATCGGGAACCAACAGCTACCACGGCAGCCTGTTCGAGTTCCTGCGGAATGACAAACTGGATGCCCGGGACTTCTTCGCTCGCCAGCGCGAGGTACTCAAGCGCAATCAGTTCGGCGGTACCATCGGCGGACCCTTGTCGCTACCGGGTTACTCCGGCAAAGACAAACAGTTTTTCTTTTTTGCCTACGAGGCCATGCGCGAACGCCAGGGTCTGGTCTTCAACAATATCGTACCCACCGCAGGCATGAAAACGGGTGACTTCAGCCGCGCTGGCCTACCTCGCATCTATGACCCGCTTACCTTGGCGGGCGGCGCGCGGACTCAATTTCCCAACAACGTGATTCCCAACAGCCGGATCTCGCCCCAGGCTCAGTTCTTCAACAAGTTCATTCCCGATCCCAATACCGCCGGAGGCACCGCCTCTTTTGCCCCGGCACGAGAGCTCAATACCGATCAAATCACCGCGCGCTTTGATCGCCGCATCACTGACCTCCATCAATTTTTCGCGCGCTACAGTTACCACACCAACCGGCAGAACGATCCCAACGCCTTCCCCGAGGTCGGGCTGGCTCCCCTTCAGACCCACGCGCAGAACGTCGTCGGAAGCTTTTCGAGCAACTTGCGGCCCAACGTCATGCACGAACTCCGGTTCAACTACATGCCGATGATCGTCAATCTGGTGGCGTTCCAGCAAGACGTCGATGTGAATGGCCAAGCGCGCATTCGTGGTTTTGAAGAGACCAGGCGCCCCGGGATCGCCGGAGCATTTCCTGACTTCAGTTGGTCGGGCTATGCCTCAATGAACGGGTCTGCGTTTGACCAGCGTCCCAAAACCCAAAGCCTCGACGTCTACGAGATTACCGACAACGTCACTTGGATCAAGGGCCGCCACATCTTCAAGGCGGGTGGCAAGTTCCGCTATTGGCAGCCTCTGTTCTCAGACTCCAAACAACACGTCGGACAGTGGACCTTTAACGGATCCAATACGCAAAACCCCGGGGCGCCGGGCGGCACCGGGGATGCCTTTGCCGATTGGGCTCTCGGTCTGGCCCGCCAGGTTACTCGCGCTTACCCCACTGACGTCTTCGGCGGCCAGACCCGCTACTGGCATTTCTATGGACAGGACGACGTGAAGTTAGGTAAGCGTCTGACCCTCAATCTCGGTCTCCGCTACGAGTACTCACCGTTTCTAAGTGGGTATCGCAACCAACTCGGCACCTTTGATGGAACCAATGCCAAGCCAATCATCATTGCCAGCGACAGTGACCAGATCGATCTGAAGGCACAGTTCGCGATACCCGCCTCCTACGCACTGTTCAAGGATCTCATCCGCACGTCCAGCCAGGCGGGCCTGCCACGCTCGATCACCGCTACCGATCGCAAGCAGTTTGCGCCGCGCTTCGGTTTCGCTTGGCGGCCCATCGGGGAAGCAACCGTCATCCGCGGCGGCTACGGGCTGTTCTACGAAGTCAAGTCCAGTGGCGATCGGGTCAACAACAATGTTGTTCCCTTCAAGCTGGACGAAACTGCTTTTAATGACGCCGCGATCCCCATCCGCACGATGGGCGACTTCTTCCTCGGTTCGCCGCTCAGTTCCACTGCCGCCCCCAGTCTTGGAGCGGCTTACACGAAAGCGCGGATGGGCTACGATCAGCACTGGAACTTCGGTGTACAGCGTCAAATCAACTCTTCCACTGTGTTTGAACTTGACTATGTTGCCAATAAAGGTTCATTCCTCGCCTCCGCCGATGCCCTGAACTTCGCGCCGGCCGGTCTTGGAGCGATTCAGGGCCGGCGGCCGTATCCGCGTTTCGGCAACATCAATTACTTTTCGCAAAACGCCTCGTCAACTTATCATTCGCTGCAAACCAAGCTGGAGCAGCGCTATGCCAAAGGTCTGTTCTACATGGTGTCCTATACCAGATCAAAGGCCATGCGCGCCGCGAACACTCCAGCCGTGGGAGGTAACACCGCTTGGGAGAAGGCGTTGGTCGGATTTGATATACCAAACAACCTCGCTCTCAGCACTGGCTGGGAACTGCCGGTCGGCAAGGGCAAGGCGCTCTTGACCAACTCGCACCGGGCCGTGGACGCTTTGCTCGGCGGTTGGACGACCCAGGGCATTCTCGTTCTTCGCAGCGGCAAGCCGTATACGCCGACGGTCTCGCGCGACGTCGCCAACAACGGTATCGGCGGCCAGCGGCCCAATCGCATCGCCTCGGGTACGGTGAGCAACCCCACCTTGGATGTCTGGTTTGACAAGGCCGCATTCACGGTGCCCGCCAACTTCGCTTATGGAAACTCGGGCGCGAACATCCTGCGCGAAGGGAGTTTCAAGAGCCTGGATTTCTCCATTTTCAAGCAGTTTCAAGTTACAGAAGGCAGCCGCCTGCAGTTTCGCGCTGAGTTTTTCAACCTGACCAACACGGCCAGCTTCCAGGGACCTAACCCCAACATCGACGTTGCCGCGGGCGGCCGTGTAACCGCGACGGCAAACTCCCCGCGGCAAATTCAGTTCGCTCTCAAGTACACGTTCTAAAGGACAAGGACCCGGCTTCGAATGCAAGTCACACTCGGAGAGGGCAACACACCGCTGGTGGAGAGCCGCCGCGTCGCGCGTGAGCTCGGCTTGGCGCGGCTCCTGTTCAAACTCGAAGGCGCCAACCCCACTGGTTCCTATAAAGACCGCTTTATCGCCGCCGAGGTAACCAGGCTCATTGTGCAGGGCGCCAGGTCCTGCGTTGCCACGTCATCCGGTAACACGGGCGCGTCGCTAGCCGCGTATGCCGCGCGTTACGAAATCGCCTGCACCATCGTGGTCAGCGACGCCACTCCCGGCGGCAAGCTTGTCCAGATGGCGGCGCACGGCGCGCGGCTCATCAAGGTACCCGGCTTCACCACCGATGCCGGCATCACACAGCGGGTACTAAGTCGCCTGAGTCAGTGTGGCGCTCCCCTGGTCGTATCGGCATATCGCTACTGCGCGTTGGGAATGGCCGGTGTCGAGTCACTGGGGCGCGAACTGGCCGGCGCGGCGCAACACGTCTTTGTGCCCGCGGGCAGCGGCGGGCTTTTCATCGCCACCTCGCGAGGGGTGGCCGGTACATCTCGGGTACACGCCGTGCAACCGGAGGGTTGCTCCACCTTTGTGGCCACGCAGCAGCGAGGGGAGAACGAGATCATTCCGGTCGCCAGCCGAACCCGCGTATCCGGCCTCTCTGTGCCGTACGATATCGATGCGTCTTTGGCGCTGTCTGAAATGCGCGCGACCGGCGGCTTGGCGATTTCTGTCACCGACGAGGCGATCTTCGCGGCCCAGGCTATGATGATGGGACTGGAAGGCATCTACACCGAACCGGCGGGCGCGGCGGCGCTCGCGGGGCTCATCCAAGCCTTACAGCGTGGCAACATCGACAGAGCGGATTCAGCTGTTTGCGTAGTGAGCGGCCACGGGTTCAAAGACCCCGATGCCGCCGCGGCGGTAGCGGCGCGCCACCCCGCTATGTTAGTGCCGGAAGCCGAATTAGGAGACGTTCTCTAATGAGCTTGGCGGGCAAGGTTGCGATCGTCACCGGCGGGTGCACTGGCATTGGCCTCGGCATCGCTCGCGTATTGGCTGGCCGAGGAGCAAGGCTGATGCTGGCGCAGCAAGGCGTTTCAGCAGCGCACACCTCTGCTGCCGGAGAGCTCGGAGCAGCCACATGGGAGACCGACATCTCCGATCCCGCCTCGGTGCAGGCTCTTGTCGATGCCACCGCCCTTCAATTCGGCCGCCTCGATATTCTGGTGAACAACGCCAGCCTCACCGGCATGCCGGCAGTTTCCGGGGCCCTCGAAGCCACCCGTGCTCAGGTCGATGCCGTAGTAGACGTAAATCTCAAGGGCACTTTTTACTGCTCACAACTCGTTGCCCGCTACATGGTGGCAAGAGGAACGCGCGGCAGCATCGTGCATGTTTCATCGGTAGGCGGCTACGCAGCGCAGGAGCAAGCGGCGCTCTACTGCGCCACCAAGGCCGCCCAGATTTCCTTGGCTCGCAGCCTCGCTCTTGAATGGGCGCCGCACGGCATCCGAGTCAATTGCGTCGCGCCTGGAGACATTCGCACCGGCGCCAGCGCCGCCATTGTTGACGGCTTGAAGTCAGCTGGGTCATCCGGACAGTATCTGCGGTCAACACCCCTTGGCCGCCGCGGCACTCCAGAGGAAGTGGGCAACGCCGTCGCATTTCTCGTCTCAGACGAAGCCAGCTTCGTCACTGGCGCAACATTGCTGGTGGACGGCGGCTTCCTGACTTACTAAGTTCTACGAGTCGAAGCTATAGCCTTCTTCGCCGTGAATGATCTGATCCATACCTTCTCGCTCGTCGCGCTGATCGATACGCAGCGGCGTAATCAAGCCAGTCAGCTTCAACGCAACGAATGTGCCGGCTATGGCCAGCGCGATTCCGACGCCGGCCCCGATGAGTTGATTCACCACCTGCCCGCCGTTGCCATCGATTAGTCCGAGCGGAGCGGGCAAGCCGCTTGGCAGTTTCAGCGCGTCGTTCACTCGGTTGGTGGCCAGAAACCCGGTGAGCGTGCAGCCGATCAAACCGCCGACCCCGTGCACACCGAACGCATCCAGCGAATCGTCATAACCAAATCGGTTCTTGGCCACCGACACCATCCAGTAGCAAACCAAGCCGCCGCAGAGCCCGAAGAGCATTCCGGAAAACGGCTCCACGAAACCGGCGCCCTGCGTCACGGTCGCTAATCCTGCCACCGCGCCCGAGATCGCCCCCAATGCACTTGGCCGGCCATTTCTCAACTGCTCGGCCAGCATCCATCCCACCGCGCCAGCCGCCGCCGCGAAATGCGTGGCAGTGAAGGCGCTCGTAGCTAGTGCTGAGGAACTCAAGGCGCTGCCGGCGTTGAAGCCGAACCAGCCAACCCACAGCAGGCAAGCCCCGATAAAGCTCAGCACCAACGAGTGCGGCTTCATCGGCTCGTTCGGATAGCCGTGCCTTGGTCCAATCATCAGGGCGCACACCAGGGCGGAAATCCCTGTCGATACGTGCACTACGATGCCGCCGGCGAAGTCAAAGACCGGCACTCGGCCGCCGAGGTATGCATTCAGGAAACCGCCGTTGCCCCAAACCATGTGCGCCAGCGGAAAGTAGACGAGCAGACACCACAACACTGAGAACACGAGGAGCGCATTGAAGCGGACCCGCTCGGCGAATGCGCCGGTGATCAGCGCCGGAGAGATGATGGCGAACATGAGTTGGTAGATCATGAACGTCTGATGCGGAATCGTGGCCGCGTAGGTGGGATTCGGCGCGGCGCCCACGCCTCTCAACAGCACGTAATCAAATCCGCCAATGAATGCCGAGCCCTGTGAAAAGACCAGCGAGTAGCCGCAAACCGCCCATAGCACCGTGATCACCGGCATCATGGCAAAGCTCTGCATCATCGTGCCGAGCACGTTCTTACGCCGCACCAGCCCGCAATAGAAAAGCGCCAACCCAGGCCCGGTCATCATGAGCACCAGCGCAGCAGAAGTTAGCATCCAGGCATTGTCACCAGCCGACTGTGCAGCCTTGACAGCAGCCTTCAGGCTGTTGATTTCGTCCTGAGTAGTGGGAGTTGTCTGGCCCGCCAAGTGGAAGGCCAGCATGAGCGGCATGAGGAGCCGGAACAGTGATCGCACAGACGCCATGGTCTCTCCTGGGCAGGTACGATCTTGGGACCTGCGACCCTCTACTATCCAACAAACGCCCGGTTCCTGTCAAAGTAGAGTCTTGTCTCATGCAAGATGAGCCTGGAGCAGGAGGCCGATTCTCACGCAAGATGAGCCTAAAGGCCGAGAGGTGGTGCACGCTGGG
>JAYTKJ010000215.1:0-5534 GCA_043730365.1 Acidobacteriota bacterium | reverse complement strand
AATCGCATGCAAGGGAACGACTTTGTCGGCAGTCTTATGTACGCGCGTGGCGTTACCTGCTTCAGTTGCCATGACGCGCACGGCACGGAGAACAACGCCCTATTGCGCAAGCCAGGCAACGATCTGTGCCTGGATTGTCACGGCCCGAGTTCGCCGAACGGTCCTCACGCGCCATCCATCGAGCAGCATTCACGTCACAAAACGGGTTCAACCGGCAATGAGTGTGTCGGCTGCCATATGCCCAAAATCGCGCAGACAATTGCCGACGTCAATGTCCGTAGCCACACGTTCAAGTTTATTCCGCCATCAGCGACGGACACCCTGAAGGTTCCGAACTCGTGCAATTCATGTCATACCGATAAGACGGTCCAATGGACCAAAGACACGCTGAAGACGTGGAAGGAGTTCTCACCGTGGAGGGTCTTGCAATAGAGTTTTCAATGTGGATCGTAGAAACTGCGAACCCCGACGGACCGGAGGCATCGTGGCTTGAATGCACCCAAAGACCGCAGCCAATCCCAATGCCTGTGTGACAAGCTGAAGTGAACAAAGCGAACTCTATGCGCATCCTCGTGGTCGAAGACGATTCCCAAATGGCGGAACTGCGGGTTGCGGCGACGTGAAGATGGTGGCGATGATCGGAGTGTTTCTCGGCATCGCGCCCACTCTGATTACCGTAACCCTGGGCTGCGTGGGAGGCTCCGTCCTGGGCTGGCCTACATCTATCTCTCCAAGAAAGACTTCAGCACCTACGAATTGCCGTTTGGCAGCTTTCTGGGTGTGTCGGCCCTGATGGTGTCGTTATGGAATCGATGACCGAGGGCGAGTCCGCTCTGTCGGCCACCATCCGGTACCATCAGCAGTAAAGTTTCCCAATCTAATACCCGATCACTACAAGTGTAACCGCCGTTTTACTTCGGCCACACCTACACATATATGAGAGCGATCTGCCTGACCGTGGTTGTACTGGCCAGTCTCCATGCCCAAACGGGAGCCACGGCCCCCCTATCGGCGCGCGCCGCTGCCCGCCAAAAGCCCGCGCGGCCTCTCACGTCTTTCGAACTTCTCCTCAAGCTCTATCACGGCACCCCGGCCGCCGCTGCCGCCGCCGTTAAGGTGCGTGGCGTGGACTTCCAGGTCACCCCAGCCATCGAAGCCGGGCTCGTCGAAGCCGGCGCAGACAAGTCCATGCTCGCCCTGGTGGCGCTCCGTCGTCAGGAAACAGACCGGCCCGCCAGCGTGGCCCCCTCCATTCGCATAGGCGCCGCCGCGCAAGCCAGAAAGCTCCTCCGCAAACAGGAAGCCGTCTATCCGCCTGACGCCCGCCAGGAGCGTGGCACTGTGACCATCGAAGTGGTGGTGGGACAGGATGGCCGGGTCAAGAGCCCGCGGCTGCTCACGGGAGCCGCGCCGTTTGCCGCCGCCGCCTTGCAGGCGGTCCAAAGCTACGTCTACAAGCCCACGATTCTGGATGACCAGGCGGTGGAGGTCACCACCACTGTCACCCTCGAGTTTGAGCCGAAAAATTAGCGGGATGCACACCAAGATGAAGCAAAAGCCTGTATTACTCTCCATCGCGTTGGCAATCGCCGCCACAGCCCCCGGTGCGCCGCCTCCGCCGGCCAAAGAAGGTGCGCCGTATAACCGCGAGTCCGCCCGGAAAGAATTCCGTCGTCCCGATACCATCCCGTTTCCGGACGACAACCGCTACACGCGCGCCCGCGCCGAACTGGGCAAGATGCTGTTCTTTGACGCCCGCTTGTCGGCCAACGGCGGCATCTCGTGTGCCTCCTGCCATCGCCCGCAGTTTTCCTGGACCGATAGCGCCGCCACCTCGGTCGGCGCACCCGGCATGCCACTCGGCCGCCGTTCGCCCACCATTCTAAACACCGCCTGGTCTGAAGCTCTGTTCTGGGACGGCCGTTCGTCTTCTCTTGAGGAACAGGCTATCGGCCCCATTCAGGCTGACATGGAAATGAACATGCCCCTGGATAAGGTGACCGCGATGCTCAAGAGCCACCCCACCTACGCCAAGCTCTTCGAACAGGCCTATCCCAAGGAACCCATCTCGGGTGTGACGATCGGCAAAGCCATCGCCACCTTTGAACGCACCGTCGTCTCGGGCGTCGCCCCGTTTGACGAATGGATTCTCGGCGATGAAACCGCCATCTCCGAGCCCGCCAAAATCGGCTTCGATCTTTTCAACGGTAAGGCGCTTTGCGTCAAGTGCCATTCGGGCTGGAACTTCACAGACGACAGCTTTCACGATCTCGGCTTTGAGGAGCAGGACCGCGGCCGCGGCAAGCTGCTCCCCCAGATCCAGGCGGCCCAATTCGCCTTCAAAACCTCCACGCTACGCAATATCGCCCAGCGCGCGCCGTACTTCCACGACGGCTCGTTGCGAACCCTGGAAGAGGTCATTGACCACTACAACGAAGGACCATGGCTGAAACGGCCCAGCCTTGCCGAAGAGATGCGCAAACTTGAGCTCACCGATACCGAAAAACGCCAATTGGTGGAGTTTCTCAAGACGCTGACGGGCGCAGATGAGCCGGTCTCTCTGCCGGTCCTGCCTAACTAGTTAACTCTGGAGACTACTATGACACCGATTCGCATCCTGGTCACCACCCTCAGCCTGATGTTCGTCCTCGCGCTGGCCTACGGCCGCAGCCTGATCGTCATGCAGAAGGACAAACGGTTCGACGTCGAGAAACTCAAGATTCGCCCGGGCGACAAAGTCGTGTTTCAGAATCACGACGAGATTACTCACAACATTTACTCGCCCACCAAGGGCAACGAATTCAACATCAACGTGCAGCGGCCCGGCGCCTCCACCGGCGTCACCTTCTGGACCGAAGGCGAAATCGAAGTACGTTGTGCAATCCATCCCAAGATGAAGATGACCATCTCCATCGCCAAAGACAACTAATCCTAGAGGAGCAGTCTGACCATGTTGAAGCAAATTCACCAGGCGCTCGCCAGCCTTCCGCTCGCGCGCAAGCTCGCATTGATGGCGGTGCTGCTCGTCGCCCCCACGCTCGTCGTCGGCGCCCTATTCTATTCCTCGCAGGACGTCCAACTGCAAGCCACCCGGCAGCAACTCGAAGGGCTGCGTTACACCCGGCCGTTCGTCGCGTTACTGACCCAGATGGGCTTGCACAGGGACGCTGCCGCCATGGCACTGTCTGGAACAGGCGCGGGCGAAGGGTCCGTGCGCGAAGCCCAGGCCGAAGTCGACCGCGCCGTAAAAGCCCTGAAGCAATCGGAAAGCGCCGCCGCGGCTGCCGCCCGCTTCCAGACCCAGGCTCTCACCTCGGAGATCCTCGAAGGATGGGACACCAACCTCAAGCCCAACTGGAACAGCGGCAACGCCATCTCATCGCTGGACATGCACGCGCTGGTGATGGCGCAGGTGGGCGACGTCATTCGCCTGGTGGGCCGCAACGCGCACGGATCCGAGCCCGGCGCCGCCGCCACGCCGTTTGACTATTCGCTGCTGTTCGCGCTGCCGGCCAGCCTTGAGAGCCTCGGCCAACTCGGGGCCTTCGGCGTCGCCGTGTCCGGTCAAAGGGCGCTCACGCCGGAGCAATGGGACCGCTTGGCTGGCCTCACCCAGGATGTTCGCCGCACCAGTGAATCGCTGCGCACGGCGGTGATAGCGGCCGGAAAACTGCCAGCCGGCTCCTTTGAACCGCGGCTCAAGACCGCCACCGACGCTGCCGTTACCGCGACCGAGTCCTTCCTCGATGCCACCCAGGAAGCCAGCGCCGGCCGCGGCGCCTTCCGGGCCGATCCACTCGCCTACCACGCACTCGCCACCCAATCGCTCAACGCCATCGCCGGCCTCGAAACCTCCCTGGCCGCGAGCGTCGAAGCCGGTCTTGATACGCGGCTTTCGGAACTGGCGAGCGCGCGCAATTTCGAACTCGTCGCTGTCGCTCTCCTCCTGGCCCTGGCCCTCGGCCTCGGCTATCTCATCGCCAGCACCGTGAGCCGCCAAGTCCAATCCATGGCTTCGGTCTTCAATCGCATCAGCCGTGGCGACCTCGGCGCCAGGGCCGACGTAACGGCGCGCGATGAGCTCGGTTCGTTTGCGCAGGCTCTGAACATGGTGCTTGACAACACGATCGCCCTCGGCCAGTCCCGCCAGGAACGCGATGCGATCCAGTCCAACATTGAAAAGCTCCTCCACGAAATCGAAGGGGTCGCGCAGGGTGACCTCACCAAGGAAGCGGCCGTGTCCGATGGCATGACCGGCTCCATCGCCGCCTCCTTCAACTTGATGCTCGTGGAACTGCGCGGCCTCATTCGGCGCGTGCAGGAGTCTACCCAGACCGTGGACACCGCCGCCGAAAGCGTACAGAAAACCACCGGAGAACTGGTGGCGGGCAGCGTTGGCCAGGCATCGCAGATCGTCGAAGCTACTTCCGCTGTCAATCAGATGGTGGCGTCAGTGCAACAAGTCACCGGCCAGGCCGCCAAGGCCGCCCACATCGCCCAGACCGCCTTGCACAACGCGCAACTCGGGGCCGAATCAGCCCGCTTGACCATCGACGGCATGGGGCGCGTGCGCCAACAGGTGCAGGACCTTGGTCAGCCAGTCCGCGATCTCCGTGAGAGCTCGGTCCAGATTGGCGAAGTCGCGCAACTCATTGCCGACATTTCTAAGCGCACCAGTATCCTGGCCCTCAACGCTTCGATTCAAGCCGCCGTCGCCGGCGATTCCGGCCAGGGCTTCGGCGTCGTCGCCGAACAGGTTGAAGAACTCGCCTCGCGCTCATCGGAAGCCGTGCGCCGCGTGGCGTCGCTCAACAAGTCCATTCAAGCTTCCACGTCCAACGTGATGGATGCCCTGAAAGAAGCCACCCAGCAGGCCACCACCGGCGAGAATCTGGCCACCGAAGCCAGCCGGCGCCTTGTCGAAATCGAAGGTGTCTCCCAGCAACTGGCCGGCGTCGTTGAGAACATCCTCAGCGCCTGCCGCCAACAAGGCGCCAACTCGGAATCGATCGCGCGCTCCATGGGCGAAATCTCCCGCGTCACCGGCCGCACCACCTCCGGCGCACAGGAAGCGGCCAGTTCCATCGGAGACCTCACCGCCCTCGTCCGTGAACTCCGCGGCTCGGTCTCCCGCTTCCGCCTGCCCGTCGCGGCGAAGTAGGGCGGGCACCTAGAGCATTTTCCGCTCAGGTGTAGAGCGCTTCCTTCGGTCGCGCCTCGGTACGGAGCCGCCCGCGCAAGCAAGCGTGACTCTACAGAAAGTCTACAAGCGCTCTAGGAGACCGACCAGCCGTTGGCACTCTTTTCGTGCTGGCTTACCGTGGGTTCCCAGGGATACCAAATGATTACCCGACCGAAGCTACCTGCTGCCGTAAGGCGATCGCTGGATGCACGTAGGGCGATACTCGCCTATTTGCCAGCTAGCGGCGCGCCGATTCACGTTCAGATGGTCTCGAATATTCTTGGTTTTATCGGGATGGTTGTCGCTATTGTTGGCTTCGTCCTGGTGCGCCAGATGCTGGTGCGGCGCATCC
>JAYTKJ010000214.1:0-5702 GCA_043730365.1 Acidobacteriota bacterium | reverse complement strand
CTCTCGGCGACGGACCGGGCGATCACGCGCGCGAAGGCGCCACTTGGCTCACCGGAGTGCACCCCAAGCGCTCCGAGACGATGATCGGCTGCGGGATTTCGGCCGATCAACTCGCGGCCCGCGAGTACGGCAAGCAAACACAACTGGCGTCACTCGAGATTTCACTGGAGTCGCCGGGACTGGCCGGCGCCTGCGATCAGAACTACAGTTGCGCCTATACCAACACGGTGTCCTGGAAGACCGAGACCGTGCCGCTGCCGATGGAGACGAATCCGCGCATCATTTTCGAGCGGCTTTTCGGCGAAGGCGGTTCCACGGACCCCAAGGAGCGCCGCGCCGGCCTCGCCAAGCAGCGCAGCATTCTTGACTATGTAGCTGGCGGCATCGATCGGCTGCAATCAGACCTGGGCCCGCGTGACCGCCGCAAGCTGAGTGAGTATCTGGAGGCGATTCGCGACATCGAGCGGCGCATTCAACGCGCCGAACAGCAAAGCGCCGGCATGAAGCTCCCTGACATGGTCCGCCCCACCGGCGCACCCGACACGTTCGAAGAGCACGCGAAATTGATGATCGACCTGCAGGCGATCGCGTTCCAGACCGACATGACACGCGTCATCACGTTTATGTTTGGCCGCGCGGGCAGCAACCGCCCGTATCGCTCCATCGGCATCTCCGATGGCCATCACTCGCTCACTCATCACATGAATGATGCCGAGAAGATTGAGAAGGTCTCACAGATCGACAAGCACCTGGTGAAGATGTTCGCGCTCTATCTGGAAAAGATGAAGTCGACGCCGGATGGCGCCGGCGGCACACTGCTGGACAACATGATGATCTGCTACGGCAGCAGCCTCGGCGACGCAAACATTCACACGCATCATGACCTGCCCATCGCGGTGGCGGCCGGCACGCGATTCTTCAAAGGCAATCGTCACCTGCGTTACGCGCCGGAGACGCCGCTCAACAACCTTTTTGTCAAGATGCTAGGCCAGGGCGGCGTGCCGTGTGAGCGGTTTGGCGACAGCACGGGCAGCCTGACATTGTTATGAGGCAATGGGCATTACCGCTCGTCATCTGGGCTGCTTGCGGTTGGGCATGGGCCGCGCCGACCGGCGATCCACGACTGCTCGATGCTGTGAAGCGCCGCGATCCGAAAGCTGTGGAGTCTCTCCTCCGGCAACGCGCCGACGCCAATTCCACAGCGGCCGACGGCGGCAGCGCTCTGGCCTGGGCCGTGCATCTGGGTGACCGGCGCATGGCCGAAGCACTGCTGGCCTCGGGTGCCGAGGCAAACACTGCCAACGATTATGGCGAGTCGCCGCTGACGCTCGCCTGCCTGAACGGCGACGCGCCGATGGTGGAGATCCTGCTCAAGGCTGGCGCGGACGCCAAGGCTGCTCGCTGGAATGGCGAAACCGCATTGATGATCGCGGCCGGAGCTGGCAGTGTGGGTGCCGTCAAGGCGCTGGTAACCGCCGGGGCAGATGTCAACGTCGCCGAAGCGCGCAAGGGACAAACGGCGTTGATGTGGGCAGCCGCCGAGGGCCACTCCAGCGTTGTGCAGGCGCTCCTCGAAAGAGGTGCGAACGCGAAGGCCGTATCCGGCGCGGGCTTCACGCCACTGTTGTTTGCGACCGTGAAGAACGATGCCAAATCCGTGACAGCCTTGCTTGCCGCGGGGGCGGATCCCAATTTCGCGGCTCCCGGTGGGGCGCCGCCGCTACTGGCCGCCGCGTCGCACCGGAGCACCGCCGCGGCGCTGGTGCTTGCCGAGGCGGGCGCTAGTCCGAACGTAGCCGATCCTGCCAGTGGCAATACTCCGCTTCATCTGGCGGCGCAGGCCGGGGACGAGCAGTTGGTCAAGTTACTCCTCGTCAAGGGCGCTGCCATCGATGCGCAAACCGCCAACAACCCTGGCCGCGGGTTCTTTCGTGTGCCCGTTGGGCAGACGCCGTTATTTCTCGCCGCTCGAGCGGGTCAGATCAAGATGATGCGCCAGTTACTCGACGCCGGCGCCAATCCCAAGGCGAAGGGTCCCGACGGCAATTCTTTTCTCATGGCTGCCGTGGGCAGCGCACGCGTGGAAGCGGTGAAGTTCGCCTATCAGTTTGACGATGACACCAAAGTTGTAACGGCCGACGGAGCCACGCTGATGCACGCCAGCGTCACCGGCACCTCTAACGGCGGCGCGCTGGAGGCGCAGCTTCGGGTGTGCGAGGTGATCCAGTTTTTGGCCGGCAAAGGCGCGCCGGTGGACGAGAAAAACGCCGCAGGCAGGACACCGATCGACCTGGCGGACTTACTGCCGATCGACAAAGCCGTGGATCTGTTCACTGAGTTAATCCGGAAGAGCGGCGCCGCGCCCAAGTCACCTTCTAAGCGGTAGTCGCGGTCTACGGCGCGTCCACCAGCGGTAAATTAACAGGTTGTGCCAAGCCGTCGCCGGCCGCTGTCAACGGGGGCGAATCCCTGCCCGTATTCGTCAATTCGCGGAGACACCGCCCTCGAAGTGCTCGCCTGGCGCCGGCAAGTCGGCAGGCCGAAGGTTACCAACGAAATGCGTGCTTTGGTCCGACGCCTGGCCGTAGATAGCCAACAGGCGCGCTATCGGCGTTTCTTTGCGGTCTTCCCCAATTTCGCTCGCTTAGAGTGACATGGAAACGACTACCATCAACTACACCCCAGGAAAATCGATCGCAGCCGAGCACTACAAGCCGAAGGGAACCCCCAATGGAGGCGCTGTGATTGTTGCTTACGGCTCCGACGGCATGAAGGAACCCTGGGCAACCATGATTCGCGAATACGCCGCTGAGCTCTCTCAAAGAAACTACAACGTCTTAATCCCGGATTATCTCCCAAGCGCTGCTACAACTCCTCGCGAACAGGTCTTCGCCCAGATCCCCGGCAAACTCCCCCTCTGGCAAACCGCTATTGACGCAACCATTAATTTCGCCGCCACCCCCCGCGTCGCCCTGCTAGGTTTCTCTCTCGGCGGTCACCTCTGCCTGCGGCTCCGCCATCGCGCTAAGGTTCTCGTGGAATTCTTCGCCCCCGAACTCATCGGCATCGGCGCTGCCGCAACACCCGTGCCGCACGCCCAAATCCACCACGGCGAAGCCGACGAGCTAGTGGTCTACGCCAACGCCATCAGGATCGAAAAGCAACTGAAGGCCGAGGGCACGCTCGTGGAACTCTGCTCTTACCCCGGTGCCGTTCATGGATTCCCCGTCAGCGATCCAAATAGCTTGGCGGCCAGCCACACCGCCAAATCACGAACCGTCGCTTTCATCGCCAAACACCTCTAGATAGGGAACTCTACCGCCATGCGCCTGGCACTGAAATCTCATAAAAACTGCAAGGGACAGACGAAAGTTCCGCCACGATGCGATTGAAAACACCGCCGGCCAGACAGTCGGCTGCTTCAAGAATCTAGATACGCGAAGTAGCGAGGTAACTCTCCGTCCTTTGAATCTGATCCAGTCTTGATTCGCTGTCTTACAACAACTGCGGTGAGCTACCAACCACCAATTCCCAAGAACCTATTCACTTTTGAGCGAGGAGAACTAAGGTGATTCGAAGACCGAATAATTTCGCAATCGGCGTGCTGCTGTATTTAGCAATGACGCCACTTTTGGAAGCAGCGCCGATCCTGGCGGAATTCGAAGGCCAGCCGCCGGAAACCAGTTTCGGGGTACCCGAATACATTGAAGGAGGCTTTTACTTCAGGATCCCGGAGGAGTTCCAATAGCCACACCGTATCACGTCGGGAGGAATGGAGGTCGGATTCCCTTTAGCCCAGAGAACGGAAGCGCTTACTTGCAGTTCCTTAGCGGGGACTCCCTGGTGATCGGGAGGCTCGATGCGCGGCCGTTCCAGTTGCTCTCGCTTGAGCTTGCCGAGTACAGCACGGTTTTTCCGGTTCCGCGAGACATCCAAGTGATCGGAGTACGCGCGGATGGTTCACAGGCGGCAATTGTCCTGACACTTGACGGCATCATCGACGGGACTGGGCCGCTTCGGGACTTTGAGACGTTCTCATTCGGCACCGCCTTCTCCAATCTAGTGGAGGTTAGGATCCCGACGGACCTGTTTTCGATTGATAACATCCTACTCGACGTCACTCCAGTTCCAGAACCGGGGAATGCCCTGCTCGTTGCGGTGGGAATGTCATTATTGGCGGGTGCGCCGCTGCGGCAGACCAGGCGCTGAGTATCTGGCCAGATCCGATGGTCCAGAGTCAGGTCCTCGCCAACCTCGGTGGCGCGGCTCCTGAACGGCAGGAGGCGGCGATTCGTTTCGCGAAGGGCCGGTGGGATCGCAAGAGTTGCTGGTGTGCTCGGCCCCGCAGCCGCACGGCGGCTCCATCCACCATCCACTCGTCGTCATACTCGAATAGATAGAGTATCGGGCGATCGACATAGCGCCGCCAGTCGCCCCAGCCATGACCGGCAAGCGACCGGCGCGGAGCCGAAATCCGCAATACCCGTTTATCGAGGGCGGGGTGAGGAGGACGTTCCGCGTTTGCTGCCATCGCCGCTCAACTCCAGCACCTCGGCTCGCGTGAGCTCACGCCATTCGCCGATCGCCAAGCCCTCGAGCGTCAGCGGACCGATGCGGGTGCGCACTAGTTTGAGCACGTGGCTGCCGATGGCCTCCACCATTCGACGCACCTGGCGATTGCGGCCTTCGGTCATTACGATCGTCAGGTGAGTGTACTTCCCCGAATCGCGCACGCGCTCGACGCGGGCCGGGCGCGTGGGGCCGTCGTCCAGGGTGACGCCGCGCCGGAGTTGATCCAGTTGATCGTCGGTGAGCAGATGCGAGGCTTTGACGAGATATTCTTTCTCGACGTGAAAACTCGGGTCAGTGAGACGGTCAGCCAGCGGGTGATCGTTGGTAAGAAGCAGCAAGCCGGAGGTGTCCATGTCGAGCCGTCCCACGGTGCCGGCAAACTGGCCCACCTCGCGAATCAGATCGTAGACCGTGGGGCGCCCCTCGGGATCCTTGTAAGTGGTCACATACCCCTTGGGCTTGTAGAGCAGCGCGTAGACCCGTTCCTGATCCACCACCGGTTTAGAGTCCAGGGTGACGCGATCCCGCTCCGGATCAACCCAATGCTCGGCGGAGCGGATGATTTCCCCGTTCACCGCCACGCGGCCTTCGGCGATCCATTTACGCGCTTCGGTCCGCGAGCCGGTACCGGCCTGTGAGATCACACGATCCAAAGTTTTCTTCACAGCCTCGGGGCTGCGTTTGCGGGTAGTCGTTTTTTGAGCTGGCGTCGATGGGCGCGCACCTCCTCGCGAGGCTGGGCCCCCTGGTGAATTCTCTCGCTCAGCGTCCAGGCCCCGCTTACCGGCGTACGGTTTCTGAGGCGGCGTCCATGGTCGCGCTCCACCACGCGAGCCTGGGCCTGCTGGTGTATTCTCTCGCTCCGCGTCCGGGCTCCGCTTACCGGCGTAAGGTTTCTGAGGCGGCGTCCATGTGCGCGCTCCACCACGCGAGCCTGGGCCTGCTGGTGAATTCTCCCGCTCCCCGTAAGATTTCTGAGGCGGCGTCCATGGTCGGGCCCCACCACGCGAGCCTGGGCCTGCTGGTGAAGACTCTCGCCCCGCGTAAGATTTTTGAGGCGGCACCGATGGGCGGGCTTCTCCACGCGAGCCTGGGCGGCCCGCTGGTGAATTCTCTCGCTCCGCGTCAGG
>JAYTKJ010000213.1:0-11841 GCA_043730365.1 Acidobacteriota bacterium | reverse complement strand
TACTCGCCGAGTTCGAGTTCGGAGTGCTGCTGGGGGTGATGATGGCAGATTGCTAAGTTGATCGCGTATGTGCCGTTATCATTCTGCAAATACTTGTGGATCCGCTGCAGCGTTGGAAAGCTAATCCGCCCATGCTTCATCTCGTCCTTTTGGAGCCCGTGTGTTCCGCAAGTATTGAGAAGCAGGGTGCGAACGTTCGTGTCTGTCAGAAAAGCGAAGTGATCAAGCCAATACGAGGAGTTGGCACTGTCGTTCCCAGACCCCGGTATGGGATACGGTGGTTGCATCGCCCGCAGGGCCTCCTTCGGGTCAATCGTGCCTTGCACCAAGTATCTGGAGTCCAGATCGTGGTTGCCGGTGACGCCCAAGAAACGCTTAACCTGCAGCATGCCCGCGAGCTTTTCCAACTCAGTCCATGCGTATTGCGCCGCTTGCGTGTCTGCCCTGTCGCACAGATCACCCGGGCATATCAGGTAGTCGGCGTTGATGGTTTGCTGTTGGATGAGCGCATGTAGCGCGAGCATCGGGTTTTGCGTGGCTGGTTTGCTGGTATCGTTTGCTTTCATATGTGACGGGGCAGACGACCCGCTCGGGATACTAGTGTAAGCGTGGATGTCGCTGACCACCGCCACCTTTAAGGTCATGGGATTCCGGCGAAACTGCCATCTTACGTCAATTCGACCACTCGACGCTGAGAAGACATCGATTGCGGTTCCGTTTGGCTTTCGAAAATGCACTTGCGATGTCAGTTCCTCATTCCTGATCGGTGTGATTACGCCGCTGGCCGCAGTGTCGTTCTAGTAATTCGTGGTGACTCCCGTATAAGGCGCAGACTGCTACCGTTTTTCTCTGCGTTCGCGGCTTTCAAGCCGGCAACTTGGGAAGTGAAGGCTCCGTTGCTGAGATCTTCAGCCGTGATCACCAGGAGTGCTTTGGCTTCCGCTGATGGCGGCGCGGGGTCCCACCGCTGGAAGCCCTCGTTCATGACGGTGAACATTTCCAAGCGAAGCGACGTAGGGCGTTTTCGAAGAATTCGGTTGGCATGTGGGCACCCATCCCGGCCATTCTATCTTGACGGGCGGGTGCCGTAGCGCGGGCGCGATACCGCAGTTGGCCCGGCAAGAAATGGGCTGGCTGTTAGGGCCCTTTCTCCACCAGTGCTTGACACTCGCCGGCGCTTGAAGCACACGTTACCGTCGCAGCCGGATAAACGATCGCCCAAGTGGTTCCCACGACGAGGAGCATGTCCGCGGACTCGACCGCGTGGGAGGCTTCCTCAAAGATGCCGGGAGTAGGCGGCTCGCAAAACCACACTACCGATTGACAGTGACACGGATCCTTGGGTGGCCCACAGTCCGCCCGCCAGTGATCTACACTTGACAGAGGCTGGTACCATGCACAGACGAAATTTTCTCGGAACACCGCTCGCCGCCGCTCAGGCCGCTGCCCAGATCCCCCTGCCCAAGCCCGACGAAGGCGTGGTTTCCGGAACCGGTTCCACGGCATATAAGGTGGACGTCACCATCGAACGGAAGCAATCCGGGAAGCCGCACAAGGGCAAGATGCTGGCGGCGATCCAGCCGCACTGCGACGACATTCCGATTTTTGCCGGGGGCACGGTCCTCAAGCTGATCGACGAGGGCTACGAAGGCATCCTTATAACGATGTCGGACGACTCGATGGCCGGCAGCGGGTCCGGCCACGGCGAGGTGGTCTGGAAGAACGAGAAGGACACGCGCGAAGTGGCCAGGCGGCTCGGGCTCAAGGAAGCGATTTTCCTCAACTACCCCAATCACAATATGGACGCCTGGCCGATCATCGAAATCCGCGCCCGCTTGACGTTTCTCTTTCGGCAATTCAAGGTCGACACCATTCTGGTGTACGATCCCAGCGGGCTCTACGAGCGCAATCCGGACCATTACGTAACGGCGCGTGCCGTCGAATGGGCCGCAGCCATTTCCGGCACCAGTTGGGATTATCCCGAATTCGGCTACGCCGGGGTCAAACCGCATGACGTCAGCGAGCGCTACTACTTCTCGCGTGGGCCGCAATTGGTGAACCGCGTGGTGGATATTTCGAGCTACATCGATCAGAAAGCCTACGTGAATATGGCCAATGTCACTCAGGGACCAGCAGGCGACACCGGCGCCCGGTTGCGCCGGCAGTTGACGGCCAAGGGAAAACGCCTGCCGCTGCTAGGCAACGACGATGAGAGCGCCAATCGCCAATACACCAAGTACTTCGCCCTCGGGCGCGACCGCCAGCAGCAGCAGGCGCACGGCCTGGAATGGGCCGAACCGTTTCACTATATAGGGGTCAGCGAGTCGGCCGAAGACGCCTACATTCGTCAGTACGCCGTTCCGCTTTAGAGCGGCCTCAGTTCCTGTGTAAAGAAAGGAATCCGGGAGGCCGATAGACAAGTGCCGTTCCCATAGGGGACGGGGAGGTCCCGTGTCTGTCTCTGGCACTCCTGGCATAATAGATCAAATGCCAAATCATGAAGAAGGGGAGTTTGAACTTGTCCTCGGCAACAAGCAGTTGCTGATGGTGTTCTTTCTCGTCGTCCTGCTGCTCGGTGTCTTTTTCTCAATGGGCTATGTCGTCGGACGTAACACTGCTCCGGCCACGACGTTGTCGGCGTCCAGCAAGCAGCCACCCATTATGGTGGAGCCTACTGGTGGCGTCCCGGTGCCTGTCCGCACTACTCCACCCGTGGAGTCAACCAAGCCTAGTGCCTTGGCCAATCCGCCGAAGGTAGATCCGGTGCCTCCACCCGTTGAGCCGCCCAAGATGACCAAGGTCGATCCGCCGAAACCGGTACCGGTGGTCAAGCCTGAACCTGTGAAGGCCGATCCGCCTAAGCCAAAGCCGGAACCGCCCAAGCCTGCCAAGGTTGACCCTCCGAAAGTTGCGGCTACAACCAAAGGTGGCGGCACGTTCCTCCAGGTGGTAGCAACCAAGCAACCCGAAGCTAGCCAAGTGGTTGCCAAGCTCGTGGCCAAGGGCTTCCCTGCTTCGCTTTCTCCGGTGCCGGACTCAAGCCTCCTGCGCGTGGTGGTTGGCCCGCTGGGTGATGCCGCGGCGATTGCCAAGACTCGCGATGGTTTACATGCCGAGGGTTACAAGCCGATTATTCGGAAATTCTAAACTTCGACGCCAACTGAAATCGGCCGGGACCCTTTCTGAAAGGGCCCGGCCGTTTTGTTGTTAGAGCTTGCTGTCAGGACTATTGCGGCTTAGTCGCCTCGGTCGCTGGAGGCGCTGCTGCTGCCGCCTGAGGCGCAGGGGCTGGGGGTTTGGGGTCTTTGACGGCGGCGGCTGGCGCGTGGCCACTCGGAGCCCCTGGAATGGCGGCTTTCACCGGCGCCAGGATCACGTGGTAGCTCTTGCCTTCCAGCTTCATCTGGCCTTCCATCTGGCCAATACCTTCCAGATCTCGCGCGAACCGTTGCAGGAGCTTCGCCCCTAGATCCACGTGCGCGATTTCGCGCCCTCGAAACTGAACGACGGCCTTGACACGATTGCCTTCCTTGAGGAAGCGCAACGCATGGTTCTTTTTAAAATCGTAATCGTGGTCATCCGTATTCGGGCGGAACTTCAGTTCCTTGACCTGAATGATGTGCTGTTTCTTGCGAGCGTCGTGCTGTTTCTTCTTGTTCTCGTATTGCCACTGGCCATAATCCATCGCTTTGGCGACCGGGGGATCGGCAGTCGGCGAGATCAGGATCAGATCAAAGCCCAGCTCCTGGGCTTTGCGGATGGCGTCCTGGGTGGACATGACCATCGTGCCATCTGGAAACACGGCACGAACTTCGCGTGCCCGGATAGCTTCATTGACGTTTTCTCGAACTCTGGGGCGTGGGCCGCGCGGCTGGAAATTTCTCGGTGGGTACATTCAGTAGATGTCTGCTACCTGCGATGCTAACCCGGATTCGTATGAAAATGCAAACACTTCTTTGCGGGCCTACCCTTCGGCGAGCAGCAATTCAAGTCCGCCCTCGATGACGGGCTGGGCTGCCCAGGCACCCTGAGCCCCCGCCACATGGCCCCGAACCACTACGTTGGGCTCCAGGATAATCTTCTCAGCGGCCGAAACTTCCACCGGCGCGCCCTGCCGAAACCCTCGCACTCCGCTGCAGAGCCGAAGGAGCAATCCTGCTTGGAGTGACCCTTCAAACAGGCAGTCCGAACCCAGCGTCAACTCGCCGCGAGCGGTGAGGTTACCCCTCATGACTGATCCGCCACCGATATGGAGCGAGCCTCCGCACTTGATGTCGTCTTCAATGAGGCTGTCGGCCGAACATGAGAAGGAGCCTCGCACCACGAGTTTACTTTTGATCCACACCGGCGACGGCAGCGACAGGCTCCCGTCGTAGACCCAGGTGTCGGAACCCAATGAAATCAATTTGTCTAGCCGGAATCCCCGGACTGCGCCAAACTCCGGAGTTTCACCGGACGACGGCCTAGGCACTACGAGCAGCCCGCGGAAAGGCGGAGGCTCAGCCAAGCCACCGAAGTGGCCGTGAGTCTGTACCTCGGGAGCGAATAGTTGCGAGGCGCCGGCGTCGAGACTGAGCTGGATGGCCCGGTCCGACATCGCCGCTTCCCCCACCCACGATCCCGCCCGCAGGTCCAGCGTGCCGGCAGCGTCAACCCAGGTGTCGATGCGCGCATTCAAGCCGACGACGCAGTCACCTTCCACACACAAGGCCGCCAGCTTGGAGTTCTTGCCGACAACGCACTGCCCCCCCACATACACGGGTGCTTCAAACCGGCTGCCCGGTCCACATTGGAAGTCACCGCGCACCAGCAGCGGCTCTCGAAACAGAAAATTAGGCGGACAGTCAACAAAGTCCGCCACCACAGCGAATGTCTTGCCCAAGGGTAGTACCTGAGGGGTGTGATCCTCCGAACGGGGATGGAGCGTGAGCCAGGCGCGCGCCTGCTCACGGAACACCGGACTGGATTCCAGATCGAGCGTCACACTAGTCCTTCCTTTTGAGGAACACGCGCAAGACGGACTCGCTTCGGCGCGGCATCGCGAGTCTGTTCCTCGCGGTTTGGCACCGCGCCTCACGCGGCCTTTGCGCTTCTTAGGAACGCGCAAGACGGACTCGCTCCGGCGCGGCATCGCGAGCTGTGCCTCGCGGCTTGGCACCGCGCCTACGCGGCCTTTGCGCTTCTTGAGCGCACCTTAGGCGCTCCTAGGTGTTTATCGGTCAACCATCTTGCAAACTTTACTGAGCCTCGTCACGCTCATTGAAACCGTCCAGCTCCCAGTCACGTCCCACGGCTTGTTATACTGATGCGATGGGTCCGGGGAGTTCTCTGAAACCCGCGGCTCGTTACGCCCGCAACGTTTACCGATAACTGTAGTCAAATGAAGCCTTTGGCCCGTATCCTGAGTTCCCTCGCGCTTGGCGCAACACTCGTGGCGCAAACCTCGCCCACGATGAATTTCACTACCGGCCAGGCTGCCCGCCTGGTAATCGGTCAACCCAACTTCACCGCGCAAGACAACAACTCTAACCAGTTGATTCTGGGAGGCGTAGGCGGAATTGCTTATGCCAACGATACGCTGGTGGTCACCGACGCCAACCGGCTGCAGGCGGCGCCGGTCAACCATCGGGTGCTGCTGTATCGTGGGCTAACCAATAAGTTCCCGTCGCCCACGGCGGAGTTGTTCCAGAACACGCGCTGCCCAGTCTGCATCGGCGCGGCGGACGTCGTGCTGGGCCAGACGGACTTTTCCAAGCTTCTGCTGCAAGCACCCACCAGCAGCACAATGCGGTCGCCCAATGGCGTGGCGACGGACGGCACGGTGCTCGTCGTGGCCGACACAGACTTCAATCGCGTGCTCATCTGGAATTCGATTCCGCAGTCCAACAACGCGCCGGCCGACGTGGTATTGGGGCAATCGGATTTCTCCAAGGTGCTTCCCAACGAGGGCCAGCAAAACATTCCCACCTCTAAGGCGTTCCGCGGTCCGCAGGGTGTCTGGGTGCAGGCCGGACGTCTGTTCGTCGCCGACACGGGCAACAACCGCGTGATGATCTGGAACACCATCCCCCGCGCCAACTTCACACCGGCCGATATCGTGGTCGGGCAAAAAGACTTCACCACCTTCGTGACGCCGGACATCACGAAAACCACGCTGGACCCTAAGGCTGATAATCTATTGACTCCGGTGGCGGTCACCAGCGACGGCGTGCGTATGTATGTGACCGATCTGGGCCACAACCGGGTTCTCATCTGGAACACGATCCCGCGCGGCAACAATCAGGCGGCGGACCTGGTGATCGGACAACCCAACTTCACCGAGGCGGCAGTGAACAACAGCAAGGTTTGCCCGAGCGGCGAGAAGAATACGGATGGCACCGACGTCATCCTCCCGCGCTGCGAAGCCTCGCTCAATTTTCCGCGCTTCGCGCTTTCCGACGGCCGCCTGCTGTTTATCGCCGACGGCGGCAATGACCGAATCCTGGTCTTCAACCAGCTACCCACCGCCAACGGCGCCAAAGCCGATTCCGTGCTCGGCCAGATCGGCACGCGCATCAACCTGATCTCCGATGGCGCCGATCCGCGCGGCATTGCCAGCTCGGGCGCCGTCCGGACTCCTCAGGCGCTCGCCTTCGATGGACGCAACCTCTATGTCACGGACCCGTTCAACCGCCGCGTGATGGTCTTCACCATGGCCGAGCGCAAGATCCAGAACTCCGGCGTGCGCAACGCTGCCTCGAAGGAGATCTTCTCGGTAGGCGCGGTCACTTTTACCGGCGAGGTGAAAGAGAATCAGGAACCGGTCATCAAAATCGGCGCGAAAGAATACAAGTACAAGGTCAAGAAGGACGAAAAATTCACGAACGTGATTAACGCCTTCATCGGTCTGATCAACGCAGGGTCGGGCGATCCGCTGGCGTTCGCGACCCCCAACCTGGTTCGCCAGGCGATCATTTTCACTGCGCGCGCGTCCGGTGTCGACGGCGATAGTGTGACCATCGCCACCAGCCAAGCTGACACCGCTACCACGCTGGTGATGACCACTTCCGGCGCTACGCTGGCCGGGGGCAAAGACGCGGCTCTCATCGCCCCGGGCACCATCGTGTCTTTGTTCGGCGAAAATCTTTCGGAGGTGACGGCCGGCGCCGATCCTAACGCCACCGTGCTGCCCGACGAGATCGGCGGCGTGCAAGTTTATTTCGACGGCATCCGGGCGCCGCTCTACTTTGTCAGCCCCACCGAAGTGCGGGCGCAAGTGCCCTGGGAAGTGCTTGACACCGAGTCGATCAATGCCTGGGTGCGCACCAGGAAGGCCAACGGCGAGATTTCCGTGACCAGTGCGGTCTCGGTGCCGATCGTCCTCCAAAACCCCGGCATCTTCGCCGTGGGAGACGCCACCGAGCCGCGGCCCGGGCTGATCATGCACGGTAGTTCGCAAGCGGTGGGCACGGTTTCGGTGGACGGGTCGATCCGCGCCGATGACGTTGCAACCGTCGTGATTGAAGACCGCGAATATACGTATAAGGTTGTGGCTGCCGATACCAAGTCCACGGTGCGCGACGCGCTGATCGCCCGGATCAATAGCGGGGACCCGCGTGTAGAGGCCTTCGCCGCTTCCGCCTTTGACCGTATCCGCTTGCGCGCCCGCCTGCCCGGCCCAGAGGGCAACAACATTCGCTACTCGGCCCGCTCGCGCGACGGCGATCAGATCATCCTGACCGCGACTACGCCCGCGTTGTGCTGCGCCAATTCTGGACCGGTGACCGAAGAAAACCCGGCGCTGCCTGGCGAGAATATCATCCTGCTCGCCACTGGCCTGGGATTGGTGAAGGACGGCAATAAGGCCTTCCAGAACACCGGCCGCGCCTACGATGGCCCGGAGCGGAATGACCCTTCCGAATTCGTCGCCTCGCTCGCGGGCGGCAAGACGGCCAACGTCCTCTCCGCTGGCATGAAGCGCGGCTCGGTAGGTGTGTTCGAGGTCGTGCTTGAGCTCAATTCCGACATTCCGACCGACCCCAAGACGCAGCTCACCATCGCTCAAGATGTGTTTGTGAGCAACATCGTCACGTTCCCGGTGCTGAACCCCAATAGCACGACGCCGTAAACGGGCACCAAAGCCCTACGGCGCCACCGCACCTGGCGGTACGCGACAATTTATTCAATTTTCAAAGAACGGGCCGCGAGGAGCGCGGGGCATTAATCACGCGGCGTCAGGAAGCGGGGGCTGGCCGGATGGTTGTCCCGGCGGCGTTGGGTTTGAACCGCGTTCTGAACCAAGAATTCCTCGAACGGTCTGATTGGCCGGCGATCCCTCACCTTTTGTTCGTGTTAATCCTGCCCTCGGCGGCGGGGTCCCTTCGGAAATCTCCTCCTCGGGTGGCCCGGAAACTTGCTGCTGCTGCTGCCCTTTTTGGCGGGCGGCCTGGAGCTTCATGAGCATGTTGGCAGCCCGGTAGTAGGCGCGGCTGGCGCGGCCCTCGTAGCGCGAGAGATCTTCCACCTCCATGGTCAGGCTGAGTGCGCCTTGAGACTGGTGCTTGCGGAGGAGCGAAGCGTGTTCCATGCGGCCAATGCGGATGAGACGCCATTGGTTGAAGGCCATGGTGTCGACGAGGAAGGTCTCAGTTTCACCGTGGGGATCCCAGTTGCTGTTGAGAGTGGCTAGGAGGTCATCGAAGGAGGATTGGTCTTCGCCGGGGAGAACGACGTGCTGGCCGGCGAGGCCGTGTTTGGTGCGATTTTGCGCGACGCGCTGTTTGCCTTCCGGCGACTGCGGGCCGGTGGATTTCTGGGCGTTGAGGCGGTTGGCCTGGATTTGTTTGTCGGATGCCATTACGGCTCTGACGGTAGCGGGCGTCTCAAACGGAGCGGCATGGTGGGGAGGCTGTTAGTTGCTGAGGGGATGGGAGATGATTTATTTTGCCGACACGTGAAGGGGCACAGGGCGGGGCCAAGGATGCTGATATCCGATAGGTCGTCGGTGGTTTCGGGTCCGAGGAGACGAAGAGGCTTGGCGTTGATGGAGGGTGAATGTTCTCAGCGCACCGGCGGCGATGCTGGGCCCGCCCGGGATGTCTCGACGGGTTGGCAGCTCCACCCGCCGAGCGACCGACGGTTTCAGCGCCGCCGGGATTTGACATAACGTATGGATTATCGGAAGTGGGCCGTGCGGGTGGCGGTGTCCCGTAAAGGGCCGTTTGCGCAAAGGCTCAGACGGGCATTTAAGATAGTACGTAGAGGAGACTTCGCAAATGCCGGTCACTCGTTGTTCGCAATGCCATAGAGGGCTTTCCGGATATATTGATGGTGAGAAAGAACTGTCTGAGTTGAGCCCCCACGAGATTCGTACGGAGATACTCAAATATGAAGCCAAGGAAACTCGGATCAGGGCATATATGGCTGGCCTTGAGACAACTGAAACCTCAAAATTATCCGGAGGGGACTCCTTGCCCCGTTTGCACACACGGGTGGCGAGAGTTCCAAAACCATAGGAAAGATTTGGAGCAGTTGACAGTGGAGCAGGCTAGATCGGCACTTGGTGCCAACACATCTCAACAGACTTCGGGAGCATTAGAGGGCCCAACCAAGTCCGTATCCCAGTAGGGGGTAGGTTTCGGGACGAACGGCACGCCCCTGTAGGGACGAGGATCACTCCCCGCCCCCCGCACAGATCGTACGGGCGCTACTAGCGCATACGGCTCCTGCCTCGGATGTTTGGCGTTGAATCTGACCGGGGGATAAACCTCGTCACGTTCACGTGACCGGTTTGGCTACGCCGATTCAGGGCGTACACCAGTACCGTGCTCAGGCTCTCCAATTGCCCGGCACCGCGTGGAATTGGCAGTGGCCACGGAGCACACGTTCCAGCCAAGCTCCGATCACGGCCACCGGTTCGTGCGTTCGCCGCTCGAGATCCTGCCTGACTGCTTGCAGTTTTGCCTCCAGCCGCTTCCGCGCCGTTTGACGCCGGATCGTAGACCGGCCCTTTCTGGTAGTTCCGCAGTATATAAGTATATGAGCAAGGCAATAAATGCGGCGACCACAGACTGCCGGGCTATTGCTTACGATCGGGCGCGAAGGGATCCATGTGAACCCTTTGCCTGCGGCGCGTTGAAGCGGCTTTCATAGTATCCTACCGTGGTAGGATACTTACATGCCGCGCGGGAATCCATCACCGAAGCTCGCAATCACTGTAGACCCTGAAGTTCACGAGAACATTCTGGCGGCAGCCACCCGCGACGGTGTGAGTGTCTCAGCCTGGATGACCGTGGCAGCGCGTGAGGCCCTGCAGCGGCGTGCCGGGTTGGCGGCCGCCCAGTGGGAAAAGCAGCACGGACGATTGACCACCGAGGAAATGGATGAGGCCCGACGGAGCGTGCTAGCGCAACAACACCAAACCGCATCAAGGGCTCGGCGTCGCGCATGAGCAACTTTGTCTACGATGCGGCGGTTCTTGTGGCGGCGGATAGAAACGAGCGGCGGTCGTGGGCAGAACACAAGGCCCGTTTGGAGTTTGGCGTTGTGCCGTTGGTTCCTGCCCCGGTCGTTGCGCAGGTCAGCCGGTCCCCGCAACAAGCCCAACTGCGCCGCTTCCTGGCTGGCTGTACGGTCGTGCCTCTCGGCGAGAATGATGCGCACGCCGCGGGGCGCCTGTTGGCTAAGACCAGAACAGCCGATGTGGTTGACGCTGTTGTCGTAACAGTTCCCTCTGTGCCAACATAGCTGAGACACTCCACCGGCCTTAATTACTGTGCAGGGCGAGAATGGAAGACAGCGTGTGTCTCAGCTATGTTGGCACAGAGGGGTCCGGTAACAACGCCCGTGCGACCCTATGCCGGATGGGGTTCGTTCGCTAAGCTGCGTGCTCCAGTAGCGAACGCTCGGGCGTAGCGGGCCAATAGAGCAACGTCCACTGCGTCAGGCCACCGGTCGGCAGGGCTGTGATAGTCATCACTCGAGCACACGACCGTAAAAAAGCGTCCCCCGCCGCGCTGAATTGTACCTGCCTCCCCGCGAGCATTCGCGTCATGCGGGACTTTAGTATCCACACTGATGCCTTCACTCGCCATCGTTGCTACGGCCCACTTCTCAAGGCTATCGTCAGATGCGTGAATCCTGTTCCGCCGCCGAGGAGAACCGATATCGGAGCCGAAGAAAATCCATGCGTGCGCGCGCCTGACTAGCTCGGGACGACGGTTGAGGTACGCTTCTATGCCGAGAAATCCTAGTTCGTGCCCGCTCAATGCGACAAAGAGGCAATCCCGCTCCGGCTTGGGTGCTGCTAGCGTGCGCATAGCTTCGAGCATGCACACCACCCGGCTGCCCTGCTCACTGACGCATTGCCACCAACCACTGCGCGGAGCCATAAGGACGACCGGTCCGAGTGCGGGAGTCCTCCCGGCAATCTTCGCAGTCACGTTATAAGCCTCAACGCTCTGCCTCTGAACGTGGGCGACGAGGACCGTCTTGGCGCGTGCCGCGGCACGTTCTCGAAGCCACTCGGTTTGGATACTGGACACCTGCAGGACCGGTGGGCCGAAAGGCTTACGGAAGCTGGGAGCATTGAGGAGGTGGAGTCCTGGCCTGACGCCTGGCGTGAGTACGACAACTGCCCGGTGGCGAGCGCGCCGCGCATCCGCGACCTCGTCGCGTTGGTCGGCCGTGAGTTCGCGAGGCTCGGCGACTTGCGATTCGACCAGAGCAATTTCGGCATCACTACCGAGGGGCCCGATGGTGCCCTGAGTCTTGTCTCATGCAAGATGAGCCTGGAGCAGGAGGCCGATTCTCACGCAAGATGAGCCTAAAGGCCGAGAGGTGGTGCACGCTGGGGATTGATTA
>JAYTKJ010000212.1:0-15735 GCA_043730365.1 Acidobacteriota bacterium | reverse complement strand
TCAATTCCGCTACGGCTTGCGGTTGGTACGTGGCTATTCCTCCAACCCTCAAACGGGGGGTAGTCTTGACAAATATAGTCCAGTGGTAGAATATTATATCGGTTCATGTACTAGTATGCCTCAGCGCGACCATCCGCCGTTATCCCCGGCCATCTTCCATATCCTGCTATCGCTGGGCGTGGGCGAACGGCACGGCTATGCGATCAAGCGCGAAATCGCCGCCCGTACCGGCGGCACGCTGAAGTTGGGTCCCGGAGTGCTCTACGGGTCGATCAACAAGATGCTGGAGCTGGAACTGATCGAGGAAGCCGAGGACCGGCCTGATCCGCATTTGGACGACGAGCGGCGCCGCTACTATCGGATCACCAACTATGGTCGCAAAGTGGCTCAGGCAGAGGGGGCGCGCATGCACGGACTGGCGCAGTTAGCCGCGGCGACGTTTGGGGGACCCAAGCTTGCGTGACACGCCTCTATCGTTGCGGCTCTACCGGTGGCTACTCCGGCTCTACCCGGCCGGGTTCCGTGAGAACTTTGCCGGGCCGCTGGAGCGAGAATTTCGCGACGAACTAGCCGAGTCGAGCGGGCCTTGGGCATTGGCGGCGCTTTGGATTCGCCTGCTGGCCGATCTGACCATATCGTTTCCGTCGCAGGTTGCGCTCGAAGTGTCGCAAGATTTCAGGCATACGCTTCGGCTTTGGGCCAGACATCCGTGGCATACCGGATTCGCCATGGCCGCGCTCGCGATCGGCATCGGCGCAAACACCGGCGTCTTCAGCGTGGTCAATGCGCTGCTGCTGCGTTCGCTCCCATTCCATGAGCCAGACCGGTTGGCGTCGTTCAGTCCACAGGAGTTTATTCCACCACACGACAGAGCGAAACAGTTTCACGAGTGGCGCGCGCAGAGCACGTACTTGGCGGATGCGGCTCTCGTCGAAGAGAACGATGTCAATCTCGGCGGAGCGCGTGACGCGGCGCGAGTGCACATTGCCCAGACATCGTGGAACTTCTTCTCAACCCTGGGCACGCAGCCCGTGGTAGGTCGAGCGTTCTTGCCTGACGATGATACGGCAGGGCGCAGCGACATCGCCATCGTCGGATACGGCCTCTGGCAGCAGTTCTTTGCCGGGCACCGGAGCGTGCTGGGTTCCACCATCCGGGTCGATGGCAAGCCTCTTACCATCGTCGGCGTTGCGCCGCCCGGGTTCGACTTTCCGGGCAACAGCGTTCTGTGGAGGCCAGCGGAATTTTCTTCTGGTAACAACGGCTGGCAAACCATCGCTCGGCTGACGCCCGGCCTTGAGTGGGCGCAGGCGCGCGCCGCTTTTGATGCCGAGGTGGATCGCCTCTCGCCGAATTCCGGAACACGCGACGCCGCCAACTCGCGCCCGAGGATGCGGCCGCTCCGGGACTCACTCTCCGGACCGGCAAAGAGCGCCTCGCTGATGCTGATGGCCGGCGTCGGGCTCGTCCTGCTCATTGCCTGCATCAACGTGGCGAACCTGCTTATGGCCCGCACTGCCGATCGGGTGGCGGAACTATCCCTACGTTCCGCGTTGGGAGCGAGCCGGGCCAGGCTCGGCCAACAGCTACTGACGGAGTGTCTGCTGCTCTCCTTCGTGGCCGCGGTGGCAGGATTGGTGGTAGCCAATTGGACGGTTTCGCTCGCCGTAAAGGCTCAACCGCCGCCGCTGTCCGTCCAGGAATATTCGATTCTTGACGTCCGCGTGCTGGCTTTCGCCGCAGCGGCATCGGCGCTCAGCGGTCTGCTGTTCGGCTCACTGCCGTCATGGTACGCGGGCCGCTCCTATGCCAGCAGCACCCGCCGCTCACGGCTAATCCGCGAGGCCTTCGTCGCCGCCCAGGTGATGCTCACAATTGTTCTCTTCACCGCATCGGCTTCGGTGGGACGAGCGTTTGTCCACCTCATGGAAATCGACCGCGGCTATGACGTGAAGGGAGTAGTGACGGTGAGTGTGTCGTTGGACGGCACCACCCATCAATCGGATAAGCGGCAACTTGCATATTTTGAGGACGTCCTTGCACGCGTGCGCAGTCTCCCCGGTATTCGCAGCGCCAGCGCCACCGAGTTCCTTCCGCTGTATGCAACCGGATTCGTGGGAGGACCGTTTGGGTTGGACGGGCAGCGAGCCAAACGCAATTCGACGATGGTGCCGGTGTTGTCCGGCTATTTCCAAACTATGGGAGGACGTATCCTGCACGGGCGCGAGTTCACGGAAGCCGAAGTGCGTGCCGGCGCCCCAGTGGCGGTGGTGAACGAAAGATTTGCCGCCGGATTTGGTGCGCCGGCAGAGGCTGTCGGGCATCAACTCACGGCCGGACGCCGGCCACCCCGGAAGATTGTCGGCGTCGTCAAGGGGATGGAGTACGAGACTGACCCTACGCTGGCAGACTCCAATCAGGTCTTCGTTCCATCCGAGGCCCCGGGCGGATTCTTCTCGACTTTTGTGGCGCGAGTGGACGGTCGCGCCGAAGATCACCTCGCTACGATCCGCGACACGATTCGGTCGGTGGACCCGCAAGTTCCCATATTCGGCGTGAAAACCATGGAGCAGCGTCTGGCTGACTTCTTCGCCCGTCCGAAGTTCTACCGGACCGCCGTTTGGATGTTCTCCAGATTTGCCCTGCTCCTGGCGGTGATCGGTATCTACGGCATTGTTTCCTATGCCGTTGTGCAGAGGACGCGGGAAATGGGTGTTCGGATGGCGCTTGGCACTACGCCGTCCCAACTGCGTGGCATGCTGCTTTGGCAAGGTTTGCTGCCTGTCGCGGCAGGCGCGGTTCCTGGAGTCGCCTGTGCGATGCTCAGCGGGCGTATTCTTGAAAACCTGATTGACGGCGCGAAACCTGTCGATCCCGCTACGTGCATCGCCTCGGCTCTGTTCCTGGCTCTGGTAGCATCGGCGAGTATTTGGACCGCTACGCGCCGCGTTGCCGGGCTCAACTTCGTGGCGATCCTCCGCGCCGAATAGATTACGTCCGCAGCGCCTCCGCCACGCGTTCCCGCAGCGCTGGTAGTAACTCGGTTGCAAACCAGGGCCGCTGCCTGGCCCACATTCCGTTCCGCGGCGAAGGATGCGGAAGTACGATGCGATCCGGCAGCAAGGTTCGAAAATCCCCGGCGGCCTCGGATAGATTTCGATAGAGCCCGCCCAGGTTTGCGGCAAAGGAAAAGCTGCCAACGAAGATGGTCAGCCCTACCTTCGTCAATTGCGGCAGGATCCTGGGATGCCACAGCGGAGCGCACTCCGCCCGTGGAGGAAGATCGCCGGTGGGGCCGGTGCCCGGGTAGCAGAAGCCAGTGGGTACGATGGCGACCTGCCGAGGATCGTAGAATTGATCGCCGGTGACGCCGAGCCATTCACGGAGCCGGTCGCCACTCCGGTCCTGCCAGGGAATGCCGCCCTCGTGCGTCGCCTTTCCCGGGGCTTGTCCGATGATCAGAATTCGCGCGGCCGGATCTGCCGCCAGCAGCGGCCGCGGACCAAGCGGAAGCTCGGACGCACAAACGGTACACGCGCGAGCTTCGGCCAGAATCGAGAGCAGCGATGGTTGGGTAGCCGGCTTCCTCAAGCGGCCGCCGCGTTCCACGCCTGCGCGGAGAAGGCGGCGTCAACCGGTGTTTCAGCGATGTGGTTGGCATAGTTGCTGAGAGTCTTCATCGCCACGGCAAAGACCACCTCCAGCACATGCTGTCGCGTGAATCCCGCCGCGAGAAACTCCTCAAGGCGAGCATCGGAGACTCGCCCGCGCGCAGTCACGATGTCCGAGGTAAACGAGCGCAGAGCCTCAAGCCGGGCGTCGGGCAGTGGGGCCCCGGTTCGCAGAGCCTCCAGCACCGGCGCCGGCATCTTCACCATCTTGGCCACCGTGCTATGCGCGGCGATGCAGTAGCCGCATTGATTGGTAACGCTGCCGGCGATCATCATGAGTTGCTGCTCGATCGGCGTGAAGCTCGCCTTGCTCAGCAGATCCGTGAGATCCAGGTAGGCTCTCAACGCAATTGGAGCCTCGGCCAGTACGCCCAGCAGATTGGGCAGAAAGCCAAAGGCTTTTTCGGCGGCGCCCAGATCCTGCCTGGCGGCCTCGGGAGCGGAATCTTTGGTGTGAACGGTAAACTTCATCTCGCGCGTCTCCTGGTTGGGTGCGAGGCGGATCGTTCCGGCCTCTGCTACTTTGACGCGATGAGGCGCTGGAATCTTACCCGCCGCCGGAACTTTCCGCTTTCAGCGCTTCCATGAGCAGTTCGAGTTCTTCCAGGCAGCAGGCGCAGCGCTCGAGGTGCTCGCCCACCAGCTTTAGTGGCGCCGGCGCCGGATTGCCGCTCAGCAGGTGCTCGGCGTAGGCGGCGAGAAACTCGAAGCAGTCGTCGCATCCGATTTCGACCGGCAGCGTGGACATCGCCATGTCCACAACCGACTTCAGCTTAGAATCCATGTCGCGCCCCTCCTGACTCCGCCGATTCGCCGAGCACCCGCCGCACCTGTTCTTCCGACCAACCGGCGCGCAACACGGACTGCTTCAATCGGCCGCGCGCGTCATGCCCGACTTTGTAGATGGCATTGCGATTGGCGCCCAGACGCCGGGCTATCTCCTCAGGGGGCGCGCCGCTCAACTCGGCCTGAATCACCTGGCGCTGTCGGGCCGTCAAGTCCCTTTCAATCGCTTGGCGAAGGACAGCCAGGAGGCCGCCCGCACCCTCGCCCAGTTCGGCCGGAGCCCGCGCCGGGAGACACCCTGCCTCCACCATCTGATCCAGAGAAACGTCCCGCCAACGGGCGAGCCGCATTTGGCTCAGCGTCGTGCGAATCGCGATGGACATGGCCCACGTAACGAACCGGCTTTCGCCGCGGTAGGATGCCAGCCGGTCTGCAATCCGGATCAAGGCATCCTGCGTGCAATCTTCCACCAGCGAGGAACCCACCGCCGAATTGCGGAACGCCCGGCTCAGGCCCGCGATGAGAATGCCACGCAATTCGCCGAGGGCCGCCCCGCGGCGCTCCGCCGGGGCCGAGACCGACAGGTCAGCCACCCAATCCTGGTCGCGGTGTGACCGGCTCAGCGGCAACTATGCTTAGCCCTTCTTCTTCCCGATTTCGCTTTCTTTCGGGTAGATCAGCTCATACCCTTTCTGTTTGTCGAAGCCCTTCTCTTTCCACTCCATCAACCCGCAGGAGCCGATGACATTGATGTGAGACTTCTGCAGGATCTCGGCAGCCTTCGCGGCCCGCTTTCCGTGACTACACGCCGTTACCACGGTGGCCGACTTCGGCACTTCACTCACCCTCGCCTCCAGTTGCGATATCGGGATATTGACGTATCCTTGCATCGTGCCCAACTCGGCGATCTCTTTGGGTTCGCGCACATCGAGAAAGAAGAACTTCGTCTTGTCGTCGATGAGCTTCTTAAGATCTTCGGCGGTGAGGTTTTTTGCCTTGCCGGTGGTGTTTGCGTTTTGTGCGCTGCATAGAATCAGTGCACTGGTGGCACTCAGTAGTACACGTATGAATAGCCTTCTCATGGCACCAGTATAAGCAAATTTATAGCTGCCACCACACCTAACATTCTTCCCCCATGTTCCGATGGAAGTCTGTGCCTGGCTTTAACCAACCATCCCGTCTGCTAATCATCACCACCCTGGAAGGCAACACCGGCCTTCCGCGAAACAGCGAGTGCTTGCAGACGGTTGTGCATACAAATGTCTTCGAAGCTCTCCAGGATTTGCGCAATGCCGACTGGGATGCGATCCTGCTGCAACTGCCCGTCTCCGGCTGGTCCAGCGAGGAGCTACTGGAAGAAGTGCGGCGTGCCGCGCCCGCTTCACCGTGCCTGATTCAAGGCGCGCCGGGTGATGACTGGGTGCAGGCCGTCCGCTTGGCCAAACTCGGAGTGTACGCGTGGTGGCCGTCTAACGCCGCGCCTGCCGACGGGTTGGCCGCTCTCGAGGCCGCCTTCGCGCAACGGGTGTCTCTGCGCCGTTCGGTTGTTCCAAGTGAGCCTTGGCGGCGGTTCCTGGTGGGCGACACCGCCGCCATGCGTCAGGTCACCGACACCATCCGGCTGGTGGGGCCGCGCCGTTCCACGGTGCTGATCACCGGCGAGACAGGCACCGGCAAGGAAATGGCTGCGCGGGCGATCCACGCCGCATCCACACGGGCGCAGCAGCCCCTGGTAACCGTCAACTGCAGCGCCCTGCCGGACAATCTGCTGGAGGCCGAACTATTCGGACACGTCCGCGGCGCGTTTACGGGTGCGATACAGAATCGCGTGGGCCGTTTTGAACAAGCCGATCACGGCACCATCTTTCTGGACGAGATCGCCGAGATGCCGCTTGACCTCCAGGCCAAACTGCTGCGCGTGCTCCAGGAGCGTGAGTTCCAGCGCCTCGGCAGTTCCGATACCGTCAAGCTTGACGTTCGCGTCATCGCCGCCTGCAATGTAGACCTGGAAGATCGCATCCGTCGCGGCAAGTTCCGCGAGGATCTTTTCTACCGGCTCAATGTCGTGCCCGTCCGGATGCCGGCCCTGCGCGAGCGCGTACGCGATCTCCCGCCGCTGGTCATGCACTTTCTGGATAAGATCTGCAAACAAGAAGACGTCCCGCTCAAGAGCGTAGCCCCGGAGACCCTGGCTCGTCTGATGAGTTACGCTTGGCCTGGCAACGTCCGGCAATTGGAGAACGCTGTCGAAATGGCCGTGGCGCTCAGCGGCAACCGGCACTCGCTATTCCCCTCAGACTTCCCGCTGCCCTCGCACGCTTCGGAAAAAGTGGCGCCCATTGGGATGGTGATGCAATTGGGCGTGCCCGATGAAGGCCTGGATTTTGAGTGGACCGTGGGCTCGATCGAAATGCGCCTGCTTGAGCAGGCGTTACGCAAGACGGCTGGAAATAAGAAAGCCGCCGCCGATCTGCTCCGTCTCAAGCGAACCACGCTGACGGCCAAACTCAAGAGCCTGCAAGCGCTGGCTGCGCGCGTGGGGATGGCGGCGGCAGCTTTCTAGCAAATCCTAGCGAACTCGGGCAGGGCACCTGCCGCGACCAGGCTCCGTTGCCTGGGCGTTTACTTAGAAGCGCAAAGGCTGCAGAGGCGCGGCGCCAAACCGCGAGGAACCGCTCGCGATGCCGCGCCGAAGCGCGTCCGTCTTGCGCGTGTTCCTCAAAAGAGCAACGTCCGCAAGTCTTTGTGAACGCGGTTTTGAGATTCGGCCACGGCCTGATAGATGATGTGCCCGGCGTAGGTATTCACTCCCTGCCGGATGGGCTCGCTCCGCTCTACCGCTTCGGCGAAGCCGCGGTTGGCGATCTGCAAAGCGTAGGGGAAGGTGGCGTTGGTCAGCGCTAACGTGGAAGTATTGGGGACGGCAGCTGGCATATTGGACACGCAGTAGTGCAGCACGCCTTCTTCGTAGTAGATCGGATCGGTGTGGGTGGTGGGCCGCGAGGTTTCAAAGCATCCGCCCTGGTCGATGGCCACATCCACCACCACCGAGCCTTTGCGCATATCGCGCAGCATGTCGCGCCGGATCAGCCGCGGAGCCGACGCGCCCGGAATCAGGACGCCTCCGATAATCAGGTCTGCCTGCCGCGCAGACTCACGAATCGTCCAGTCATTGGAAGCCAGCGTGACGATCGAGTTATTGAAGATATCGTCTAACTCGCGCAGCCGGTTCAGATTGCGGTCGATGATCGTGACGTGCGCGCCTAGTCCCACCGCCATCTTGGCGGCGTTGGTACCTACGATTCCGCCACCAAGGATTGCGACATTGGCCGGCGCGACGCCCGGCACTCCGCCCAGCAGAATGCCGCGGCCACCGTTGGGCTTCTCCAGATACTGCGCTCCCACCTGCACGGCCATGCGCCCGGCCACCTCGCTCATCGGCGTCAGGAGCGGCAGCGAGCCGTCACGTTCGCGGATGGTCTCGTAGGCAATGGAGGTTGTCCGGGAGTCCAGCAATTGCTGCGTCAACTCCGGCAGCGGCGCCAGATGGAGATAGGTGAACAGGATCAGATTGGGCCGGAGGAACGAGTACTCGGCGGGCTGGGGCTCCTTTACCTTGATCACCATGCCGGCCTCGGCCCAAACCTGCGCGGCCGCCGGTAGAATCTCGGCGCCGGCGCGCTCGTAGAATTTGTCGGGAATCGAACTGCCGTCGCCGGCGCCTGATTCCACCAGCACCCGGTGTCCGGCTTCGACTAGCGCGGTGACGCCGCTCGGCACCAACCCGACGCGCGTCTCATGATCTTTTACTTCTTTGGGGACACCGATATTCATGACGAGCTTCACTCCAGATTTGAGTTTGACGGACTAATTGGCAGGCACCGCTGTATCGGGCGTCACCAGTGGCATGTTTTTCCCAGGAGCCGGCGGCGGCGCAGGTTTTTTCACAGCCGGTGGGGCGGCGGGGGGCGGCGCCACCACCACGGGGGCAGCCGGCCGAGCGGCTAATACGGCGGGGGTAAAAGGAAGAGGAGGCGCCGGGGACGGCGCTACGCGCGGCGGCAGGGACACAGGAAGAGGTAGAGGAGCAGAAGAAGGCGGAGGAGGAGTCAAAGGACCGGCGACCGCGACGGCCGGCGGCTCGGTCACCGCCACCGCCCGCACCGTATCAGCCCCAACCGCAGCCGGAGCTGGGACCACTCCGTTCTGCCGCGAACCCAGACCCAGCGCGATCAACGACATCGAACTAAGCCGTCCATCGGCATAGAGATTCTGCGACTGCTGAAAGCGCCGCAGTGCATCCGCGCTCGCCTGGTCCCAATTCCCATCGGGCTCGCCGGCGAGATAGCCTTTTTCCACCAGCGCCCGTTCGATTTCCTGAATCCGCTCCGGCGCCGGGCGCTGCTGGCCCACGTAGCTGTAGTGATCTGGCACGCGCCGCCGGACGACACGTTTGCCCACGGTCCGCTTGTCCGCCGCCGCCTTGCCCGCACTCCGCTTTACTCCGGATTTGGCGGCCGCCGTAGCCGGGGCGGCGCCCTTTTTAGACACCGCGGGCGCGGCTAAGCTCCCGAGAGCCGCCGCGCCCACCAGAATAAAGCTGGCTGCGATGAGTCGCACGTCTCCAGTCTAGCGCCCTTACTTGGCAGGCAGCGTGCCGGACAGGAACATGCTGGCAAAGCGCGGACCCTGCGCGTTGCCGCGGCCAGCCATCGGATTGGGGCGCATCACCCGGAAAGCCACCGGGTCGCCCCCCTTGAGCGTCGATTGAATCTTCTTGATATCTTCCACGCCGACTACCGGTAGCCGGTTGATCGAGACGATCACGTCGTTCTCACGAATCCCAATCTCGCCGGCAAAACTCTCTTCCTGCACCCGCGTCACCACCACGCCACGATCGGACTCTACCTTCATAGATTCTTTATCCTCTGGTGTGAGGGGCCGGACGTAGATACCAAACTTGGCTTCACCCGTTTCGACCGCCGGGGCTTCTTCCTTCTTGCGGAAACGCGCAAAGCGAGGATCGTCCTTGAAGACTTCGGCGCGGTCAGCCACCACGGTGGCCAAATCCATCCGCTTGCCGTTGCGATCCACTGTGATGTTCACTTTGTCGCCGATCGGGGTATCGGCGATTCGCGCGACGAGTTCCTCGCCATTCTTGATGTCTTTTCCGTTGATCGCCAGTACGATATCTTCGCTCTTGAGGCCCGCTTTGTCGGCGGGGCCATTAGGCGTCACCGCATCCACGATCACCCCGTGCGAAGCCCCGAGCGCTTTCAGGGTCTCCGGTTTCATCTGGGTGGGATTCCAGCTGATGCCGATCGAGCCGCGCGTCACGCCGCCGCTCTTGATGATCTGGTTGTAGCTCTTCACCGCTGTGTTGATCGGCAGCGCAAAGCCAATGCCCTGGTAGCCGCCGCTTTGGGTGGCAATCATCGTGTTAATGCCGATCACCTCGCCCTTGATGCTCAACAGCGGGCCGCCCGAGTTGCCGGGATTAATCGCCGCATCCGTCTGGATGAAGCTCTGGAACTGACCCTGGCCCACTCCGTTGCGGCCCTTGGCGCTTACGATGCCGGCCGTCACGCTGGCCTCCAGGCCGAACGGCGAACCGATAGCCACCGCCCAATCACCCACCTGCACGGCGTCAGAGTTTCCCACCGGTGCGTAGCCCAGCGGCCTGCCTACCTCGATCTTAATCACCGCCAGATCAAGCTCATGATCAAAGCCGATCAGCTTGGCCTTGTACTCGGTGGTCTCGCCATGCAGCCTCACCGTGATCTTGTCGGCTGCGTCTACCACATGATGGTTGGTGATGATGTAGCCTTTGGGGTCGACAATGAAGCCGGAGCCCGTGCCCTCGCGGCGCTGCCCGCCGCCGCGCGGCATTCCTTCCGGCATAGGCCCTCGGAAGAAACGGCGGAATAGCTCCATACTGCCGTCTTCCTCGTCGACATCCTCTTCGGCCTGCGGAGCCCGGCGCTTCCGCTCGTTAGCTGCCTTCTGCGGTTTGACTTCGGTGACCGTGCTTACGTAGACTACGGCTGGCTCCATCTTCTTGGCCAGCGCTGTGAATTCGTTAGCCAGTTGCGCCGGTGACGGGATCACCAGCGGCGTGGCGTCGGTGACAGGCTTGTCGAACTTGTCCGCTCTCACGCCGGTGTTGATGACCGTTCCGATCATCACCCCGATGGCCAACGTGGCCACGGTCAAGGTAACCGGTAAGAACTTCTGTTGCCGAAAACGATCGATGATGCTCATAGGGGTGTTTTCTCCAGCAATACTGCCTATTGAATATTGTAGCGGGGCGCTCTCTGCTTTGTTCGATGCCGCCAGACCCGGAACGGTTACATTGACGCCCTGCCGCAATAGACGATGCCGTTCAGGAAATGTCACGTGTCCCAGGTCCCAGTTCCACCGTCAGCACGCCAGCCATGATGAGCCCCGCGCCCAGCATGGCTATCGGCGTCAGAATCTCTCCCGCCACGATATAAGATGTTGCGGCCGCCGAAACCGGTTCAACAGAGAAGATCAAAGCGGTCCGCGTGGCCGAACTATGCCGCTGCGCCCAGGCTTGCACGGTAAAGGCTAAGGCGGTGCAAACCACCCCCGTCACCGCGATCGCGACCGCCAACCTCGGTGTTACCCGCCAGTAGAACGGCTCAAACCAGGGCAGCCAGAGCCAGAACAGCACCGTCGCCGTGGCCAGTTGCAGGAGACTAAAGGCATTCAATCCGGCGCGGCCCGCATAGTGCCCCGTCACCAGAATGTGTCCGGCAAACCCCAGCGCACAGGCGAGCGTCAGTAGTTCTCCGTGGCCGGGCATCCAACTGCTGCTGCCGCCGGTGTGCCCCGGTGTCAAGGTCAACAACCCCGTGCCTGATACGGCAAGTATCACTCCGGCTATCTCAAGGCCTCGCGGCAGCTTGCGGTAGATAATCGCCGCCAGGACCGGCACCAGCGCCGCGCAGAGCGAGGTGAGAAAGGCGGACTTGGACGGCGTGGTCCAGCGCAACCCAGCCGTCTGACACAGGTACGCCGCCGCCAGACACAATCCCGCGCGCCACCCGCCTTGCCACGCCAGGGGATCGGCCAGCATACCTGTCGCCAGTCCGCGCCGGGAAAAAAGGGTCAATGCACCCGTAGCCGCTGTGAAACGGATGGCCAGGAAGGCCAGCGTGGAGGCGTCGTCCAACGCGTTCTTGACCAGGGTGAAGGGCATGCCCCAAATCAACGTGACGGCGAGCAGTGCCGCCTCGGCTCTGGCCCGTTCACTCACGCGCGGCCGTGGGAGGCGGGCAACTCGATGGCAGCCGCGGCCGCCGGTTCAAGGTCCCGCATGAGCAGACAGAGCGCCAGAAAAATGCGCCGCAGTCCGACGTCGCGCCCGTCCGGATGAAACCACTCGCCCGGCGTATGCGCGCCGCCGCCTTGTCCTCCGGCGCCGATCGAAACGGCTGGAATGCCGAGCGACAACGGCACGTTGGCATCGGTGGAGGCGCAATCGAGGTGGGCGCGAATCCCAAGGTGCCCATCGATCGCGCGCAAGTGCCGCAGGATCGCCGCGTCATCTGGCAGTTGTCCGCCGGGTCTGGAACCGATCTCGCGGATCTTGGCCGTCACCCGGTTCGGCGAAGCCAACAGCGCCGAGAAGACGGAAGCCGACCGCTCGTTCTCCGCCTCCAGCGCATGCTCCACGGCCGCCGTCAACAGCGCCGCCAATTCATCCAGCCGCCCGGCATGCTCAGAACGCAGATCCACTTTGGTCCGGGCCATCGTCGGAATCGAATTCACGCTCGTGCCGCCCTCGATCAATCCGAAATTGAACGACGTGCGCGGTCCGCCATTCGATTGCGCAATAGGGTTGTCGCAGAACAAAGAAATCACGCGGCTCAGCGAATGCACCGGATTGCCCACGCCGTGGTCTGACCAGGAGTGGCCGCCGGGTCCGGAAATCGTCACTTCAAATCGGCGCGAAGCGAGCGCCCGGTGCGTGATGTGCTCCACTGCCGGTCCATCGAGAACCAGGAAAGACGAAATCCGCGCGCCCAGCCCCGATGGCCGGCATACGTAGCGCATCCCGCTCAGGTTGCCTTCGCCTTCCTCGCCCACATTGGCGATCAGCACCAGCGGCAGCGGCGACGCCATCAACGCCGGATTCGAGCGGATCGCCTGCGCCATGGCTAGCAAAGCGGCGAGGCCGGCTCCATTGTCGGAAACGCCCGGCCCCTGCAACTGTCCGTCGCGGCCCGGCTTGATGTCCTCCGGCTGCAAGGGTTCCAGCACCGTGTCCAGATGCGCGGTCAGGGCCACCAGCGGCCCTTCGCTCGCCGCCGCCGGTTTGAGAAAGGCCACCACGTTGCCGGCTTTGTCGATCCGCGTGTCGCATCCCATCGCGCGGAACTGCGCCACCATCCACTCGCCGCGCCGCTGCTCCTGAAACGTCGGGGCGGCGATGCGGCACAGTTCAAGGTGGCGCTCGTTGATCCAACGGCGTTCGGCGGCAAACCACTCGAGCGTGCGGGCCAGCACCGGTTCGGCGGCCAGGCGCGCGATGCTGCGCACTTGGGAGGCTTCCGGCTTTTGCACCAGCGTTGGCATGTGTTGGTAGAGGGCGAGAAAGATCTAGTGTATCGCGCGCGGCTCCGGCGCCGGGTGGCTCCGATACCGAGCCGCGACCGCGGGAGCGGTCCACAAAGGCCGCGAATGTTCAAAGCCCATCGGCAACGAATAGTGCCATCGGCTCGCCCTGCTCATCGACTATGGATTGAAGCGCCTCCCTGACATCCTCATCCTTCCATAACCAACGGGTGCTTCCATGCCGCGCCCATCGTTTCCGATCGGGTCTTTCGCTTGTCAACTGGTTTAGCTCGCGGCTAGCGTACGACTTGAACTCGTTCATGATTCTCTCGGGCTGAGCCTCGGCCTCGACGACACTCTGCACATGGTTCGACCTGACATGTGCGGCCAGCAGGTTCCATCCCCGGTAGGCGCAATGCTTCTGGACGGCCGCCAGGACCACTGTCCGTGCAATCTCATCGAGTACATAAGGATTCTGCAGCATTGCTCGACGCTCCACTATCACACGTTCGCCGTCGGGCTCCAACCACCGGCTACCCACGAGATTGTGATGGCGATCCACCGATCCCGATTCGCCGCCGTGCAAGCGCGCACCGTAGCAGGCGAAGGTAATGAAATACCTCAACCGCTCGCGGTCGCGGCTCGGTTTGGCGTACCGCTACGCTGGGATTTTCGCCATTTGCCAGCATTCCAACGAATCTATCACTTCTGTGTCGCGCACCCTCTGGCGCCGGGTCAATTGACGATCCGCAGCAGATAGACGCCGCCGGACCGGTCCACGCGCTCGACGCCCCAATCGGCGGCTTCGTCAACCAGGGCGCGGCCGATCAGGTCCAGCCCGGCATCACCGGTCGCCGTGACAATCCACGCAAAGCCTTCGCGCCGCAGGTAACGCATGGCCTCGGTCCGCCGGTTCAAGGCCACCGTCTCGCGCGGTTCCAGTCGCGCGGCCAACTCCACGGCGTGTCCCTGCTCGTCTACTCCGGTCACGCGCACCCGCGGCCCGGCTTCGTTGCCCAGGCAGATCAGTTCCACGCCGTCTGAGTCGATTGAACCTGCTATCTCCAGATACATCCCGTCGCGGCGTGGCTCCCATGTGCGCCAACCGGATACTATGTTGCGGTCGAACGTCAGCGCGGCATCCCACGGATTCGGATGCGCGTTGAGCTCCCAGGCGCGGCTGGGGAACACGACGTCTCCACCGCGCCGCAAACGCACTTCTTGAATGGTCCAGGAGTCTTCGCTGGTCGAGTATTGCTCGAACCGCACGGATCGCAACCGGCGCCTTGGCCATGCCCCATGCAATTGGTAGAACACATGCGGCTCGCCCGAGTGCGCCGTGACCAGAGCTTCCCCGGCGCGGCGCGCCACCGAGTATTGCCACCCGGCCAGCAACTCGGCGCCTTGCGCGTAGGCTCGCGGGACTTCGCTGAAATCAAGCACCCGTTCTCCGGGCTTCACGTGGCGATTCACCATTTCGGCCACTTGAAACGGCGGGCTCGTGCGGCGCAGGTAGTCCAACTCCGGCTCGATGCGTAGCGCCGCTCGCCACGGCCACTCGGCACTCAGACGCCAGGCGCCCGCGGGCACGTAGCGGTCCAACACCACCGGCCAGCAGAGTAGGCCATGTACGAGCGCCACCGCCCATGCCAGTCTGCGCGGCAACACCGCAGCCATCGCCAGCGCCGCAAACACCGCCGCTGGAATCAGGAATCGTGCGCCAGCGTTGAAGAACCATCCCGTCGCGCAGACGGTGGCGGCAATCACCAGCACGGCTTGGTTCTTTCGGCGTATTGCCAGCAAGCCGATGGGCGCCAGCAGAAAGCCCGGCCCCAATAATCCCTGCGCGCGCGCGCCGCCGAGGGTCGCCTCCCACGCGCGCTCACTCCACGGCACTCCGTAGGAGCGAACATAGTTGGTCCACCCGGTCACCGTAGCTGGATAGAACTCGGCGCTGGGAAACACGGTGAGCAGCATCGGCGCCACCGGATTGCCGCTCAGCCACCAGGAGTGCGCGAGCCACGGAATCACCATCGCCGCCGCCCACGCCAACCCGCTCCACGCCCGCCGGCGCAACAGGTACAGCCCCACGGCGAGCGTCACGCAGCCGCCAGACATTTTGATGGCGTAGCAGAATCCCGCCGTCAGTCCCGCCCATGCCAATTTTTCCTCGAGCAGCAGCCACAGCGTCGCCAGCGCGTAGAACGCCACCGCGTCGTCGTTGTAAGCGGACGTTCCGGCCATCGCCACTACTGGCGAGGCGAAATAGAGTAGCGCCGCGGGCCTCCCGTCAAAGCCCAGTTTGGCTGCGACGCGCACCATCAGCGGCACCGTCGCCAGGAGAAACCCGAAGTGGACCAGTTTGGCCGCGGTGAATCCGCTCAGGGCCGTAGCCGCCATAAACAGCGTTTCAAGCCCATGCGGAATAACATCGAAGAATCCAGCCGCCCGGCGCGTCAGACTTCCCGTGCGCAACCACTCCGCCGGCAGGCCGAGATGATAAGCGATCGCGTCGGAGCTGGTTTCGGGCGCCAACGCGTACACCAAATAGAGAATGGCGAACGGCAGGAAGACCGCATTTTGCCGTTGAAATTCCCGAGGCCAAGCCGAGCGACAGCGCCAGATACCCCACCCGAGACCTGCGACAAACAGCCCCGCCACCAGCCACGGGGCCGCCCATCCGAACCACAGCAAAGCG
>JAYTKJ010000211.1:0-6019 GCA_043730365.1 Acidobacteriota bacterium | reverse complement strand
TGGGCCGTGCATGTTTCGGCGGTGACCGGGGAGATCGAGCGCGTCGAGAGTCTTCGTTGGGGGCAAGCACAAGGGTTCGCCTTCGCCACCAATCCGGTGAAAAACCCGGTGACGCAGGTGCAGTTGGGGAACTTGACCTCCCCGGCGAACCTCACTGGTGTGAACGCCAAGATTTATAGCTATTTGCCCAACCTGCTGGGCCTGAGCCAGCCCAGAGTGTTCCTGCAGGTGGCCGAACCGGTGGGCGGGAATTATCTTTATTCGCCCAGCCGCCCGCAGTTTTCAGAGGTGCAACTGTATCACGGCGTGGACCGGGTGGCGCAGCGATTCAAGGATCTGGGCTTTGGCGGATTGGACCGTCCGCTCGAAGGCGTGGTGCTGTTCAAGGATTTCGTGCAGCAGAACGGGCAGGGCGCCTTTGCGGGCCAGGACAACGCCTTCTTTACGCCGGTGGAATTCAACAATCGCGGAGGCTTGTTCTTCTACCTGACGGCGCGGAATCTGGACACCTCGTGGGACTCGGACGTGATCTTCCACGAGTACACGCATGCAGTGGTGAACGCGCTGGTGGGGCGCAGTCAGGGCAACACCTTCCGCGCGATCAACGAAGGGACGGCTGACTATTTCGCGGCTTCGTTTCTCAATGATCCCGCGATGGGCGAGTGGGCTTCGCGAATTTTCGGCTTACGCGGCCAGGCGCTGCGCAATGTGGAGAACTCCAACCGTTGGCCGGGCAACCTCGTGGGCGAAGAGCACGTGGATGGCAACATTTGGAGCGGCGCCTTGTGGGACTTGCGTCGGTCTCTGGGCGCCGAGCGGGCAGACAAGATCGCCTTGGGTTCTCTGGCGGTGATGGACGGCAGCGCGGAGTTCTTCGACGCGGCGTTGGCGGTGGCAGTGGCAGCCAAAGCTTTCTTTGGCGATACGGTGGCAAACACCGCGATCGACGCCATGGTGAATCGCGGAGTGGGCACCGATGACGCCGCGACCGCTTCCAAAGCGATCGCACTGCGATCGGGCGCCGGAAGTCAGGCGAGCATTGGCGCGGCCGCCGCCAACTCACAATTGCTGGGCGCACAGCAATTCCGGATCGACGTGCCGAATCAGGCAACGGGCCTGCGCATTCAGGTGACGGCTTCGGCCAACGTCCGGTTCTTCATCCGCTATCGCGCTCCGGTTACGATTCAGAACGGGCAATTGGTTTTTGAGCAGTTCGTGGCGACTCCCGGTACGAATGTGGCAGGCACGTTGGGCCCGGACAACACGCCGGAGTTGCAGGCGGGCACTTACTACGTGGCCATTACCAACACCACTACGCAGGCGGTCAACTATACGATCACGGCCACGGTCACCGGCGGTTCGCCCTCTGCTCCGCCCGCCGTTTCCGTTTTGACGAGCGGGCAGCGCGGAACCGGCTCGGTTCCGGCCGGCCCGTTCCTCGCTTCGCGGCAATTCGCGATTGATGTACCGGCGGGGGCCACCGGTTTGACTGTGTCGCTTTCCGGCAACAAGGATGTGGACCTGTATTTGGCCGGGGGCAGCCCAGTTTTCCTGAGCAGCCAAGGCTATCCGGAGGCGGACTTCGAATCCGCATCCGATGCCGTCAACGAGATGCTGACTATCACGTCGCGCTCGCTGCCAGATAGCCTGCAGCCCGGGCGGTATTTCATCGGCGTACAGAATTATAGCGCGGAGGCGGCGACGTATTCGGTGACGGCAACTCTCTTGTCCGCCGCAGTGCCGCTAACGCAGACGCAGACGCTGGCGCCGGACTCAGGGGTGTCGATCAACGCTCCACCATTTGCACCTTCCAGCGGCGTGGGTTCGCTCGTGCCGCAGCAGATCAGTTTCACTGTGCCTGCGGACGCGACCGGCGTAAAGATCACCGCCTCGACCTCACTGGAGGTCGATATCCTCGTCAAGAAGGGCTCGGCCTACAACGCCGGCGGCCAGTCCGACTACGGTTATGCGCCAACGGCCAGCCAACCTGACTTTGAGATCAACGCCGACTCGAGCCCGGCGCTGCAGACAGGGGCGACCTACTTCGTGGCGATTGGGAACTATAGCCCGGCCGGCGGCCCGGTGACCCTGCGGTACTCGATTCTTCGGCGCGCGGCCGGCGGCGCCGCCCAAACCGGCCCGCCCAAGATCCGCACCGATCAGCCGCCAGTCCTGCAATCGTTCTCCGACAAAGCGGCGCTGAGCCCAGGTACCTGGCTCCAGATCTTCGGCTCCAACTTTTCCACCGTCACGCGCGAGTGGGCCGGCTCGGACTTCACCGGCTCCAAGGCGCCCACCTCGCTCGAAGGCGTGCGTGTGAAGGTCGCCGGCAAAGATGCCTTCGTGCGCTTCGTTTCGCCGGGCCAGGTGAACGTGCAGGCTCCGGACGACATCGGCACCGGCAGCGGCGTCACCGTCGAACTCACCAACGCAGGCGGCACCAGTTCCACTACTATGACCGCCGCCAAGGTTTCCCCCGCTCTGCTCACCACGCCCAACTTCCTGGTGGGCGGCAGGCAGTATGTAGCCGCGCTCTACCCGGACTTCACTACCTTTGTGGGCCGGGTGAATCTGATTCCGGGCGTGGCGTTCCGGCCGGCGAAGGTCGGCGACACGATCATTATTTTCGCGGTCGGCTGCGGAGCCACTAACCCCACCTCGCCTGCCGGAGTGATCGCGCCGTCGCCCCGGCCGTTGGCGGCGCCCATCACCGTGCGCTTTGGCCAGACCGCAGCCACAGCGCAAGCTTTCGTGGGCGGAGTGGGGCTGTGCCAATTCAACGTCACCGTGCCCACTGTGGCCGCTGGCGACATCGCGATTGAAGCCAGCGTCGATGGCGTCGCCACCGGACAGAATTTATTTACAACCATCGGCAACTAGGCACCCGGGCGAGATCGTCACAATCTTCGGCTCGGGCATCGGGCCGGCGGCTTTGGCCGGGTTGCAATAGACCGGGGGGCGGGTCTCCACGCAAGTAGCGCAGACGCGGATTCTCTTTGACGGTGTTGCGGTTACGATCGTTTGAGTTTCGGCTGGGCCGATGAGTTGCGTGGTGCCGTACTTGAGGAGCGGCAAGAGCAGCGTTACGATCGCAGTGGAGTTCCAAGGCAGAAACTCGAACTCGGTCTCGGTGCCGGTACAAGCGGCGCGCCCGGCGATCTTCACGGCCAATTCCTCCGGTACCGGACCGGGAGCGATTCTCAATAAGAACGAATCGGTGAATGGCGGGGGACCTGGCTGGCCGCAATTCTGTGGTGGTGCTCTATGCGACCGGCGAAGGGTAGACTAATCCTGGGCGGCGTTGACGGGCAAGTGGCCATTACGGTCTTTCCGAACCGCTGGGCGATGTCACGGCCACCATCGGTGGGGCCGTCGCGGAGGTGCTCTATGCCGGTGCGGCTGCCGGTCTGGTGGCGGGGGTGTTCCAAGTGAAACGTGCGGGTTCCGGCGGGCACGGCGCCTGGGTCGACGGTGCCGTTACAACTGCGCGCGGGCGTTGTCACCAGCCGCGCGGGTTTGACGCTGGCCGTGCAAGAGGAGAAACGCGTCCACGACGGGCAGCCTGACTCCGACGGGACTGCTCCCTAGCTAGCAGAATTTCTTGAACCAGATCCTGCGCGCGTTCTCTCCGGGAATCGATTTCCGCTCGCTGTCAGAGTCCAGATCTCGTTCGGGTAGCTGCTGGTCCATAGGCAGCATGGCCGTGTTTCGCAACTCCTCGCGCGGAAAAGGCCGCTGGGTGCCTGTGTCGATGAGGTCCCCCTTGGCGTGGAGGCTCTTGAAACCGGCGAGGTCAAGGACGGCTTTCAGATCGTGCTGAAGATTGGGACCAAGGCTTCAGCCGAACGTGAGCGAGGGGAATTCCCTCATCATCTTCGGCGGACTCTCGATCATGGCCTACTCATTATTTTGAGATCCGATGAGTCACTACTTCTTGGCTGGAAAGGCTTCCACCAGAAGCGACAGCGCCTTTCGAAAGCTCCCGGCTCCTATGGTGCTGCCCTTGAAGTGCCCCATCCGCACCACCACGAGGTCGTGAGAAGGAATAATCAAAGTTGTCTGTCCGCCCGCGCCCGCCATGTAGTAGGCTTCCTTCGGCACCGGAAACGTGCCATCCCCATTTATCCAGAAGAACCCTCCATATATGGGCCGGCCGTCAGCCTTCCAGGCGGGCGCAAGCGTACTGACGAATTTCACAAACCCTTCGGGCAGGATTCGCTCGCCATTCCACACGCCATCTTGCAGATACAGATTGCCGAGTCTGGCCCAATCGCGCCCGGACGCGAACTCATAGCCCTGGGTGAGAAAATTGCCGAAAGGATCGGTCTCCATCACCATCGTGCGGACTCCGATCTTGTCGAACAGCGCGCGCCAGGGAAAGGAGAGATACTCCTCGCCGCTCTTTTCCACGGCCAGACGGATCAGGTAGTTGGTGAGCACCGGATCGGTATTGCGGTAGCGGCCAACTGTGGCCGGGGGCCACTGCTGCGGACGAGTCGCCGCGTAGTGGAACGAATTCACTCCGCCCGTGTAGAGATAGAGATGGTCCGGATAGGTTGCCGCGAGATCGTAGTCAGGATCCGCCGGCGCGCGGATACGCAAGCCACTCGACATGTTCAAGATGTCCGCGATGCGAATCTTGCCGCGCGGATCACCCGCATTCCGCCATTCCGGTACAGGCGCGGGTTGCCACAGATCGTAGACTCCCTGCTTGATCAGAATGCCCATGAGCGTGGCAGTGAGGCTCTTGCCCATCGACCAGCTTTCAAGCGGCGTTTGCGGCGTGATCCCCGCACCGTAACGCTCGGCGATGAGGCGCCCTCGCCAGGTCACCACCAATGCCGCCGTGAGCGACGATGCGGGCTCGAAGGCCGCGTCCACAGCCTGTTTCAGCTTGGCTGTGTCGATTCCGGCGGCCGAGTCCCGCGGCAGCGCGTCGCCCATGGGCCAAGCCTGCTTGGCAGCGTCCGGGAGCTTTCGCGCAATGCGGACCGGTGTGAAACTCAGCGATTGCTTACCGGTTGGAAGCGTAACGCATCCCTGATCGCCGAGATACTTTGCGGTGCGTTTGACTCCGTTGGGAAGCGTGATGTGGACCGCTCTGCTCGCGCGATCAATCACGGGCTTGCCAACCTTGGTTCGCTCGGCATACGGGCTCGTGAAGTATCCAACATTCTCGGCGGCGAAATCGGGATCGAGTCCGGTGATGAAAACCGCCGAACACATGATCTTGGCGAACCCCGCCGTATGGTGTTCCAGCGGATCGCCGGGAGGCGGGACGTAAGGCGTCGTCAACTCCAGTGCCTTGGCCCTCGCTATGAGTGGTGCGTTCGGCACGCGGGAGACTTCCTGGGCCGTCAAAGCCCGCGCCATGAGAACTGCCACGGTAACTGCCGCTCGAGCCGTTTGGATGCGCATTGCTCTACCCTACATCAATCGAGCAGCCGGCTCCGCTCCTTAGAACGAAGAATTCTTGAACCAGATTTTGCGCGCGTTCTCGCCCAAAATCAGTTTCCGCTCGCTGTCTTTGAGAGGCAGCGCTTCGGTGAAAAGCTTCAGGTGCTCGGCGTAAGTGATCTTGGGAGTCCAGATCTCATTCGGATAGCTGCTCGTCCATAGACAACGTTCAGCCCCGAAGGCGCGGATGACTTGCATGGCCGTGTCGTGCAGGTCCTCGCACGGATAAGGCTGCTGGGTACCGGTGCCGATGAAGTCCACCTTGGCATGGAGGTTCTTGAAGCGGGCGAGGTCAAGGACAGCTTTCAGATCGCGCTGGAGATTGGGACCAAGCTTCAGGTCCATACAGTGACAGAAGCCGAACGTGAGGGAAGGGAATTCCTTCATCATCTTCGAAGCGCTCTCGATCATGGCGTACTGCATCAGGAAGAGATCGATGGTGATGCCTTCGTCCACGACGATTTTCCAGAGGGCGCGGACACCGGGATCGTCGAATGACTTGGCTTTGCCCGACGGAATGCTGCGCAGCGACTTGACGCCATCCTTGCGGATGAACTGGCGC
>JAYTKJ010000210.1:0-4069 GCA_043730365.1 Acidobacteriota bacterium | reverse complement strand
CTCTGCGACTCGCCATCATTGCTTGATCAAAGGCGTTCATTTTCGCTGGTTTCGACGAGTCGCGGAGCGACTCGCCTACAAAAAATCACAGCCTCGGAGATGCCGACCTACGTATCCTAAAGTGAGTGCCATTTGGCGTTTGCCACTTCCGTGGTTCCTGGCTGAGTACCCCTGATCCGCTGTCTATGGCTTGCCGATGTCAGACTCGATCGCTCGCTGCATGATCGCGTCGGCATCCGCTTCCAACAAGTAGCCGAGAGACACTAACCCGCAAGCATGAAACGTAACGTCGCTGACGTATTGGTCGTGGTCTGTAAAGCTGTCAGTGAGGTCAATGTGCCCACCTGCGGCCATGCGGAAAAAGCCAAGAATCGAGCCATCGTCGTAAGACGGGTCGAGTGGGATGTATTGGTTTTCGCCGACGGCCACTTCGGGCAATCGGAAGGCAGTGGTGTTGACCGGTCGCCCTCCGACAAAACTGACCAGTGCATTCCCATTGGCGTCGCGAGCGATCTCCGGGTCATCCTGGGCGCCAAGCCAGATGCTCGGCGGCGGCGCGATCCCATCACACCAGTTGTTTCCGGCAACAAAGAGCGCTCGAACGAATGGCACCCACATGGCCGGGTTGGCTTTCTCCGGGTCCGGTAGACCGAACTCTACTACGTCGATGTCCCGGATATGCGAAGCGCCCGCCAACTGGTAAGCGCGATAGTTCGACTCTTCGTGCCTTATGAGGTGGGCTCCCAAGGCAATCACGTCGAACTCTGATTGGAAATCGATTTCCAGCCCCGCTCCGGCCCGCGGTGCTTTTTCCGAATCTGAAAATACGATTTCATTCTTCTTCGGATGGTCGTATCCGTTGCCGGTGCCCCCAACGAGCGAGAAATCGAACAGGCCTTTTCCCATCTGTATCCGCAGCAGCCCTCGGAGCCGCCAACCTGAAGCTGAATATCCGAACGCTGCCGTCCGTTTGATTCTGCCGAGACGCTGGAGTGCGACCGGATCTGTCCGCAGCGCCGTCACATAATCGACCACGATGTCGAATTCGTCGCCGGGCGATGTAATAAACTCTGAAGAGGTGTCGAGCAGACCGTCCGACCACGGTCTGGTTGGATCGCTGATCGGAGACCTTGTCCCGATGCCTTCCGGGTTGCACCGGACGGTCGCGTAGGATATGCCAAGGCCGAAAAGGAAATTGTCCGTCATGATGTATCTTGCATCCGCCTGCTCCTGCCCAATCGCAGTGGGGATCACGCTCGGGACGAGCCAATCGAACAGGAGCAGTCCGCGCCCGTGTTGGGGATGCTGCGGGGCGACGATCTGGCAAGGCACCCGGTAGGGTCGCTTGTTGGAGCTGATGCCATCGAACATGGCCTCATACCGTGTGTACTGGACTCCATTAAACGTCCCGTGTGGAGTCGCGATCAGCGTACTGGCGTCGATCCGTCCTTTCGCTCTGGACGGTGACGCAACGGCGGTTGTGATCATTACGACTGCCGAGCAGATGAGTATTTTGCGGATAGACGAATTCATGGAAAACCTTCAGTAGATAGGCAAAGAGAAATACATAGAAAACAATTCTTGTGTAGGATCTAAAAACATACTTACCTTCACGCTCCAGAACCCGTTGAATGGGCCTTTGCGAAGACGGAGTTACCGTTGGGGTGCCACGAACATCGCGGGGCGGCAGCTGCCCTTGGTCAGGCGGCCCGTGCCGCCCGACCGCTAGACATTGTCGCTAGTAGTTGATGCTCCCTTTGACGGCGACCTCGATCGACCCGCCAGGGAACAATTGGGCGGAAAGGTTTGCCGTGCCGCTCGCGTCGGAGAACCGGCCCGTGCCACCCACGTATGTGACCGTGGCGGTGATGGCGCCGGTTAAGCCGTTTAGAAATCCGCTGAAAACTGCGTGGAGCTGGTCGCCGTTGGCTGCAGTGTAGATCGACTGAGCATCGACCCGGAATAGGGTGGGATCGGCGGTGGGCGAGAATTGGGCACGACCCCTCTCGCTGTAATTACCCAGGTGGGTTGCTTTCCCCACGCCGACGAAGTCGTTCGCGTTGACAAACTGGGCAGTCCCGCGCGAGACGTGGGGACGCTCCCCCGCCTGCGTTGGGGCGGACAGAGCGAAGACGGAGAGGAATGCAAGCACCAAGGCGAACGGACCTGGAGAAAAGAAACGGTTCATAGATTGCTCCTTAGGTCTGCGGTACATTGAAATTGACAGCTACGGGCGCAGACCGGGTATCCGCGGCTGTCGTTGTGGTTAGTGAGGACTTCAACTTGATGCCGGAGTCAACCGGCGGTTGCACGAATCAGGCGGCGTCGCCCGCGCAGGTTATGTCGAGACTCCGGCCCGCTCGGCGGGAACTTCTCCATTCAATGCGGCAGTAGAGACTTCTCGTTTAGACATTTCTCAACGCTTTCGAATTTGGGCGTACTGACAGTGCGTATTCCGTAGGCCAACTCGGCAAGAAAATCTTGCGAATTGCAAAAAATCATTTTGAAGATCCTTTGGCAATCCCATGTGCGGGTCCGATGGAGCACCGAAGATGCAGCCGCTTACACGTTCCGAAGAAGGTGCAACAATTCGCTCCGGGATTCGACTCGTTGCAGATCGGTCTTGCTGCGGTCTGGAATCCAGACCAGTGGCACGAGGTTGTTCGCTGTGCTGAGAAACATCGCAATCGGTTGAGTAAAGCGACTGAGTGGGATCACGGCCTTTGTGAAGTGCCGCCAGCTGAATATTGGCAGACTTCAAGCAAGCAACTTTCGCGGTGCGTCGGCTCGGGCGTGTTCGCTGGATTTCGGTTATTTGTCGATCGCATCGCGGCACTTGGCAAGCGCGTCGCGGTACTCCTTGAGGTGCGGGTGCTCGGGCTTCAAGAACTTCTCGCCGAGCGTGAGAGCTTCTTCGAGTTCGGGGAGGGCCGCCGCTGCATCACTGTTTTCGAGTCGGGCGCTGGCGGAGCGCCAGAGGAGGCGAGCCAAGGAAGACGAGCCGTTGGGCGAAAGCCCGCGGATCATGGCCACGGCCTGGTCGAAGCCTTGTCGGGCTTCGACGGTCTTGCCCAAACCCTGGCGTGCGCGGGCCAGGTTGCTCAGGCTGCCGGCCAAGTCGGCATTGTCCGGGACGAGGGCCTTCTCACGGATCGCCAGCGCCCGCGTCAAGAGCGGCTCGGCCGGGGCGTATTGGCTCTGGACTAGATAGAGTTCCGCGAGTCTGTTCAGGATGTAGAGCACGCCGGGATGGTCAGGGCCCAGGACCTTTTCACGGATCGCCAGCGCCCGAGTCCATAGAGGCTCGGACGCCGGGTACAGGCCCTGGGCGAAATAGAGCGAGGCCAGATTGTTCAGGTTGCTGGCCACATCGGGGTGGTCCGGGCCCAAGGCTTTCTCACGGATCGCCAGCGCCCGCGTGAACAGCGGCTCGGCTTGGGCGTACTGGCCCTGAGCTAGTTTGAGCATGGCCAGGTTGTTCTGGACGGTGGCTACTTCGGGGTGGTCCGGGCCCAAGGCCTTTTCACGGATGGCCAGCGCCCGCGTCCAGAGCGGCTCGGCCTGGGTGTACTGGCTTTGGATGTAATAAAGCGCGGCCAGATTGATCAGGCCGACGGCCACGGCGGGGTCATCCCGACTGAGGGCCTTTTCCTGGATCGCCAGCGCCCGTGTGTAGAGCGGCTCGGCGTTGGCATACTGCGCCTGGTGGTAATAAAGCGCGGCCAGGCTGTTCAGGTTTTGGGCAACAGTGGGGTGCTCCGGACCCAGAGCCTTTTCACGAATCGCCAGCGCACGCATGAAGAGCGGCTCGGCTTGAGCGTAGCGGCTTTGGTCCAGATAGAGCGTGGCCAGGTTGTTGAGGCCGTTGGCGACGTTGGGATGGTCCGGACCGAGGTCCTTCTCACGAATCGCCAGTGCGCGCGTATAGAGAGGCTCGGCCTGAGCGTACAGGCCCTGGGCGCGATAGAGTGTGGCCAGGTTGTTGAGGCTGTTGGCCACGCTGGTATGGTTCGGGCCCAGAGCCTTCTCCTGGATCGCCAGCGCCCGTGTGTAGAGCGGCTCGGCCTCG
>JAYTKJ010000209.1:0-2895 GCA_043730365.1 Acidobacteriota bacterium | reverse complement strand
TTCAGATCCTCGCCCGGCGTGATCCGCTGCGCGTCCAAATACCTCCCATACTCCAAGACCGTCACCGGGTATCTGCCGATCCAAAACGTCTCTACGTTGACCGGCTCGCCCCCACGGTCCTCGTGCTCATACGCCTCGGCATCGTAGTCCACCCGGCTCGGGTCCTTCGCCTGCGCCCCCATCACAAAGCTCCCGCCCAGCACCTTTACCCAATATTCCGGCGCTGTGGGCAGCAACAGCCGTGCATCGCCACCCTGCGCCAGCGCCTCGGCGATCTTGATGCGCGTGGCCACGGGAATTTTCCCCGCCTCCTCGCGCGAGAAGATCTCCCCCACCGATCGAATCAGCGCCTCATACCGGGGCTGAACCTTCTCCTTGTAATCCGTCCGGTTCACATAGTTCTTGGAAGGCTGGAGATCGCTCATCACGCTCGAGAGCAGCCCGGCCGCATAAGCGCGCCCTTCCACGCCCTGCGCTTTCTCGGCACGTTCCACCAGATGCGCCAGCAGCATGTTCAACAGCTCCGGCTTCTCCGGCGCCATACAACCCGCCAGCAGCCGGATCACCTCGGGTGACTGGCGTCCTTGCACGATCGCGGCCGCCAGTTTGTGGCGCCGCCCATCCGGCAGGTTCGCCATGCGCCGAGCCGCCAGATACTCCTGCAACAAGCGATGCCAGAAAATGAGGTCCCCGCCGCGCTTGGAAATCAACGCGCTCTTGCTCCAGGCCTCCTCCAGATACTGCTCCACTCCACCGGGCAGCGTGGGCGCCAGATCGGCGATCAACGCCGCAGCGGTCCCAAAGCCCACCTGATACTTGTTGAACTCCTTCTGCTCAATCATCCGCATGGCCAGTTCGCCCAGCGTCGCGATCAACTGGTTCACCTTGCCCGGCTCATCCGGATAGCGTGACCGTGCCAGCCACGTCACGATCTCGCCAAACAGCGCCGCCCGCTCTTCCGGCAGTTGCCGCCCAGCGTACGTCAGCACGGAAAGCACGGTGAGCATCAGCGGATTGCGAGCCAGTTCGCGGATCTCGGGCTTGGCGTCCAAGTTGTCGCGCAGCCGCTTGGCATGTTGTTCGGCGTCGCTACGTTGCGAGCCGGCGTTACGCGTCCAAAGGTCGATGAACTGGTTCACCGCCGCGTCATCCATCGGCAGGATCTCAAACTGCGCCGGGATATCGCCCAGCAGCCGCCCCGCCGCCTGATCCACTTCCGGCCGCGTGGTGATCGCGATGCGGCACCGCAGATGGCCGCGCGCCTTGAGAATCAGCCGCGCCAGCTTGGTGCGCCACTCCTGCGATGCCTCGTCCAGGCCGTCCAGCAGCAGGATCGCATCGGCGCCGGAGTTGCACAAGTGATACTGGAAGAAGTCGAGATCGAGACACGCATCTGTCGCAGCGCTCTCGCTGGCCAGGCATCGCGCGATCCACCGCGGGTCGTCATCCTCGGTGGGCCACTCGCCGCCCCCGCGCGGGCTCGCCGTAATGAAGTTCTCCAGCGTCTTCACCGTCAGCCAGAACGGCTGCCCTTGGAATTTCGGCCGGAGAGTTTCGTTCGCCTTGTCCGTGCGAACCAGCGCGTGGCCGATGCGCTTGAGGAAAGTCGACTTGCCCGTGCCCGCTTCCCCTTGGATCACCACGACACGGTTTTCGTTCACCACGTCGAGCAACGCCACCGGTCGATGCGCGGCTACTTCGTCGCTGGCCCTGGATCGCGTCATCGCTGGCACCCACAGCAACTCAATCGAAACCTTGGGCACGATGCCGTCGGTGCTCAACCCTATCAGATCGATCTTCCCCAACTGCCCGCGCAAGTAATCGTTGTAGAGCCTGAGATTCCGAGCCGACGTATCCGGCCGCGGTGGTGCGGGCGCGGGCAGACTGTGGCCGTGACGCGCCAGATACTCAGCAATCTTCTCGTGCGTGATCGCGCCGCTGGCAATGGTGACACCCCATTTGATCAGCCCAACGCACACGATGCCATCGGAGCCGTCCCAGTGCTCAAGCACGCCCCCACTGGCGCCTCCGTACACTTCACCGTTAATCTGCAAGTTGAACTTGTGAACCTGGACGATCTGGTGATCGCTCCGCACGAATTCCCCTTGCGGGAATCCGAGCGCCTTGACGTCGTCGTCCTTACGCAGCGATGGCGTCTTCCAGCCCGGAATTGGAACCTCGTTTCCAATCGGAGTTTCAATCCGCAGCAAGGCAAGATCCACGTGCTCACCGGGCTCAGGGTGCAAAACTGCGGCCCGCACCGGCATCGCGCTGCCTGCAACGTCAAGATAAACGAAAGGCCGCGGCTGCTTATCGTCCTTCCCCATCACCACGTGGCAGCAAGTCAACAAGAGATCCGGCGCAATGAACACCGCCGTCCCCTGCAGCTCCTCGAGCTTCTCGTTGACGCTGGTTACTTTCACCAGCCAGGGCGGAGCAAGTTCCTTCGTCATTCATCTATTACTACCACCGCGTGGGGCAAGACAAGATTGTGGTTCGTGGTCAGCCCCCCAGGGGTGGCCGCAAGAGCAGCATCGCCCGCCACGCCCACCGCGTGCCCGTGATATTGATCTCGCTAGCGCGAAAGTGCCATCTAAAAGGAGGTATCGGCGAAGTAGACTGCCGCTACTGCGGACTGCCCTTCGCAAGACTCCCGTAGAGATAGTGGTCATGCTGATCGGCCAGATCCGTGGGAAGCGCGTCATCCTCGACCGCATTGGCGGCGAGCCAAGCCGTTCCCACACGCTCGATCTGGAGGATCAAGGCCTGATTCGGTGGCATATCGAGAGGCTCATCGGGAATGATTGCCTTGCCGTCAAAATGTGCATGGACCGTCATCAAGACTCCTTGTCCGCGACTTCTTTCAGTATGCCAGGAACGTTCGCCTATCGCTTC
>JAYTKJ010000208.1:0-20401 GCA_043730365.1 Acidobacteriota bacterium | reverse complement strand
CGCATAATCACGGCGTCAGAACGGCAAGCCGCCCGCAGCACTTCGCGATTGCAAGGCCGCCCGTCCAATTCCTTGCTCAGGCAGGCGCGCACCTCCTGTAGAAATCGACCATTGTTCGTGCAGATCACTGCAAAGCCGTCTTTTCCGAACGTGGGATTGGCTGCGGCGAAATCCTGCTTCATCTGGTCCGGGTTCACCGTGATCGACTTCATCGGCGCCTGATAGGCGGCAGGAATCTTCACGCTGCGAAAGGCCTCGGTGGCTTCTTCAAAGTAATCTTTGGCCGAGAGGCCGCTGCAAGTGCCATGCTTGGTCCACTCGTGATGAACGAGTCTGGGGCTCGGCATGATCTCCAGCATTCCCTTCACAATCGACTCATCCAGCCGATCGGTGCTGCAATCGGACGGCCAGCCGCGGTCTTCATACTGCGGCCACAGGCCGTGGAGCACGAAACTGAAGTGGCGCTGCGGGCCGCACTGCGTGTCGTCATTGCGTCCGGCGGGCGTGGCGCAAAAGCCGGGGGACCAGGAGAGGGACATCACGTAGAAGTCAAACTTGCCGGAGACGCCACGGGCGCGCGGTTGGCGGCGGGGCTGTGGGCGGGCGCGAGCTTCGGTCTTCGCGGCGTCGTTGGTAGTGGCGGTTTGGGGTGGTGCACCGCCGAGGCAGCCGGAGAGGAGTGCCAGGGCCACTGCGACAATCGGGGTTTTTGAGTTCATAGATTATGAGTTTTCAGGCTAGCGCAGATTTGTACAATTCGTGATCCGGATCGATCCAGATCACGTAGAACGTGTCGTCCACCAGCATGCCATGAACACGACCGTGCTCATTGCTCGTCAACTGAAACTGCCAAGCTTCGTTTGCCTTAAGTTGTTCATTGAGGGTGGCGAAGCCGGACGGCTCTGTCGTCCCCGCGAAATCGTGGCGATGGACTCGCAACGCCTTCGATTTGTTGGTCCGAAACTCTCCGACGGTCATGGTGCTAATGTCTCTCAGACGAAGCAGAAACTGTTCGATATAGCCTTGCCGGCATCGCTGCGGACCAAACTTGGGATTGTCGAAAGTTACGTGCTTGAAGGAGAAGCGCAAAGGCACGTCTTGTGGTCTTGACGGATCGGGAATGCGGCCTTTGTGGGCCGGAAGCTGGCCGCGATTAATTCTTGCCATTCAGCCGCGAATGATAGAAGCTAGCCATCTCGGCCTCTGGAATCCTCTCGGTCGAAGCCTCGTCCGGTGGCAGCCCTCGGCGAGCATTCTTCCAGGGATCCTCGGAATGGGTCAGTCGTTCGAGTTCGTAGGCCGATAGAGCCCCATAGGTATCCATAATTTCCTGAAGATGCTCGGCAACGTCGGGCGGCAGATCGTTGGGCGGGTTCACTTCGGCGGCGATGGGCTGCCAGGTCCAGTTCTTGAATTTTCCGTAAACCGGCGGCACGGCCGGGCCATGTACCCACGCTTCAATTCGGTCATCGAACAACGGGCGCCCGTGAATGGCCAGATACCACGCCTGAGCATAGTAGAGTAACTTCTGCAGCTTGAGGTTTGAAATGGGATCACCGTGCTCGTGAGTGAACGAGATGAAGTAGTCCGCAACCCTGCTGGCGTCCGTCTCTGCCATAAAGAGGCCTCCTGAGTATCAGTATAGCTTTGCCTGATAGCTTTGCCTGCGTGTGCCGCTTGATCGACGCCAGTGCGGCAAGCCGAGGAAGATTATTTGAGGAGTTATCAGACTGGCCGGGCAACACAATCCGATTTATCGAGATAATGAGGACAATGGCTACCCATGAGGTAATCCTTCGCGTATTTGTAGCAGCACCCAAAGATGTGGCCGATGAAGTATTGATCGTCTCGGACTCCATCGCGGAGCTCAATCGTACCCTTCCCCGGATGACTGGAATTCGCCTCGAAATGGTCAATTGGCGGACCGATACGTTTCCGGGAGTCGGTGGTGACCCGCAGGAGGTGATCAACGATCAGATCGGGGATCCTGATATCTTTGTCGGTTTACTCTGGGCTAGATTCGGACAACCGACCTTGCGAGCCGGATCGGGGACGGAGGAGGAATTCAACAGGGCGTATGAGCGCCATCAGAATTCGCCCACATCCCTTCGACTGATGCTGTACTTCAAGAAAGCACCCGTGGATTTCGATTTGATAGATCCGTTACAGATTCAGGCTGTGAAAGCATTCAAGGACAGGGCCGGCAGCAAAGGTGTGCTCTACCATGAGTTTGCCGATGGGTTGTCCTTCGCCAGCCTTGTCCGAACTCACCTCCACCGTCAAGTGCACGAGTACGGGAAGACCTGGGGTGGGAACATTCCTCTTCAAAGGCCGGACCCGCATTCGCAGCCGCCAGCCCAGGAAGAAGAGGGCATCATCGACCTCATAGAGCGCGGTGAGGAGGCGTTACTGACCGCCGTAGAATCGGTCAAGCGCGTCTCCACTCTCTTGGAACAGGTAGGAACGGGGATCAAACAGAAAGCTAGTAGCGTGCAAAATCTCAAGTTGCTCCCTGAGAATCAAAGGATGCGGGCGTCAAAGCAGATCTTCAATCTGGCCTCGGTCGACTTAACACAGTTCGCAAAGGGATTGTCAAGCGAAGTTGACCTTCTCACGGAGTCAATGCCTTGCGCGCTAGAGACCCTTTCCAAGGTCCTAGATTACACTGAGTTCTATCGGGGTGATCCTAAACAAATTGAGAACCTTGAAGACGCACTCAAAGCCCTTCTTGAGGGGTTCGGATCGCAATCCACACTAGGGGAACTCAAACAAAGTGTAGCTGAACTGCCGCGAATCACAACACAGTTCAATCGCGCAAAGCGCGAGGCGGGAACTGCTCTCGAGGCCTACGAACGATTTACAGCGTCTGCCGCCGCAACTGTGGCACAGATCCAGGAGCGCTTTAAGAACTTCCCTTTTCCCAACTAATTGCACTGCGACAGGGTACTACGACAGACGGTGCATCGCATCCCGCTTTATGCCAGCTTGTGCCGCTTGAGTGGCAGCTCCCGAATCCGCTTGCCCGTAGCCGCGAAGACGGCGTTGCAAATCGCCGGTGCCACCGGGGGCACACCGGGCTCGCCCACGCCGGCCGGCGGAGCTGTCGAGGGCACGATATGGACGTGCGTCTCAAACGGCGCATCGTTCATCCGAGCCACCGGGTAATTGTGGAAGTTCGATTGTTGGATCTTGCCGCCGTCAGCCGTGATCTCGCCCATCATCGCCAGGCTGGCGCCAAAAACCGATGCGCCTTCAAACTGTGCCCGTACGCGATCGGGGTTGATGATCATGCCGGGGTCAACCGCGATGTCGACGCGCGGAATGCGAAGCTTGCCGGCTGAGTCAACCTCGGCCTCCACCACGACGGCTACGTAGGTGAGAAAGCTGCGATGGGCGGCGATGCCCCAGCCATGGCCGGCGCCGGACTTCTTGTTCGCCCAGCCGGATTTCTCCGCCACCAGTTCAGTCACGCGCCGAAGCCTCGCGGTGTCGAATGGGAACTTGTCCTGCGGCTGGCCGTTGTTCCAGAACTTGGTGCCTTCGGCGGCAAAGTCGATTTTGCGCGGAGAGCCGATAAGGTCCAGGATGTATTCGACGCGATCGCGCTTGGCGGCGGCAGCGAGTTCATCGACAAACGAATGGACTCCGAAGGCGTGATAGATATTAGCCACGGCACGCAGCCAACCAATGCGCACGTGGTTCTGGGCTTGTCCGTTCTCCGCTTGGATATTGGCAATCTGGTAAGGCAAGTCCACCAACCCCATGCCAAGCTCCAGTTCCATGGCGTAGCCAGAGTTGTCGCCGAACGTGGTGCCGATCGAAGGGAACACGCTGCGCGACAGCCACGCCGTGGGGCGGCCTTTCTCACCGAGCGCGGCCTTGAGATGCATGGCGGCTGTGGTGTGATAAAAATCGAACTGGATGTCCTCTTCGCGGCTCCAGGCCACCTTCACCGGCTTGCCCACCTGCTTGGAGATCATCGCCGCTTCGACGACATAGTCTGGCTTCGACTTGCGTCCGAAGCCGCCGCCCAGCAGCGTAACGTGGCAGGTGACGTCTTCCTTCTTGATGCCCATGGACGCGGCGACGGCTTCCTGCACCGCCTGCGGATTCTGCGTGGCGGCCCAGGCCTCCACCTTGCCGTTCTGCCAGTGGGCAATGGCGGCGGGCGGCTCCATCGGCGCGTGCGAGAGCATCGGCGTGTAGTAGGTGGCCTCGATCGTGTTGGTGTTGCGCGCGAACTCAGCATCCACGTCGCCGACCTTGCGCGCCACTTTGCCCGGCTTCTGCGCCGCGGCGATCAATTCGCGCTTGAAGGACTCGGATTCAAACTTCGAGTGCGGGCTCGATTCCCACTCCACCTTCAGCTTCTTGCGGCCCTGCATGGCGGACCACGTATTGTCGGCCACCACCGCCACCCCGCCCAACGGCTGGAATGCATGGGGAGGCTTGAAACCGTCCACCACCACCACCTGCGAGACGCCCGTCACCTGCTTGGCGTCGGCATCGTCATACCGCTTGAGCTTGGCCGCGTAGATCGGAGAGCGCTCAATCGACGCATACACCATCCCGGGCACCTTGGCGTCCATGCCATACGTGCCCTTGCCCGTCACCATGTCCGCCAGATCCATGATCGGCATTTCCTTGCCGATGTAGCGGAACTCGGAAGGCGACTTGTACTTCAGTTCACTGGCGGCCGGTTTGGCTTGTTGCGAAGCCAGCTTGGCCAACTCGCCGTAGCCGAGCTTCTTGCCCGACGTGTGGATCACCTCGTGATTCTTCGCCTTGCACTCGGAGGCCTGCACGCCCCACTTTGATGCCGCCGCACGCTCGAGCATGATGCGCGCCGTCGCGCCCGCCTCGCGCAGGGTGTCGTAGAAATCGCGGATTGAGCAGGAACCGTCCGTATTCTGCGAGCCATACTTGACGTCGCCCAGGGCCTGTTCCAGGCGCACGCGATTCCAGTCAGCCTCAAGCTCGTCGGCAAGCACCACTGGCAGCACACTGCGCACGCCGGTGCCCATTTCGGAGCGATGCGTCACCAGAATCACCGTGCCATCGGGATCGATGCCGAGAAACACACTGGGATTCCAGGCGGCGCTCGTCGCGGCTTTGGCCGCTGGCGCCGCGCCGTCCATGGGAAGCCGCGCGCCCACAATTAGCGCGCCCGCCGAAAATACGGTGCCGAGAAAACCCCGGCGCGAAACGATGCGAATGTCGTCGTTGCTCGTCATACCGTGTTCTCCTCTTACGCCTTCGATTGCGGTTGGCCGGAAGCGATCTTGATCGCCTGCCGGATGCGTTGGTACGTTCCGCAGCGGCAGATGTTGCCCTGCATAGCCTCGTCGATTTCCTTGTCGCCCGGCTTCGGCTTCTCCTTGAGAAGCGCCACGGCCTGCATGATCTGCCCGCTTTGGCAGTAGCCGCACTGCGGCACGTTGCACTGCTTCCAGGCCTGTTGAACGGGATGCTCGCCGGTCTTGCTCAAGCCCTCGATGGTGGTGACGCTCTTGCCTGCCACCGCACTCATGGGCGTGACGCAACTACGCTGCGCCTTGCCGCCAATATGCACCGTGCAGGCGCCGCATTGCGCCATGCCGCAACCGAACTTGGTACCGGTCAGGTCCAGCACGTCGCGCAGGAACCAGAGCAGGGGCATTTCAGGAGGACCGTCAAATTGACGGTTCGAGCCGTTCACTTTGAGCTTAATCATGAGGCTCATTGTCCCACACGGCGCGCCACGCGAATAGCCCGGGGGACGACGGAGAATTCCAGCGGCAGCGCGCCGAGCGCCTCGCCATCCACTTCGATCGAAACCAACTGCGGCGACCGCGCCGAGATAAAGCTGCCGCGCAGATGATGCGTTTTCGGATGCACGTAAAGATTCTCCGAATAAAGCGTCTTGATATCGCGCAGCAGCTCATAGCTGGACAGGGCTTCGATCACGGTGACTTCCAATTCGCCATCGTCCAGCGCCGCCTTGGGGCACACGTGCATGCCGCCGCCGTGATATCGCCCGTTGCCAATGGCGATATTGGTGATGGTGAACGGGCCGTGCGCCTGACCGTCCACGGTAAGCTCGGCGGTCTTGGCTTGATAAGTCAGAAACACCTGCGCCGTGGCCAGCAGGAACGCGCCCTTGCCGCTGACCTTGCTCAGCACATTCTTGGCGCGCGCCGCCACCTCGCCTCCCATGCCGAAGCTGACCACGTTGGCAAAGTAGCGCGACTCGCGCCGGCCCTCGGGCGATTGATACTCCACCTTGCCGAGGTCGATCGGGCCGGGCCGTTCCTGACTTATCAATTCCATAGCGTCGTCCAAGCTGCCAATGCCGAGACTCTTCTGAAAATCGCTGCCGGTACCGAGCGGAACAATCGCCAGCACGGCATCGGGATTGATCGGACGCCCGTCCACCAGGAAGCCGTTCACTACTTCGTTGATCGTGCCGTCGCCACCCACGGCGATGATGCGTTGATAGCCCTCGCGTAGACACTCGCGCGCGAGCTCGGTGGCGTGACGCGGGCCGCGGGTGAACCGGACGTCCAGTTCCGGCAGGCTCGCCGCCAGTTCAGGCCAGCGCTTGCCAGTCTTGCCGGTGGCCGCGCGCGGGTTGACGATCGCCGCCGTGCGCGCCTTCACCGCTTGGCTCCGGTCGCCGGGCGCAACTCAGGCCTTCCGCGGTAGATGTCCTCGAGCGTGTCGCGCAGCGTCTCACGCGGATCGCGCGCCGCAAAGCCCAGTTCACTCTGTGCCTTCGACGAGTCGCAATACCAGAACTGGCCGGACATTTCGATGGTCTCGTCGTCGATCGTGAACTTTCGGCCCAGTAGCGGCATCGCCTTGCGCAGAATCGGGGCCATGAGCAAGGAGAGCCACGTGGGGCTGGACATCATCGGCGCGCGCCGGCCGCTAAGCTTGGCCAGTTCCCGCAAAAACTGTCCGCAAGGCCAGTTCTCACCGCCGAGCAGATAGCGCTCCCCGGGCCGCCCCCGCTCCATCGCGGCGATCAATCCGGCGGCGCAATCGCGCACGTCGACAAAATTGAGGCCGCCGGAGGGTGCCGAGAGCACCTGCCCTTCAAGAAAATCGACGATATCACCGGTGGAAGAACCGCGATCGTCCCCTGGCCCGAGCAACAGCGACGGGTTCACCACAACAATCGGCAATTTTGTTTTGGCGTAAAACTCCAGCGCCAGCTTCTCCTGAGCGATCTTGCTCACGTAGTAGGCCCAGCGCGCCGTCTCGGTCCCCTTGTATCCGGAGTCTTCCGTATGGACCTTATCGTTGCGGCTCACCGCGATCGTGCCCGACGAACTGGCCACTACCACGCGATCCACGCCATGCTTTTGCGCGCCGTAGAGGATGTGCCCGGTGCCTTCATAGTGAATCCGCATGAGCTTGAGCGCGTCGTCGGGATCGCGCGACACCAACCCCGCCAGGTGATAGATACGCGCGCAACCTTGCACGGCCCGGTCAACTTCCTCCGGCTTGGTCACGTCGCCCATTGCCACTTCCACGCGCGGGTCACTATCGAATGCAGAAGCCCCGCGGTTCAATACGCGCACAGGCGCCGGGCCGGCCTCGAGTAACCGCCTCACCAAGTGCTGCCCAAGAAAGCCGGTGGCCCCGGTAACTAGCGTTGGCTTCAGGCGCGCCTCCCCAACTCCAGGATTTGCAAGTTGTGCTTGGCCGCGATCTGGCGCAACGAAGGTTTCGGATTGGTGGCGAAGCCCTGCCCCACGGCAACTAGCATAGGCAGGTCCGAAAGATCGTCGGAATAGGCGCGGCAGTTCACAGGGTCCACATTATGCCGCCGGCAGAGGTCCAGCATCGCGATGGCCTTTTCAGCGCCAGCCAACACCGGCGGGAGCAAGCGACCCGTGGCCCGGCCGCTCGAGAATTCGAGGCGATTCGCCAGCAGGTGCTCGAAACCCAACATCTCCACCACCGGCGCCATGGCAAAATCCAGACTCCCGGTCACCAGCGTGTTCACAAAGCCTTCCTTGACATTGCTGGCCAGCAGCTCCTCCACCCCTTCGTAAAGGTTCGGCCGCACGTACTCGGCAAACAGATTGGTAGCTTCCGCCCTTAGCCACGACTCCGGGAACCCGCCGTACTCACGATAGAACAAATGATTGAACGCCTCGCGCGAGCGGAGTTCGGCGAGTTTCAAACTCGTGCCGCGGAGGACGAGACGAACCAGCCGCCACCAACCGCGATCGCGCCGGGCAAACCAAAGATACTGATCCACCACGTTGCCGGAAACCAGCGTGCCGTCGAAATCGTAGAAAGCGAACCCGCGTGGGCTGCTAGTGGGATTGAGTGGCGGCATTGGCCAGCACCTGGATGTTTTTCTTGTGACGCCAGGCAATGAAGATCAGCACTGCCAGGGGAGCCCAGGCAGTGGGGAATCCTTCGCGCCAGGCGATCAGGCACGCAAACACCGTAGTGGCGGTGAACGATGCAATGAAGCCGCGCTCGGTCCACTGAAACTTGCCGCCCACGATCCGCAGAAGAATGTAGATGCCCACGCAGGGCAGTAGGACCGCCGGATACAAACGCAGCATCGCCCCGGCCACGGTGGCAATCCCTTTGCCGCCTCGAAAGCCGAGCATCGGCGAAAAAGAATGGCCGAGGACAGCGACGATTCCGAAAGTCCAGCCGAGCAAGATCGGATCACCAGTATGCCAACTGAGCCACACCGCGACAAAACCCTTGCCTGCGTCACCGGCCAGACAGAGCATGGCGCGCCACTTGCTGTAGCGCAGCACGTTATTGAAGCCCGGATTGCCGGAACCGAACTTAGTAATATCCACGCCCGTGCCCCACATCGACATGACGGCAAACGGAATGGAGCCGAGCGCAAAGCACATGGCTAAGCGCCACAGCAGGCCGATATTCAACTCGGGCATAGAAATACTCAACTAAGCGTATATGTTTTGGATCGCTTCGCGCACGCGATTGCGCAACTGGCGCGCATCCTGGCCGGCCGCGGGAATCCGGGCCGCCACACGGAAAAACAACTGATTGCGGATGATTTGCATGCCTAGCGGCACCAGCGGCGCTTCGGTATTCACCGCCGCTTCCAGCGCGCGCAGATGATAGCGCAGGCGCAACACCGCCGTTCCCAGCGGAGAATCGGGAAACACCACCAGCGTGCGGCCGGCCCTGAGCGCGGCTTCCATCTCCTCGCGCGTCACCACCACCAGCGGGCGCAGCATGCGCGCGGCCCAATCAGGCAGGCCGATCAGCGTCTCAGGCCCGGCCAGCGTCACTTGATTCTCCACCAGCGAGACCACCGCCAATGCGTCCATGGGATTGGACCGCTGCGAGACGATCACCACGGGTCCGCGCATCTGCGTACCTTCCGGCGTGGGCCGATTGCCCATGATGCCCAGCACGGCGCGGACGGCGGGTTGCACCGCTCCGGGAGCGCCGCTCAATGTCATGACCCCGCCGATCCACCGGGCCGCCCGTTCACGAATCGACGTCGTGACGCCGCCTATAAACTTGGAGGCGCCCCGGCGCACCAGATTGCCGGTATTGGCCAGCCACAGCCCCGCCATTTGCAGGGCCGGTGCGGACGGCGGTCCGCCGATACTGCCCTCGATCACCAAACGCCGTGCTTCCACCCGCCGGATTTTTTGATTCGCGGTGCGTGGGAGCGTGCCGGGCTCAATGAGCTGAATCGAATCCGGCGCTTCGCCGGTGACGCTCTCAACGGCGGCGCGCACGGCTTTGAGCACTCGTGGCCGCTCACTGGTTTCGGCCGTACACTCTGCCAGCACGATCAGCTTCTCGGTGCCCGCCGTTTGCGCCACCGTTGCCACCACTGCCGCGCCGCGCAGCGTGATGCCTGGTATTTGTTCCACAGCGGCCTCAATCGGCTCAACCGGGAATTGCCGGCCGTTGCGGATAATGACATCCTTGGAGCGGCCCACGATATAGACTTCGCCGCCGGCTCGAAAGGCAATGTCGCCGGTGTCGATCCAACCATCCTTCAACACCTTGGACGTGGCCGCCTCATTGTTCCAATAGCCACGCATCTGCGAGGCGCCGCGGAACACCAGCCGGCCCGGTTGGCCTTCGAGGCACTGGCGCCCAAACTCATCGAAGATCCGCACGTCGTGGCCCGCCAGCGGGACGCCTACCGAGCAGACTCCGTCTCGCTCCACGGGGCCGCGCCCGATTGGCGGCAGGCACAACCCCACCGAATTTTCCGATAACCCATAGGCCGGCGTCATGGCCTCCCGGCGAAATCCGCTCGGCGCAAAACGGCGCGCAAAACGGTCCACGGTCTCCATCATCACCGCTTCTCCAGCGTTGATGGCGGCGCGCCAGCCGGACAAGTCCAACCCTTCGATCGCCCAGGCCGGGATTTGCCTCGCCGCCAGTTCATAGGCGAAATTCGGCGCAGCCGAGAGCGTGGCCCGCGAATCGTGAATCGCCCACAGCCAGCTTTCGGGCCGTTCGAAAAACTCCTCGGGCGAGAGGAGGGTGAGCGGCGTGGCGTGGTAGAGACAGAAGAGCCAGCAGCCTACCAGGCCCAGATCGCTGGCCATCGGCAACCAACTCACCACCGCATCACCCGGGCGCACCTGGACCGCTGCGCCAAGCGCCCGCACGTTAGCAAGTACCGCCTCATGCGTCAGCGTGACGCCGCGTGGACTCTCGGTGGTGCCGGACGTGTACTGTACCAGCGCCACCTGCGATGGCTCCGGGAAACGCGCCGATGTGCGTGAGCCCAGCACGTGCAACTGGTCCACGGTGGTGATGTCGATGAGGCTCGGCAGGTTGATACGGAGGAGCCGCGCGATGGACCGGGCCTCGCCAAACGAAATCAGAAAGCGGATGCCGGCGTTACGCAGAATGTGGATCTGCTTTTCAACGTACTCGGCGAGGCGCGAACGGTCTGCTGGTGGATAGATCGGCACCGGGATGCCGCCCGCCAGGCCAACGCCGATAAACGCATCGAAGAAATCGGCGCCGGTGGGCAGCAGGATTGCCACCGGGTCATTGCGCACCAAGCCAAGCGACACGAGGCCCCGGCCCACTTGCGCGGCGGAAGTGAGGAGTTGATCGCACGTCAGGGCCCGCCCGTCGCCTTCGTGAATCAGGTGCATGTGCACGCGTCCGTGCGCTTGCTCGGCGTGCCAGCGCAGCACATCCAGGATGGTGCGGGCCTCCACCGGCAGCGCCACCGGGTCAAACAAAGGTGGCGAAATACGATAGGCGGATTTGGCGGTGCTCTGCTCGCTGCCCTCTTTGATCGCCTTGGCCCAGCCCGCCGCCGTGTCTGCCTGTTCGGCGATCTCCTCGGGCACTTCTATATCGAGCTTGGTCTCGCAGCGAACCACCAACTCCACCAGATCGAGGCTCGATAAACCCAGATCGTTCTGAAAGCTGGATTTGGCGGTGATCGATTTGGCCCCGCGCTCTTTGCCCTGTTCCACCAGCAACTCGCGCACGATCTCGACGATCTGCGTTTCGAGGGGAATCGCAGGCGTGACGGCGGCGGCTTCGGGCGTGACAACGGAGTCCGGCATAACGGCCATCCTATATCTTAAAGGACCAGCCCTTGGTGGTTTCGGTCTCCACCCACTTGCGGATACCCTTCACTTCATGTTCAGACCAGTAGTGGCGCCAATCGATCTTCTCCGGCGTCCAGGGCAGTTTAACGCGATCTTCGGCCCGTAGCAAGGCATAGCCACTGCGAATATTCTCGGACTCGAAGATGAAACGGTTGTCGTGAATGAACGGCCGGTATAGCTCGAGCGCTTGCTCGCGAATGGTTACCTGCAGGCCCAGCATGCGCAGGCTGGTAGCGGCTTTGCCGAGCGGCGCGCGACCGGGCAAGCCTGTTCGAGTGGCGAACGCGCGGAGCCCCGAAGCCGCGGACTGCAACCCATGCAGCCGGTCCAGCAGCTTTTGGCCGCGCCGCTTGGCCTGCTCTGGCGTCAACAGACGAACGCCTGGCATCAGGAATCGAGGCCGCTTCTTCAGCTTGCAATAGTCGTTGAACATCCAATCCACGATGTCGCCCAAAGGCACGGGATTCCGGTCCGCGGTACCCAGATGATAAACGCGCTTGGCTTTGCCTGCCAGCAGCAGCGCGCCGGCCATGAGAATCGCGGTGGCCACTTGATCCACGGGCACCACTTCCATCGGCGCGTCGGCGCGCAGCGGCCAATGGCGCAGCCCGCTCATCGCCATCATGATTAACGGCGCGGCCGTGCGTCCGCCTTCCACCCAGCCGGGGAACGGAAATTCGAGCGCCGCCTCAACGATGGCCGGCCGGACAATCGAATACTCCAGGCCGGGTTCGGTGGCGATGAGCTGTTCGCCAATCGACTTGGAATAGGTGTAAGTGTTGACCCAGCCCCATTGCGCCGCTCGCTGCACGCCGAGATCGGATAGCTTCTGGCGGGTCTCCTTCTCCACGTCGCGCCCTTTGGCCGCCGCCGCGCGGGCCGCCTCATAGACCTCGGCAATCCGCTGGCGCATGAACGCAACCTCGTCGCGGGCGCGAAACGAATCGTCCGCCTGGCTCTTGCGGTTCGGATAGAAGCCGGGAATCGGCTCGTCCTCTTCCACCAGGCCGTCACTTTTGCCGCAGACAAAGCATGTGGAGACGTGCACCAGTTTGGCGCCGAGCGCGTTGGCCAGGGCGATGACGTTTTCTGCGCCGTCCACGTTCGATTTGAAAGACTCGTCGACCGGCGGCGTAAACTCCACGAGGCCGGCCACGTTGATGATCAATGCAATGCGCCCGCGTAGATCGGCCACGGTGGCGGCGCTGAAGCCGCACAGCGCGTCACCCAGATCGCCGGTATGCATGGTGATCTTGTCGCGAATGATGGATGGATCGACACGCGCGACGATCGGCTTGAGCGAGGGCGACGTAAGCACGTCACCTTCGAAGCGCTCGCGGGGCGAATATCCGCGCTTGGCCCGCATCAGAATGTGCAGGTGCTTGAAGTCTCCAAAGCGATCGAGCAGCAATCCCAATGTGACCTTGCCGACAAAGCCATTGGCTCCGGTGATCAGAACTTCGTGAGAGCGGTAAGCGGCCGTGGCGTCGACGGTCATGGGAGAGGAGACTAGGCACCCGGCCGTGCGCCGATGCTACAATAGCGTAACGGTTTCCTGGGTATAGAGTCAAGTGCCGGAGACTGTAAACGGCTGTCCTTATGGGACTTATCCTTCGTAACCTCTTCATCTCCTATCCGGGCTCAATCCTGGCGACGGCGTTCTTCGGCCTAATGTCGATCATCGTTTCGCTGTTTGCTTCCACCGGCGAGACCCAGCACAGGATCATGCGCATCTGGTCCCGGGTCGTGCTTTGGGTTTGCGGCGTACATGTGAATGTCGAAGGAGCGGAGAACATTCCTGCCGGGGGTAGCTTTGTGCTGGTGGCCAATCACCGCAGCTACATGGACTCGCCGATCGTAATTCCCTTCATCAACCTGCAGTTCCGATTTTTTGCCAAGAGCTCGGTTTTCTACTGGCCGTTTATCGGCTATCACCTGAAGAAGTCAGGCCACTTGCCGGTGCACTATGACAATCCCGGGAAGTCGCTCAAGAGCATGACGGACGCGGCGCGGGTGATGCGGCAAAAAGGAATCTCGGTGCTCCTATTCCCGGAAGCCGGACGCACCACGGGTGAGCTGGAGCCGTTCAAGGATGGCGCGGCGTATGTGGCGATCAAAGCCGGCGCGCCCGTGATTCCGATGGGCATCATTGGGGCTGACAAAGTGCTGGGCGTCAATCGGCTTAAGATAACGCCGGGCAACATCACGATTCGGATCGGCAAACCGATTCCGACGATCGATCTGCCGCTGAGCGAACGCGCTCGCCTGACGCAGACGCTATGGGTCCGGGTGGCGGAGTTGATCGACTATCCGGTGCCCGCCGATAAACGCGAATTGGTTGAGGTTGGATAGAGGGCTACCTAGTTTGGGAGGTCCTTGACCAGCATGATGTCGCCGAGCGTGAGATCTTCGCGCGTATAGAGGATTGAGCGGCCATCCGGTGAAACCGTCATGCCTCGCGGGCCGACCACGAGCCGCTTGGCCGGCAACTGCCTCAGTTGCCGGATGTGGCCGGTCCGATAATCGAAGAGCTTGAGAACCGGCTGTGCCCCGGCGTTATCAACAAAGCTGACCCCGTCGGCGGTCGGCTGCCAGTAGCGCGACATCACCGATTCGGTGCCAGGTAGCAGGACCGCTGGGCCTCCCCCGGCGGCAGGCATGCGCCAGATTCCAGGAATAGTGCGGCTCTTACGGAAGTACAGGGATTGGCCGTCGTGAGACTCGGTCGCGTCGAGTGTTTCCTGATTTGAAACGAGCGTCGCCGGCCCACCCGTGGCCGGGATCTTCCAAAGCGACTTGGTTTCGTGGCTAAAGTAGATGAATCGGCCGTCACGCGACCAGGTGGGCACGATGCTTGATTCGGCACCCGAGGTCAAACGGCGCAGCGGGCCGCCCGTGGGCGAAACCAAGTGAATGATAGCCGTCCGCGTTCCGGGAGGGTAGGCACCGAAGGCGATTTGCTTGCCATCCGGAGACCAGCGTGCGCTCCCTGAGTGGCCGCCGAAAGCGGTAATCTGTTGCAGGTTAGATCCATCGTCCGAGGCCACGAATAGTTCAAATGACCCTGACCGCTTAGAGCGGAACACAATTTTACTGCCGTCCGGAGAATAATCAGGTTCGCTATCCTCCACCGAAGAAGCGATCAGCTTTTCGGATTGGCCTCCGTTCACTCCGGCGCGCCAAATGTTCAGATCGGAATAGCGGCGCGTGAAGGCGAGCGTGCGGCCGGTGCGGGCGGCGGCTAGGCCGTCGAATCTGCCGTCGGCGATCTTGGTGGCGTCGCCCCCGGAAGTGACGCGCGAGAATAGGCCCAGGCGGTTCGCGGAGATTAGCTTCCGGCTGTCCGGCGTCCAGGCAGCTCCGTGCAATTCAGGTGTCTCGTCGAAGCAACGCTCGGGGGCGGCGCCGCCGCCGATGGCGACCAGACATAGCCGGGCGCGATCCGACCCCATAATTCGTTCAAACGCCAAAAAGCGGCCGTCCGGTGACGGAAGTGGCAGGTACGCCCCGTACGGGCTGCGCGGGGCGATCAACTGCCTCTCGCCGGTCTCCAGTGAGACGCGAAAAATAGTCGGGCCTTCAGGGCCGACATCGCGAACTGCGAGCGACTTGCTGTCCGGCATCCAAGCAACGGGATGTGGATAACCCTGGGGATCATCCACCTCGGCCACCTTGCGTTCGGCGCCGCCCAGCGCCGGCACCACCATCAAATCAAGCTTGCCGCCGGCGGGAGGCCAGCGCAAAAACGCGACCAGCAGGCCGTCTGGTGACCATGCGGGATAAACGTCTACCGCGACACCCTTGGTCAGCGCCAGGGGATCGCCGTCTCCAATTAGCTTTACGAAGATGTTCGACCTGCCATCGCGCTCCCAAGCGAACGCGATTTGCCGGCCGTCCGGGGAGAAAGCGGGATCAGTCTCGCTTCCCTCGTAACTTGTGACGGGCACGATTTCCAATGACGCGGCCGGGGGAGGCACAGAAGGTTGTCCGGGCCGGCGCCACAGCAGCAGCCAAATCACGGCGCACAGGACCACGGCTGCCAGGGCCAGAGCCGCGCCGCGCCGGTGGCGTGCCGGGAAAGGCGCATGAGTCTCGGATCGCATCAATCGCTCCGCGACATCCTTGCAACCCGGCCGCTCAGCCGGATCCTTGCGAAGCAACTCTAGCAGCAGATTGTCCAGAGTGCGGGGAACCAGGGAGTTGTACTTAGAAGGCGTTTCGGCAGGCTGCGTCAGGATTTCGTGCACCGTATCGAAGGGCGATCCGGTGACGAACGGATGCCGCCCTGTGGCTGCCTCCCAGAGCACCAACCCGAGCGAGAAAACGTCTGTAGCACTGCCCAGAGTTTCACAGCGCGCTTGTTCCGGCGACATGTAGCGCAGCGTGCCGACGGGCAAGCCAGCGATTGACGAGCCCAGCGTGTGCGCCTCCAAACTGCGCGCCAGCCCGAAGTCCAACACCTTGGCGTAACCGTCAGGCCGGATCATAATGTTCTCCGGCTTGATGTCGCGGTGGATGATCCCGTGCGCGTGGGCCGCCGCCAGAGCCTCGGCGATCTGCCGCCCGATGCGCACCACCTGATCCACTGGCAGCGGCCCGGCCACGAGCAACTGCCGCAGCGGCTTGCCTTCCACCAGTTCCATGGCGATCGCCAGGTCGTTTTCGGCCCGAATTACCTCATGGATGGTGACGATGTTGGGATGATTCAACGCCGAAGCGGCCTTCGCCTCGCGGACGAAGCGTTCGGCCATGGCGCCCGGCCCGAGGCCCGTAACGCTGAGAAACTTTAGCGCCACCGTGCGATCCAGTCCGGTGTCGCGGGCCGAGTAAACCTCACCCATCCCGCCGCGTCCGATCAACTCACCCGTCACGTAGTGCCCAAAGCGAAGTCCCGCTCGCGAGCCGGCAATTCCGGCAGTCAATGGGGCGCTCAGTCCCGTACCGTCCGCCTCTAACAACGCCAGGATCTCGCGCCCACGCTCGGGGTCCGGGCTCGCCGATTCGACGAAGGCCCGTCTTTGATCGTCCGGCAACTCGCGCGCCGCGCGATAGATCTCCCACAGGTTCTTCAGGCTGAGATCAGGCATCGCCTTCTGGCGCCCCAGCCATTTCCTTCTTCAGCCAGTTCCGCGCGAAGTCCCAATAGACGTTCACGGTCTTGCGGCTGCATCCCAGGCGCGCGGCGATCTCATCGCCGGTAGCGCCCTCGAAAACCCGCATCTCGACCACGGTTCTGAACTTTGGGTCAACGTCGGCCAGACGGCCCAGTAGCGTCTCGACGTGGCTGAGCGTTTCGGCCCCGGCCGCCTCCAGATCGGGTCCGTCTTCCACCTCCACTTTACGGGCTCGGGCCGCCAGTGGCCGGGCATGATGGATGAGCAACCGTTTCATGAGAAACGCCGCCAAGCCCATGAACGCGTCCTTGCCGCCGCGGCCGAGTGGATCATCCCCACGCAGACCTTTGACTTTCAGCAGCTCAAGATAGAGTTCGTTCACCAGCAGGGTGGGCTGCCATGAGTGCTCGGCCCGCTCGGAGCGCATTTTGGCGGCAGCCAGCCGGCGCAACTCGGGATATAGCAATTCGGTCAGCCGATGAGCGGCTTCTTTACTCCCGCTCCGGAGCTCGGCCATCAGGGTTACGACTGTGTCTGCCCCTTCGCCCGACATAAACCCATTCAGTGTAGCAACACCCAGCCGCCAGTGCCGGCCGCTAGTCTTGTCTAATGCAAGACCGGCCTGAAGGGTGGGCGATTTCTAATACAAAACGGGCCTGAAGGGTTAGGGGATGCTGGGGAGTGATCGTCAGCATGAAAGATAGTGGCAAGCAGAGTCTGGAGCAGATCCAGACGTTTTTGGAAGGGAATCCGGAGATCCGGTTCAAAGGGAAGCGGCTCGCGGAGGTGTATGCGTGGATCACGCAAACTTTGCGAGTGCAGAGCTATCGGAAGCAGGGTAAAAAGATGCGAGGAGTGCTGAAGCGATATGTGGAGAAGATGACCGGGCGCAGCCGCACGCAGGTGACGCTGTTGGTGGCCCGCTACATGAAACACAGCCAGGTGCAGGTGGCCGGCTACCGTCGTCACAAGTTTCCCAGCCGCTTCACGCCCGTCGATCTGGAACTGCTGGCCGAGGTCGACGAAGCCCACGAAACGCTGTCCGGACCGGCGACGAAAAAGATTCTCGAACGTGAGTTTGGGCAATACAACAAATCCGAATACCAGCGCCTGGCGACGATCTCGGTGGCGCACATTTACAATTTGCGGCGGCGTCCGCGCTATCGCGAGCGGCGCTTGAACTACACCAAAACACGCGCCGTGCAGGTGGCCATTGGCGAACGGCGCAAGCCCGATCCGCAGGGTCGACCGGGGTACCTGCGCATCGACACGGTGCATCAGGGCGACCTGGATGGAATCAAGGGTGTGTATCACATCAACGCCGTCGACGAAGTAACGCAGTGGCAAGAGGTGGGCGCGGTCGCGGCGATCACCCAAGCGCATTTGGAGCCGGTTTTACGGGCGATTCTGGCGCAGTTCCCGTTTCCCATCCGGGGCTTTCATTCCGACAACGGCTCGGAGTTCATCAACCAATCGGTGTCCGATCTGCTGAAGCGATTGTTAATTGAGCAAACCAAATCGCGCCCGCGCAAGAGCAACGACAACGGCCTCGTGGAATCCAAAAACGGAGCCGTGATTCGCAAACACATGGGCTATGGCTACATCGCGCAGGCGCATGCCGAAGCGATCCACGCGTTCTATCAACGCGACTTCAATCCCTATCTGAACTTCCATCGTCCCTGTGGCCAACCCGAGCGCATCACCGATGCGAAGGGCAAAGAGCAATTCGTCTACCGGCGCTACGCCACGCCCTGGGAAACGTTGCGCTCTCTCTCGCACGCTTTGCCGGAAGGTCAGACCTATCTCAAACCGCCACTCAGCATCGAGAAACTGGACCGGATCGCCAACCAGCACAGCGACACCGAGTCGGCGCGAAGCATGCAACAAGCCAAGTGCAAATTATTTCTAGGCTTCCGGCAGGAGCGGAAGCGCCCATGAAAGTTCTCCGAGCGCCGTGGAAATGCCGGGCCGTGGAAAGCGAGGAAAACCAAAAACCGGTTTCCCTCCCTTCCCCCCGCCCTTGGAAATCGCTGCGCGATTCCCACATTCCCACCGCGCCGACGACGATGATGCGTCCTCCCAAAAAAAAGACCCCGAAAGGCGTCAGAAAGGAACCCCGGCATCCCCGCCCACCTTCAGGCCCATTCTTGGATTAGAAAATGCTCCGCTAATGTCGCAGCTTCACGCAATAAAAAGGGGCACGGCCCGGAACGATCCGGCACCGTGCCCCGTCGTTGGAAAACCGGCTACTGCCGTTTCCAGATTTTCCCGTCGTCCGCCAGCGCCCAGATCCCGTTGTGGCCGCCGGCAGCCACTGCTTTCAGATGGGTCGTTGCTCCGGCCGGTTCTCCCTGGTAGCCAAATTTGGAATGCTGAATCTGCGTGCCGGCCACGGCGTAGTTGGAGCCATCGGCGAGAGTGGCAACATCGGCGCCTCCATAGGCCTTGTCTGTCCAGCCACTAGCCCCGGCCACCCAGGCGGCGCCTCGGCCTTGGTCGGTAACGATGGTCACCTTCTCCGCTCCCGCCGCGGAGATCCGGACGGGAGACCCGGCGATCGAGAGACCGTCCAGGCCCGGCAGAGCGGTCCAAACCGTCTGCCCTAGCTTCATCTCCCAAACCGTGCCGTTCTTACCGATCACAAAGACGTTGCCAACCGCATCCACCGCCGCGTCGCTAGCCCAACCCGGAAGAAGCTTCCAGTCTGTGCCGGCCCACTTGAAGACCGCGCCGTTATCGGTCACGACAACCACCGTGTCGCTGCCACCCGCACCCACGCGTTTGGCGCGCCCCGGCTTCAAGGTCCAGGTTGAGTCGCCCGGCCGCATTCGCCATATGCCCTTGTCGGCCGTGGTCTCGTTCCCAATCGCCCATGCAGTACCGGTGTCGGTCACGGCGATATCGCTGGCCAGGCCGGAAACCTGCCGCCAAGTCGGCGGAGGCGGGCCGGGCGGAAGTGCGGGAATGGTGCTCGAGGGCGGGTCGCCCGGCACCACGGATCCCGCAGGGGGTGGCGCGCACACTGGGTGGGCGTAAGCGGTGACGATGCTGGCGATGCCCGTCGGGTCCAGATCCGCCCAATTAAAGTCCGGGATATCGGCACCAGCCGCTCCGTCGATGACGGCTTGCGTCTGATAGGTTCCTAGGGCTTCAGACCACGTATCGAACGTTGTTTCGGCCAGTTCCTTGCTGTACTTCTTCGCGGTAGCCTTGAGCGAGTCCTTTACGGCCTGTTTAGAAATGTTCTTGGTCAGGCTCTTGGCGGCGGCGTTGACACCTACCTTCGTGCCCTGCTCGATTCCTTTCTTGGCGGCAGTGCCAATGCCTGCCGTAGCCACCATCAACACCATATCGGTCACCGAGCTCACCACGGAAAGGACTTGATCGTTCGTGGTGGTGGCGCAGGTGTCGATATCCTTGGCGCAACCGGCGCCGCATTGGTACGGAAGATTGGCAGGGCAGGTTCCCCAGCACACTGGGCCCACTCCCGCATAGCCCGGAGTGCAAGCTTTATAGCACAGCCCGGATTCATACACCATGCCGGCGCCGCAACTGGAGGCAATGGTATCTCGTGTCGAGGACTTTTTGGCGCACGATACGCCGATATCCGTCATGCCGTCCTTGCATACCGGGGTACAAACGTTCGCCCCGAAGGCAGCGTAGCCGTCCTTGCACGTTGGATAGGCCAACGCTCCC
>JAYTKJ010000207.1:0-2998 GCA_043730365.1 Acidobacteriota bacterium | reverse complement strand
CTCAGGCCTGACGAACCTGGGCCGCAAGCCGGATGAGACTGTCCTGGTGGTGAACGAAGCTCTGGACCGGCTGGAACAGGACAGCACCCTGAGAGCGCAGCTCATCGAAATGCGCTATTTTGGCGGCATGACCGCGGAAGAGTCCGCCTCGGCCATGTCTATTTCGGTTCACCTGGTGCGCCGGGAACTACGTTTGGCCCAGGCGTGGCTGACGAAGGAGATGGCGACTTGAACGCTCAAGTGGAGCAACTGTTTCACGCCCTGGCGGAACTCACGCCGGAGGAGCGTGCCCGCTATCTCACCGAGCACGTCACCGATCCGGACATCCGCCGTCAGACCGAAGAGCTGCTGGCCTATGATTCGGCGGACAGCGCTCCGTTGTTGCGCGATATCGGCCAGGTGGCGGGGCGCGCGCTGTCCCAGCTTGATGCGCAGGGCGCCCACTGTGGTCCCTACCAACTGATCAAGGTGATCGGGCGCGGCGGCATGGGCGTGGTGTATCTGGCTGAACGAGTGGATGGAGAAGTGCAGCAGCGCGCCGCGATCAAGCTGCTGCGTCCGGGCCTGCATGAGATCCAACGGGAACGCTTCCTCCAGGAGCGGCAGATTCTGGCGGCGTTGCAGCATCCCAACATCGCCCGGCTGCTGGATGCGGGGCACTTGGACGGCGGCCAGCCTTACCTGGCGATGGAATATGTGGAGGGCCGGCCGATTGACGAGTACGCCGCCGGTCTAAGCGTTCGGCAAAAGCTCCGCTTGTTCCTCGCCGTGTGCGCCGCCGTCGCCTACTTGCACCGCAACCTGGTGGTGCATCGGGATCTGAAACCCAGCAACATCATGGTCACCAGCGAGGGGGGTGCCAAGCTGCTCGACTTCGGCATCGCCAAGATAATCGACTTGACCGCCGATGCCCAAATGACCGATGTCCGTATGCTGACGCCGGCCTTCGCCAGCCCTGAGCAGGCGGCGGGCGGGAGCATCAACACCACGTCCGACATCTATTCGCTGGGCGCTGTCCTCTGCCAGTTGCTCACCGGCGCGCCCCCTAGCCAGGGTCCATGGCAAATCAAAGGCGATCTGGATCTGATCCTGCGGAAGGCTCTGCGCCAGGAGCCGCACGAACGCTACTCGACGGTCGAACAGTTCACCGACGATCTGGAAGCGTTCTTGGATCTCCGCCCCATCCGGTTAAGGCAGGCGGACGTACTCTACCGCGCCAGGAAGCTGGCCCGAAAATACTGGCTTCCCTTGGCGGCAGCCGCGCTCACCGTGGCGGGCTTGTCCGTGGGTTTGTATGTGGCGAACCGTGAACGCGCCATCGCACAGCAGCGGTTCAATGACGTGCGGAAGCTGTCGAACAAACTGCTGGACATTGACCTAAAGGTGCGGAACCTTCCAGGTTCCACCGAGTCGCGCCAGTTCATCGTCGATACGGCGCTCGAGTATTTGAAGTCCTTAGCGGCGAGCGCGGGCAATGATCCCGAGTTCGCGCTCGATCTGGGCGCCGCCTACCTGCGCGTGGCCCGCGTGCAAGGCGTACCGATTACGCCGAATCTAGGGCAGACGGAGAACGCGGAACAAAGCCTCCAGAAAGCAGAAGCTCTGCTCGCGTCTGCAATTGCGGTGCAGCCTTCGAACCGGATGGCACGCTTGCGGGCGGCGCAAGTCGCGCATGATCGAATGCTGCTAGCTGAGGGCAGGCGCCCGGACACCGCTGCGCTGCCTCTGGCTCGGAAATCCGAAGAACTACTTCAGCAGTATCTCCGTACGGGGCCGCCTGGTGACAGCCGCGAGGAATCCATGGGCGCGATCATTGTCGGCCAGAGTGTCGCCAACCGGTACCAAGAGAAGGGTCTCACCGAGGACGCATTGCGACTGCTCCGCCAGACAATCGCTATTGCGATGGCGACAAACTTGACCCTTCGTGCGGGATCGGCTCAGATTGTCGTTTCGCGAACCTTGCGCAGCGCCGGCCGGCTGGAGGAAGGCCTCGCCGCAGCTCAAGAGGCCGTGCGTGTTCTAACGCCACCGGAAGGCAAGCAGCGATTCACTTCTCTCAGCGAGTACAGTATCGCTCTGCAGGAGCAAGCGAAGGTTCTGGGTCAGGACGGCCTGGGCCGCACAAAAGAGGCATTGGAACTGTTCGAGCAGGCATTCCGCGTCTCAGAAGAATTGTTGCGTCAGGACCCCAAAAACGCCCGGAGCCTGCTTGGCCACGCCATATACGCAGTTGACCTGGCCGACGTTCTGCGCTACACCGACCCCCGGCGGGCTGTGGCGGTCTACGACAGCGGATTGCGGAGTTTGGCATCTATCAAGGACAATTCCAGGGCGCGGCGCAAGGAAGCCGAGACGCTGGCCCATTCCACGTACCCACTTCGCAAACTGGGGCGCGGCGCCGAAGCGCACGCCCGCCTTGATGCGGCCTTTACCAGATTGAAGGACCTCAAGATGTACCCGTCTGAAGAGGTTAGACTGGTGTCGGAACTGGACCATGCCCTCCGCGCGGAGGCAGAACTGGAAGCGGATCGCGATGTGCGCCACGGGATCGAGTTATACCAACAATTGCTAACGCGGATCCTAGCCTCCAAGCCGGAGCCGGAAACGAGCCTCGAACGCGCCAACGAGTTTTCGACACTCTATGAAGCCATGGCGTCCCTCCACCGCCGCGCGGGTCAAGTGCCGGAAGCCGCGGCACTGGAAGAGCGGCGGCTGGAGATCTGGCGGACTTGGGATCGCAAGCTCCCCAAGAATGCGTTTGTCCTTCGACAACTCAAGACGGCATCTAGATAACTATGTGGTGACTCGCTCCGCAGGAACTCGGGATGGAAATTCAATTCGCTCGGTCCAAGCGTGGCTGACGAAGGAGATGGCGACGTGAACGCTGAGGTCGAGCAATTGTTTCACGCCCTGGTGGAACTTACGCCGCATGAGCGTGCCCGCTATCTCACCGAGCACGATACCGATCCGGAAATCCGCCGTCAAACCGAAGAACTGC
>JAYTKJ010000206.1:0-8020 GCA_043730365.1 Acidobacteriota bacterium | reverse complement strand
TGCTTGTGAGTTTGCGTCAGGAAGCCTTGCACGATCTCCGTTTGCTCTTCCACTTCCACCAGGAACGCATCGTGACCGTAGGTGGAAGGCAACTCGCAGTAGGCTACGTCGCGATTGCGGCTGCGCAGGGCGTTCACGATTTCCAGCGATTGGTAGGACGGATAGAGCCAATCGGAAGTGAAACTAATGACGAGAAAGCGAGCCTGCGCGCGCTCGAGCGAGGCGCCCAGGGACGGGAAGCCCGCGCCGAGGTCAAAGTAATCCATGGCCTTGGTGATGTAGAGATACGAGTTGGCGTCAAAGCGATCGACAAACTGATTGCCGTTATAACGCAGGTAGCTCTCCACCTCGAAGTCGACGCCGAAACTGAACGAAGGTTGCCCTTTGTCACGGAAGCGGCGGCCGAATTTCTCGCGCATCGAATCGTCGCTCATGTAGGTGATGTGACCCACCATGCGGGCTACCGACAAGCCTCGGCCTGGCGGTTTGCCGCTGTAGTAGCTGCCGTCGTTCCAATCGGGGTCTGCCATCACGGACTGCCGCCCTACTTCATTGAACGCAATCTGCATGGCGCTGTGCCGGGCCGAAGAAGCGATCGGCAGCGCGGCGGCGACGCGGTGCGGATAGCTCACGGCCCACTCGAGTACTTGCATGCCGCCCATCGATCCCCCGGCCACCGCCAGCAGCCGCTCAATGCCGAGGTGATCCATGAGGCGCGCCTGGAGCCGCACCATGTCGGCAATGGTGATGCCGGGAAAGGCGAGGCCGAACGGAAGGCCAGTGGCGGGGTTGATCGAACTGGGGCCGGTGGTGCCGCGGCAACCGCCCAACACGTTTGAGCAGATGACGAAGAAGCGGTTGGTGTCGAAACCCTTGCCCGGACCGATCATGGAATCCCACCAGCCAGGCTTGCCGGTCTCGGGGTTGATGCCCGCCGCGTGCGCGTCGCCGGAGAAGGCGTGGGTGATGAGAATCGCGTTGGAGCGCTCGGCGTCCAACTGGCCGTACGTCTGGTAGGCCACCTCTACGGGCGCAAGCGTCACGCCGCAGTCGAGAGAGAGGGAATCAAATCGGGCCGATCGTGTTTCCGCTATCAATGAATCTACCTGGAGATTCCCTCATCATAACAGGCGCTATTACCGCTGGATGGTGATCATGCAGCAGGAGTCGTTCTTGAGCGAACTGACGCCGCCGATCTCGACGACCACCGGCTGATCGCCGTCCGGCGCCGCTTCCGGCACCGTGACGTTGAACTGATAGAGGCGGGCGAAGGGAGGCGCCAGGCCGGCAAAAGCCGCGAGGGCACTGACTCCGCCGATGCTGGCTTTGATTGGATTGGCCAACGGGGCGACGCTACCGGCGACCTCGCCGGCCGCGACCACCGGACTGGTAGCTCCGAACCGGTGCCGTACATCACGATGATCTCGCCGGGTTTGGCGGGGGTGGTCGCGGTGGGCGCCGCGGGGAACAGGCCGGCTTTGCCTAGCAACGCCGAAGATGCATGTGTGGCCGCCAGGAATCTCCCGTCGAAAGTGAATAGCGCCGGAGCGAAGGACTGTATCGTAGCCATGGCGGCATCGCTGGTCTGCCCGTTGGCGGTGACGCGCACCTCGACCGGACCAGCGGCATTGCCGGCCGGCGAGACGGCGTTGATCTGCGTGGGGCTGATGTACTGGACATACGCGGCCTTGCCGTTCACGGAGACACTGACGCCATCGAGCGCGATGGGTAGTTTGCCGCTTGCCAGTTCGGCTGCCGTCCAGGTGCGCGTGGTGGTGGCGAGGTTCGTCCCCTTGATGGAATCCACGCGCCTTCCGAGATTGACGCTTCAAAACTGGCGCCGTTGGCGACTCCGCCCGTCGAGCTGATGGTTGGTTTGGGAGAAGAAGCGGCCGGACTAAGTTCCACGCTGCTGGTGTAGATGTGGTCACCCGAGTTACTGCCGTTGCCGTTGGCTGCGTTGCCGGCGACGTAGAGGCGGACGTTGCCGACGTCGGTGGCCGGTGGGGTCCAATCGATCGTGAACGCGCGCCGGCCAATGTGTGGGTGGCGACTGGACGACGCTCGCGCTCGAGCAGGGTGCCCGTCGTCCGTTGTCGCACTTCACGCTCGTGTTGGCGTCAACGGTGGCAAAGCTTCCGGCCTGGCCGGTGGTGAGATCGCTGCCCATCCTGGCCGTGAGTTCGAAGCCGTAGCGGGTGGCGGCGGCGTCTACGAACTTGACCACCAATTGCTGCTTGACTCCTGGTGTGTAGGTGGCGGGGCCAGGTAGTTGGACGGTGACACTGCCGCCCCCGCCGTTAAGCGCCGTGCACGCAAGACAGCGAGCGCAGTTCTGGTCGCCGGGGGCGCCGGACAGGCGGGGGAGGCGGCGCCGTTCTGGTCGGCTTTGGTGAGAAGTTTCGGCTATTGGCCGGTGACGTTGACAGTGATGCTGACCTCGCCGGCTTGAATGCGGAAGGTGTTGATGGCGGGGACGGGCCCGAGTTGCACCGTCAGGCCGAACAAGCCCGGGATTTCGGAATCGTAATTGGCCACGGGGCGGGCAACGCCGTCTCCGGCGACAACTGTCACGGTCGGGTCTGCGCCGGTCAGGTTCACGCCCGAAGAATCGAGAACGCGGAAGAGGACGGCGTCGCGAACGACCGCGTTCCTCCTGCCGCTGAGGCTGGAGCTTAATACTGTGATCGAAGCGGGGCTGGGCGAAGCGACCGAATACCAGTAGGGCACGCGAGTAGTCAACCCGGTGGTGGAACTGCGGATGAGCAGGAACCCTTCGTGAGTGCCCGCGACCAAGCCGTTGGCGGTCCAGGTGACCGGCACATCAACCGAAGCGCCCGCCGCGACCAGCACCGAATCAGCCGCTGGGCCGGCCGAGCCCGCGCGCGCGTCGGTACCAAGGAAGAACGTGTCGGCGGCCGCGCTGAGGTTGGTCAGCGTGAACGAGCGCAGCATTCGCACGTCGCCGTCGCCGCTGCCGAAGCTCAAGGACGCAGGGTAGGCGGCGACCGTGGCGTTCAGGGAGGCGAGCATATTCAAAGAGCCAGAGCCCGCCATCTGGAGGCCCGCCAACTTTTCCGAAGACCCGCCCGCCAGCGTGTCCATGGTGTTGTTGACGATGAGTGAGCGATACTGATCCACCGTCAGCCCGGGCCGCGCACTCTTGAGCAGCGCCACCGCGCCTGCGACGATCGGCGCGGAAAAGCTGGTGCCATCTACGAGGACGAAGCCATTGGCGCTGTACATGTCGCCGTTGCTGTCCACTGTCTGGGTGGCGGTGTACACGTCCGAGCCGACGGCCACCAGATCGGGCTTGATCGCGATGTCCACGTTCGGCCCCGCCGCCGAGAAGCTGCTGCGCCGGTTGGCTGTGATCGCAACCGCGCCCGCCGTAAAGTTCATCGTCGCCACGCCTGCGCCCTGCGTCAATTTGTCTTTGATCGCGACCCCATCCTGGTGGCTGATCATCTCGGCGGGCAAGGTTGCGGCGCCCACGTTCATGGGAATGGGGTCCGGCGCTTGCTCGGTGGCGTAGACGAGCGCCGCCACCGCGCCGGCGCGTTGGGCGTTGGTGAGTTTGGTTTCGAACGCACAAGTGCCGCGTAGAATCAGCGCCACGGCTCCGTTCAACGATCCAGTGGGGAGGGCGGTGCAAGCCAAGCCCGGGTTGTCCAGTGTAGCGGCGTCAACCAGCGCGGCCGTGAGTGGCGCGGCTGGCATGGGGCCGCTGCCGGCTACGGCGAGAAACGAACCCAAACCTGCTACTTGCGCGCTGGCGGCGAAGATCCGATCATTGGTGACCGCTCCCACGGTGATCGCCGATGGAGCGGTGCCGGGCGACGCCAACGTGTTCAGACCGGGGCCGTTGTTACCCGCCGACACCACGACCACCACACCGGCGCGGGAGGCTCGTTCGATCGCTTGTACTTCGAGGTCTTCGTCGAGGCGCGGCGCCAAGTCTGACCCGAGGCTGAGATTGATCACGTCCATACCGTCGTTGACGGCGTCATCGATCGCTTTGAGGATCGCGGCGTCACTGGCCGTGTCGTTGAAGCCGGGAGTGCCGAAGACCTTATAGCTTCCGATCCAGGCTTTCGGCGCGACGCCGCTGATCGTGGCGAGCGGCCCGGCGGTGCGCACGCCGGCGATCACCGCGGCCAGCGCGGTGCCGTGCCCGACGCGATCGCGCGAGGAGAGGTCGGGATCACGGCGCGGCAGCATCGAGACATAACTGCGGGCGACGATTATTTTGCCACTGGTGTTGACAGCGTCGGCTTCGGAAGTGGATCGGGGGAAGCCTTCAGGCGCTTGCATGGCGCTGTCCTGGAACGCGGGATGCGAGACTTCGACGCCGGTATCGATTACGGCTACCTTGATGCCCTGGCCCGCGCGGTCTCCGCCAATTTGTGCCCAGGCGTCGGCCACTTTGTGGACCAGTACGACGCGATCCATCACACGGTGAAACTCACGCATCGGCACCACCCGCCGGACACCGGGCAGGGCTCGCAACTGCGTCAGCGCGTCGTCGCCAGTCAGCTGGACGAAGATCGCGTTGGCCACGGTGTCCACCGAACCGAGCACGCGCGCGTGGCGCTGCCCGAGCTGGGTGCGCATCTGTTGTTGTTCACCCCGCAGTCTTCGGCGGTGCGACTCGGTGGCGGTGGTGGCCAGCCAAGCCCGGCTGCCGCTTGCCTTGCCGGCGGGAGCGCGCCCAAAGGTTTGTTCGGACACCGATGGCGTGGAGAGTTCCACTACGTAGTGGCCCGGAATGGTGGCCGCTGAGAGGGCCGCCGCCAGGAAGGCCAGTAGTATGGCGCGCACGCTTATTTGCATATGTAGGTTGAGACGCGACGGGAGCCCGCTTCGGCACATTAGGAGTGTAAAGCTTTCTTGAGCTTTGCTAAATGCGAAACCGCCGGGGTTGCCCCCGGCGGTTTGTCTGCAGCCCGACAGCTCAAGACCTCTCGGCGCGCAGATTATTGTTCACCTTGAACACACCAAACACGCCGTTGGCTTTGAGGTTGGCGATGGTCCGGTCGCCGCCGTTGAGCACCACGCCTTCCAACGTCACTTCGCCGTTCTTGACGATGATGCGGATCGAGGGCTGTGTACCCAGGCCGTAGCGCGAGAGCGATGTCGAGCCGTAGATGGCCCGAGCCACGCGCAGGCGGATGTCGTCGTCGAATCGGGACAGCGGCAGTACTTCGATCTCGTTCACGACTTCAGTGACACCCTCGAGCCGCTTAACCACGTTGACCGCACTCGACTGGAGTGTTGGCCGGGTGACATGACCCATCAGCGTGACTTTGCCGCCTTCGAGGCGAAACGCCATGTTGTCAAAGAGGCCGTAGAACGGCAGGGTCACCAGCTCTTTGCGGATACGCTCGGCGAGCACCGAGTCAGTCCGGTTCACATCGCCGGCCACCGCCTTGGGTGCGGAAGCCGCCTTCGCCGCTCCGGGCATGCCCGCCACGAGCGCCATCGCCAGAGCCGCGTTCACTATCGCTTTCGGGAAACCGTATTTCATGGTTTTCCTCCTTCGCCTAGTAATACGCGGCTCATTTTCCAGCAGTTTCGGCTGCCGGCCACATTTACAGGACATTTACAATCCCCGCACAAAAGAGAAGCCGGCAGTCTGAGCTGTCGGCCCAACAGAGGAGATTGTGTAGTGCGGAGTTGGTCAGCTCCTGGTCCTACTCGATCAAGTGCGGCCCGGCTGAAGCGGCGACCGGCTCCAGAGGTGACGCGTAGTCAAGCTGCGCAGCAGCGGTGTTCTGATGTACCGATTGAACGGCGATTCCGAGGCTGTTGCGCAACCCTTCGAGCGAGCCTGACAAGTTGGCCAACTGGTCGCACAGGGCCTGGTTGGCGCTACGGGCCGCCTGCAATTCTTCAGCGATCTTGTGTTGGCGCCAGGAGGCGGCCGCCGTGCCCATCAGTCCGACGAGGCTGTTGGGTGTGGCGACCACAATGTTGCGCTGGGCAGCCAACCCGAGCAGACTCGGGTCCTGCTCCAACGCGACCCCGAGCAGCACGTCGCCCGGGAGGTACGCGACGGCCAGTTCTCCGTTGCCTGACTCAAGACTGCCGATATGCGCTCGCACATCCGCAGCCAGTTGGACCAGGCCGGCCACGCAATCGACTTCGGACTTGGCGTGAACGGCGCCCTGATATGAACTCACGCTCGGAAGTGAGTGGACGACGATGCGCTTGGTGCCGGGGAGCTTGACCGTGACCTTGTCCGCCAAACTCTCACCCGCCGCCTCGGCGAATTCACTTTGGCCCCCCATGCCCGCCATCTCCACCACGTTGCGGGCTCGCATCGGGCTGAATGGCGCCCGCCGCAGCCGATTGCGGATCAGTTCGGCGGCTGCTGCTTCGGCTGCCATTTTGGCCGCCTCGAGACTGGCGTTGTCGGCCCGGAGGGCTTCGGCATCCATGCGCTCCTGCGTGTGTTGTTCGGTCAGCTTTGCCAGTTGTTGCTTCAACTGGTCGATCTCGGCTTGCGAAGCGTAGAAAACCTCGGGTGCGATAGAGGCCGCGAGAGTCGTGGAGAGTGCGGCTCTTTCGGCGTCAAGGGCTTCGATACGGACCCGAGCCTCCCGCGACTGTTCAAGCGCGGCCGAGAGCTGGGTTTCACGCTCTGCCAGTACGTCAGGCGTCACCAGCGTGGCGATTTTTTCGGTGAGCGCACCAGCCTCCTGCTGGAGACCTTCAATTCGCTGACGGTATTGTTGGGCCTCGGCTGTCATGGTCTGCAACTGAGCCTCGCGATCGCCGAGCAGTTCCAAGGCGATGCGATCGGTGGCCGAAGGCGCCCAGCTTGCTCTTTCGGCTTCCAAAGCCTGAACCTGGGCCAATGCGGCGGCGAGTTGCCCCTCGCGTTCGGCGAGTACTTCGGGCTGGATAGCCCCGGCAGCAGTTTCAGCTTTCTCCGCTTCCAGAGCGGCGACGCGCCGGTGAGCTTCTTGAACCTGCTGCTCGCGTTCGGCGAGTACTTCGGGCTGTATGGCGCGGGCGGCGGTTTCGGCTTTCTCCGCTTCCAGGGCGGCAACGCGCTGGTGAGCTTCTTGGACCTGCTGCTCGCGTTCGGCGAGTACTTCGGGCTGGATGGCGCGGGCGGCGGTTTCGGCTTTCTCCGCTTCGAGAGCCTTGATGCGCTCTTGCGCCTGGTCCAGCGAGACCGTCAGGAGAGCATGTTGTTCGACAAGCGCTTCCGGCTTAACACCGCTACCCGCCGACGCCGCCTTTTCCGCCTCGAGAATCGCGACGTCTTGTCGAGCCTCCTGGAGATCGACCAGGGCCGCCGCCAGTTGCGCTTCGCGTTCGGCGAGCACTTCCGGGTGGATGGCGCGCGCCACCACTTCAAACTTTTCCAATTCCAGAGCTGAGACGCGTTGGCGAACTTCCTCGGTCTGAGCCAAAGCCGCCGCCAGTTGTGATTCACGCTCGGCCAATAGTTCAGGCCGAATGGCCTCAGCCACCGCCTGAGCCCGCGCAGCCTCGAGAGCCTGCACCTGCCGGCGCAACTGCAGAGCTTCGCCCAGCACAGACGTCAACTGCTTCTCTCGCGCCGCCAGCAACTCCGACCCCGCGCCGGAGGTTGCCGCTGCCTGAGCCAATGACTTTTCGGCTTCCAGGGTCTCGATCTGCTTCTTCATTTGAAGCGCCTCGGCGAGCACCGCCGACAACTGCATCTCCCGCTCCGCCAGCACTTCCGGGGCAATTCCGCCGCCGCTGCCCGCCACCGGACCGGCCGCCGCTGCCTGCTGAAGAGCCGCGCTATGGTTGCGCAGCGCCTCATTTTCCTGCCGGATCCGCTCAACCTGAGCCGCCGCCGCCCGGACCTTAGCCTCCTGCTCTTCGATCTTTTCGTCGAGCGTACCGCGCAAGGTTTCCACCAGCCGATGCTGAGATTCGTTCACCAGCGCCAGCTTTTCTTCGGACTGCTGGCGAAGCTCGGTGACCCGCGCTTCGTACTCGACGTGCGTGGCCCGGAGCGTCGCGTTCTCGTCCCGCA
>JAYTKJ010000205.1:0-10584 GCA_043730365.1 Acidobacteriota bacterium | reverse complement strand
GCCTCATCGATCCGCAGGGCTTCGTAGTAGGGCCACTTGTACCAGGGCGCCATGCGCATGCCGGGCATCTGCTCGGGCCGCGACACGGTGACAAAGCGCAGGAACTTGGCTTCGGGCTTGGGCTCTAGCTGCTTGATCAGCTCAGAGATCGGGAAGCCGGTCCACGGCACGGCCATCGCCCAACGCTCGACGCACCGGTGCCGATAGAGGCGCTCTTCAAACGGCATAGTCTTCATCAACTGGTCCAAGTCAATCGTCTGCGGCTTGTTGATCAGACCCGTAAACTCGATCGTCCAGGGCTTGGTGACAAACTTGCCGACGTTGTCTTTGACCGCGCTTTTGTCGGTGGGATGGAACTCGTAGAAATTGTTGTAGCCGGTGGCGGCCCATTCGACGGTGACGGGACGGTCCAGCGGGTACTGCTCGTTCCGTTTGGCGGGACAGATCGACTTTGGCTCTGCTCCGGGGAGCGCGAGTGCGGACGCGCCGGCCAGGGCGAGGCCCTTGACCAACTCGCGACGGTTGAGCCAAGCGCTTTCAGGCGTGGCCTCCCGTTCAGGAATCTCCCAGCCTTTCGGAACGTGGATCAACATGCTCTGAGCACCTCTTCCGAAATCATTATGCCCCAAACGGCGAAAATATTCCCGTCGGCCTGATCAAAATCTCAGGCGTCGTGCCCGACTTCGGTGAAGCAGCTCTCAAAGGCGTGGTCCAGCACTTCGTCGGTGAGCTTCCACATCCGCTTTTCAAAGCGGATCAGATCCATGGCATGAGAGACCACGTCGCGCGGGTGGCAACGCCGCCGCCGTTTACCCTTGTTGCGGTAGTGCTTTTGGAGAAAGCGCTCGTACACGTCGTCGTCGCAAGGCAGCTTCTGCTGTTGGCAGAACCGGTCGAAAATCTCCTTGAACTCAACCTCCTCCGGGCTCTTGAGCAGCATCTTGTACTGAATGCGGCGCAGGAAGGCCTCGTCGCCCAGTTGGTTGGGCTGCAGGTTGCTCGAGAAAATCAGGAAGCACTCAAACGGCGCGTGGATCTTGGTGCCGTTCTTGAAAGTCAGATAATCGATGCGGCGCTCCATGGGCACGATCCACCGGTTTAGCACTTCAGCCGGGCTCGCCTTCTGGCGTCCAAAGTCATCGATCAGATAGATGCCGTTGTTGGCCTTCAGCTGCATCGGCGCCGTGTAGTATTTGGCGGTGGGGTTGTAATTGAGCTCAAGCATGCCGATGTCGAGTTCACCGCCGCTGACGATAAACGGCCGGCGCACTTTGATCCAACGCATGTCGTGAGTGGCCTGCCGCGCCAGTGCCAGCAGACTGCCGTCCTCTTCCTGCGTTTCCACCGGTTGATGATGCAGCGGATCAAACAGTTCAATCACCATGCCCTGTGCCTCGATGGCGTAGGGAATGAAGATGGGCGCCGGATCGAGGCCGAACAGAGCTTCGGCCAGATAGGTTTTACCGTTGCCGGGTTGGCCGTAGATCAGGAAGCTTTTGCCGGCGTTGACGGCCGGGCCGACGCGCGACAGGATCTCTTCAGAAACCACCATATGCTTGAAGGCGCGCCGCAGCATCTCCATCGTGAGCCAGCTATCGGGCAGTTTCTGGGCCGCCACCATCGCTTCATACTGCTCCAGCGGCACCGGCACTTTGCCCGCATACTGCGAGTGATTCAAATGTTCGCGCGCGACCGTGCGGCCGTTGTCGGTGAGGGAGTAGACCGCCGAGATATTGCCCATCCCGAGCGACTTCTTCACCTGGATCATGTGCTGGTGCTTGAGCAACTCAATGACGCCTTCGACGACGCTGAACTTGAGGCCCATCGCGGCGGCCAAGTCCCGGCCCAGGGTGTCGCCCTGAAAGTAGAGAACTTTCATGAGAAGTTGCTCAATCAGCGAGTCCGGCAGCCCGGTGTCGGCCAGAGTCTCGGGAATGGGAGGAACCGGCATGGCGTGCTTGCCGGGATCCATAATTGGACTCTTGGCCTGCGCCGCCCCTAGTGCGGCCATTTGTGTTGCGACACTCATATTGGTGATTGCTTTATCGGCCGGACCGCTAACTTCGATTACCCACCCGGCTGATTGCCGTAGCCCCAGGGTCGGGGATTCGCCTTAGCCGAGATTGTTTCGCTAAACTGAGAGGTCGCCTATGTCTAAACTTGTCGTGTCATTCGGAGAGATCATGTTGCGGCTGGCGCCGCCCGGCTTTGAGCGCTTCCTGCAGTCGCCGCAATTTGTCGCCACCTTCGGCGGCGGCGAGGCCAACGTGGCAGTCGCCGTGGCCGGTTATGGCGGCCAGTCGCGCTACGTCACCGTGGTACCGGGGAATAACCCGATCACGGAAGCGTTTGCCGGTGAATTGCGGCGCTTTGGAGTGGACGCAGACCACCTGGTTCGGCAGAAGGGGCGCTTTGGGATCTACTTCGTAGAGTCGGGAGCCAATCAACGCCCCTCCAAGGTTGTTTATGACCGCGAGGGTAGCTCGATTTCACTGGCCAAGCCAGGCGATATCGATTGGGCGCGGTCGTTCGCCGGCGGCGGTTGGTTCCATATCACCGGTATCACACCGGCCCTCAGCCAGTCTGCTGCTGACCTATCGGTTGAAAGCGCGAAAGCGGCGCGGTCTCAAGGGCTTGTCGTCTCCTGCGACCTCAACTATCGGAAGAATCTTTGGAAGTATGGCAAAGCAGCCAAGGAAGTTATGCCGCTGCTGGTTGAGCACACCGACTATTGCATCGCCAACGAAGAGGACTGTCAGGCGGCGCTGGGCATTGAGGCCGACGTGGATGTCCACTCGGGGCAACTGAGCCACGGCGTCTATCGCGCGCTGGCCGAGAAAGTGCTGAGCCGGTATCCCAATCTGAAGGGCATTGCCATCACGCTCCGCGAGTCTCACAGCGCCTCCCGCAACGGCTGGTCCGCCTGTTTCCACAACCGCACGGATTTTCTGTTGAGCCGGCACTACGACATCACGCATATCGTGGATCGCGTCGGGGGCGGCGATTGCTTTGCCGGCGGACTGATTTTCGGCCTCCTCCATTTGGGGTCTCATCAGGACGCGCTGGAATTCGCCGTGGCAGCGTCGTGCCTCAAGCATTCCATCCCGGGCGACTTTAATCGCTTCACCCGCGATGAGGTGGAAGGTCTGATCAAAGGCGGCGGCTCCGGACGAGTACAGCGCTAATAAGACCAAACCAGGTTCCAGGCTAAGAGCCCCTCTAGTCTCACCGATGAGACTAGGGCGGGATCAAATGAAAGTGCCAGGACCATCGCTCCAGTGTCTCAGCCTGTTCTGGCTGACCGTGGGCGCGCACGTTTTGTCAGCCGCCACCGCTTCGCGGCTGGACCTGCTCCACGAGCATTGGCGTTGGTCGCACTTTGACCAATCCTCTGGCCTGCCATCGGGGCGGGTGCAACAGATCCTGACCGCGGGCGATGGCACGATGTGGGCTGCCACCGAAAAGGGCGTGGCCTGGTATGACGGCTATTTCTGGCACCCTGCCACGGGGCTGCCTGACGAACTGGGCCGTTTGGTGGCGGGTGCCGGAGGCAAGGTATTTGCCTTCGCGTTGGGTTGCATGTATGAGGGGGACCGGTCCGGCTTTCGATTGGCGGCGCCGTGCGTCGAAGCGCAGTGGATGGACGGCACCAGACTCGACACCGGCGAAATTCTGGTGCTGCCCCCCACCCAGCAGCCGGTGATCGTGGACCGCGGGCGAACCCAACTGGCAGGGATATCGGACAAGCTTGAGCTGATGCGTTCGGCTTACTTTCAGCAGACGGGATCGGGGGCGGCTTGGTGGTGCGACCGGCGCGGGGTTTTCCGGACACGGAAGGGTTCATCCACACTGATGTTTCCGGCGCCGGCCGGCAAACCCTGGGAGCGAGCGGGCTTTCACGTGACGGGGCTGGTTGAAAACCCCCGGGGCTACGGCATGGCGGCTTTCCTTCATCCCCCGCAACTGGCGGGGATTTGGGAGTGGGGCCCGGCCGGTCTGCCCAAACGGGTGGCCGCTCCGGCGAGCCTGGAAAACATCCAGACCCTCGATCTCATCGACGCTGGTGAGGCGATCCTGGTGCATCGCTCCGGGCATGTTTGGCGCCGCCACGCTGATCGTTGGATCGAACTTACGCTATTGCCTCCGGCGTTGCGCCAGGCCAAGGAGATTCATTACGGTGACAACGGAGACTTGTGGCTGGCTACCGAATCGGGTCTGCATCTCTTTCGCGGCTCACAAGCGGGCTGGAAAGTTTGGGCGCACCCGTTTCCGGACAATCGCAACTCGGTAAACGGGTTGGCCGAAGCGCGCGATGGCACGCTATGGATGGCCACCGGCGGCGGTGTTGAACAGGTACGGCTCACGGCAGGCTCAGCAGGGTTGGTGCGAATGGCCAGCCATCCGCTCGGGATGTCGACAGGGGTGGCCGAGGACGCTGAAGGCAATATTTGGGCGACGAGCGGCTTGGCGTATGGAGGCGCGAGGCGGTGGGACGGAAAAACATGGCGCCACTTTGGGCGCGCCGACGGTCTCACGGGAAACCGGATTCACCGGGTGTCGGTCGATCGATTCAACCGAGTCTGGTTCATGGCGTTAGGCGGGATGGCCGGGGACAAGCCGGAAGAGGCAGGGGTTTATTCCCTTACCGGGTCCGGGTTTGAACACTGGAGCACGAAGAAGGGGTTGGCATCGGATCTTGTCTATGCCGTCACTGCCGCTCCGGATGGGACTCTCTACTTTGGGTCTCGACTGGGTTTGAGCCGGTATCGTCAGGGTCAGTGGAAGCATTGGGGGCGGAGGGCCGAGTTGCCGGACACGATGGTGTTTTCCCTCGTCGTCGATGCGCAGGGCACTCCATATTGGAGTGATCGTGCGACGGGCATCGGGTGGCTGGATGCTCAGGACAAGGTACACCGCTGGACGCATGCCGATGGGCTTACTTCCGATGCAATCTGGGAATTGCATATTGACCGCCAGGGCACGCTTTGGGCCGGTGGCCGGGGCGGGGTATCGGCAAGGAGAGGCGGCGAGTGGGTCCGGCTGGGGTTAGAGCGCGGCTTGCCTGTCGATTTGCTTTGGCCCGTGCTCAGGACCGGCGATCAGGTTTGTGTGGGTTTGGCGGCGGCGGGACTGGCATGCATTGACAGCGCGACACCGCAGGGCCTCACCCGTGTGCGCGTGATGGGTGTCGAGGAGCGAGACGGCGCTGTTCAGGTCCACTGGCAGACGGCCTCGCAGGGGAGCTACCCGGTACCGGGAAGCATTGACACACGCTATCGTTTTGACGGCGGCGAGTGGTCGGCTTGGTCCGTGCAAAACGGCACTCGGGTTACCGGCCTTTCGGCGGGAAATCACAAGATTGAGGTTGTGGCCCGTCGGATGGAGCGCGGGGGAAACTCGCCGGTGACCCGGTTCTGGGTCGATGGGCCGCTCTATGGGCGGCCGATCTTCTTCCTTCCCGTCGCACTGTCTCTGGCGATGGCGGTGACGCTCCTGGTGACGCTGATTCGGCGCGGGGTTCACGCCCGGGTGGCCATGCAACTGCGGGAGCACCACTATCGGTCACTCATTGAAAATGGCTTGGGCGGCGTTACGCTGGTGAACGCCCAGATGGAACGTACCTACGAGAGCCCGGCCATGCAACGCATCCTCGGCTACGAACCGTCGCAACTGGGTGACCGCAAATATGGTGCGATGGTGCATCCTGACGATCTTCAGGAGTTTCAGGGGATCCTGGAGCAATGTGCCTTTGACGACGGCGCTTTTACAGAAGGGCGGTACCGGGTACGGCATCGCGACGGGCGTTGGCTCTGGATCGAGGCGCACGCGCACAATCTGCTCAAGGACCCGGCCGTGCACTCGATCGTGGTCAACTACCACGACGTCACGGCGCAGATGGAGGCTCGCGCCGAGGCTGACAGCGCACGCGCTGCGGCCGAGAAGGCCTCCAGGGTGAAGAGCGATTTTCTCGCGACGATGAGCCACGAGATTCGAACGCCGATGAATGGCATCACTGGCATGGCCTCGTTGCTGCTCGATACCGGCTTGACAGAGGAGCAGCGCGAGTATGCCGGCGCCATTCGCGATTCCTCCCACGTGCTGGTGAGCCTGATCAACGACGTACTGGACGTGGCTCGGATCGAGTCCGGCCGTATGACGGTGGAACAATCTCCGTTTGAGCTGGGCCGAGTGGTGCAGGATGTGATCGACTTGCTCGGCGCGCTGGCGCAGGAAAAGGGGCTTACACTCAAGCGTTCGCTGAACGAATCGATGCCCGTGTGGTTTTGCGGCGATGCCGGCCGCGTCCGGCAGGTAGTGATGAATCTGGTTGGCAACGCGATCAAGTTCACGGCGGAGGGCCGGGTGGAGGTGCGAGCGCGCGGGGAGCGCGGCGCGGGCGGCCGGTGGCTGGTGACGCTCGAAGTGGAAGACTCCGGCATTGGTATCGCTCCAGGCAAGCTGGACGCGGTCTTCGATCAGTTTGTGCAGGCCGACGCCTCCACCACCCGGATTTACGGTGGCACGGGATTGGGCCTGGCCATCTCTCGGTCGCTGGCCCGGTTGATGGGCGGCGATTTGACGGTGGAAAGCCAGTTGGGCCGTGGTTCGGTATTTCGCTTCCAGTTGGCGCTGGACGCCCTGGCCGCTCCTCCCACTCAGCCGGCCGCCGCCAGCCGGCTGGGTGCGCCAACCCGGTACGAGGGCCGGCGGATCCTGCTGGCCGAAGACAATCTGGTCAATCAGCGCGTGGCTTCGCGGATGCTGGAAAAACTGGGAGCGGCGGTTGATATCGCCAGCAACGGGCGCCAGGCGGTGGACATGGCTCTGGCCGCCGACTACGATCTGGTGTTGATGGACTGCCAGATGCCGCTGATGGACGGCTTTGAAGCTACCCGTCTGCTTCGGGCCAGCCCAGGCCCGCGCGCCCACGTCCCGATTGCGGCCGTAACGGCCAACGCCATGACGGGCGACCGGGAAAAATGCCTCGAAGCGGGGATGGATGATTTTCTCGCCAAACCGATCGATCGCGACAAGTTGACCGAATTACTCGATCGCAGCCTGACACCGGTTCGGTAGGGGGCGTATAATCGGAGCTGAACGGACGCTACTATGCTTCGACGGATGTTTCTTCCTTTGCTCGGGGCGGCCAGCCCGATACTGGCCGGGCAGGCGACAGCGACTGCGGTGGCGGCGGCAGGCGAGGCAGTTCCCGCCGGAGCCCGCCAGCAACAGCCGCAGGTGCCCGAACCCGCGCCGATTCGAGTGGCCGTCAACGAGGTTATCGTGCCGGTCACGGTCACCGACGAGGAGGGCCGGTTTGTCACCGACCTTGACCAAAAAGATTTCCAGGTCTTTGACCAGGGCAAGGAGCAGAAGATCGGCTATTTCAGCCGTGAGCGCAATCAGCCGGTGGTGGTGGGCTTTCTGATCGACACCTCCAGCACCAGCCGTACGCATTGGAAGACGTTTCAGGAAGCCTCACTTGATCTGGTGCAGACCATGCTGCCGGGCGACAAACGGTATCAGGGCTATCTGGTTTCCTACTCCACCGATGCCGAGCTCCAGGTCAACACCAACCACGATCCGGAAAAGATGATGGAGAAACTTCGGAAGCTCAAGCCGGGCGGCGGGGCGGCGTTTTACGATTCCATCTACATGGCTTGTACCTCACGCGATCTGGTCAAGGGTGAGCCGATCGAACCGCGCCGCGTGATTGTGGTGATCGGCGACGGCCACGATACGTCGAGCAAGAAGACCCTGGCCGAGGTGCTGGAACTGGCTCAGCGCAATCTGGTGACGATCTACGCAATCAGCACCAAGGCTTTCGGATTTAGCGGGGAAGGCGAGAGCAACCTGACGCGGCTCGCTGAAGAAACGGGCGGGCGCGTGGAGACTCCGCTGAACACGTTATACAAGGGCGTGTCAGGGTACCTGTCGACGCCATCCGATGAAGGCAACTACGCGCTGAAGGTGGGCACCGGCGGCTATGCTTCCGAGATCTCCACCGGACTGTTCAAATCGATTGCTGCGCTGACCGGTGAGATAACCACGCAATACATCCTGCGTTATACTCCGCAGAACTCCGATTCAGCCAAGGTGTTCCGGACCATCGAGGTCAAAGTGGCGTTGCCGAACGTGCGAGTGCGCACCCGCAAGGGTTACTACCCGTTGGCGCCTCAATAGCAAAAGGGCTGGCTTGCTTCGGCCAGCGGTAACCGATAAGAATATCGTCAAGAACAATTTTCATGCCGGCCAATCTGATTGCGACCACCGAGGGCGAGTTCCTGCTGGTTGACGCGGCTTTGCCTGGACGTGTGCCGGAGCCGATCGGCGTATTGCTGCATGAGCGGCCGGGCGGGCGTCTGGAATTGCGCATGCGGCGCGATTGGGACCAATGGATGGATGAGGACGAAGAGGAAGTCTTCACCGCGCTGGCGGCCGATTTTTCCGCGCGTATCGAGCGGCTGGGCGCCGATGAATTTCTGCGGCTGGGCGAGGACAGCTTCTCGCACGCCATCCGTTTCTCGGAGCGGCGGCCGGTGATGGTGGACCGGTTTGAGCGTACACTGGACCGGCTGTATCGGCAGCATGTTCCGGCGCGCGTGCAACGGTTTCAAACTCATCTTCCGGTTTACTCGTGCCGTGCCGCCGCCGGGCGATGGGGCGAGCAGATGCATGTGGAAGAAGAGGGCTGGCGCGAGGCGCCGGAGGGGCTGCGTCTCACCGAAGACATGTTTGTCGCCCAGGTGGTGGGCCGGTCGATGGAGCCGGAGATTCCAGACGGCAGTTGGTGTGTTTTTCGCGCCGGCGTGACCGGGTCGCGGCAAGGGCGCAAGGTGCTGGTGGAGCATCTGGGAGAGAGTGAGCAGGGCGGGGAACGGTACACGGTGAAGCGCTACCGTAGCATCAAGCAGGTGTCAGGTGATGGCGAGTGGCGTCACGCGCGGATCCTGCTGGAGCCTCTTAACCCTGAGTTCGATGCGTGGGAACTGGAAGAGGGCTCGCAGTGCCGGGTGCTGGCCGAGTTCGTGCGCGTGCTCGACTGATTCTCACACGGCCATGAAGATCATCTCCTCGCGCGAATATTTTCGCAATAGCATGATTGCTCTGACCGTGGACGAGTTGCTCGACCCGGCGGGCTTTGCGTTGACGCGTGCCATCGTGCATCACCCGGGTTCGGCCGTCGTCGTGGCGCGCGACGCCCGGGGCCGCATCCTGCTGGTACGGCAATTTCGCGCACCAGCCCGTGCCTATTTGTGGGAACTGCCGGCCGGTAAGATCGATCCGGGCGAGTCAGCAATGAAGACGGCGCGGCGTGAGTTGAAGGAAGAAACGGGCTTCACGGCGCGCAGGTGGAAAAAGCTGGTGGGCTATTGGGCGAGTCCTGGATTCCTGGGCGAGAAGATGAATATCTATCTGGCCGAGGGGTTGACGCCGGGCGCGGCGCAGCCGATGGATGACGAGCGTATCGAGCGGCGCTGGTTTACGGTGACCGAACTCGAGGCCGGCTTTGCGAGCGGGCGCATGGTAGACGGCAAGACGATGATCGGGCTCTATCTCTGGAAACTTTCGCGACGGCGGAGTAGCACCGGCAAGTAGGCGAAGAGCTTCTCGAGCGCTTGGCCGCGGTGGCTGACGGTGAGCTTCCGCTCGGCAGTGGCCTCGGCCAGCGTGCAGCCGAAGGGCGGATAGAAGAAGAGGGGATCGTAGCCGAAACCGCCGTCGCCGCGCGGCTCCGTCAATAGTTCTCCTTCGACGACGCCCTCAAACGTTTCGAGCAACTTGCCACTGCGGGCCAGCGCGATGATCGAGACGAAACGCGCGGCGCGGTTGGCTTGTCCTTTCATACGTTCAAGCAGGAGTTCGTTATTGGCGAGGTCACTGGCGTCCGGGCCGGCGTAGCGGGCCGACCACACTCCAGGCGCTCCCCCGAGTGCGTCGACAGCGAGTCCGGAATCGTCCACAAACACTGGCTCGGGCGCGTGTTGGGAATAGTAGAGCGCCTTGATGATGGCATTGCCGGTGAAGGTATCGGCGGTCTCCTCGGGTGCGGGCAGGTCGCGCAAGCCGGGCAACGATCGCACGTCGAAGCCCGCCTTCATGCCGCCGAGTTGGAACTCGCCTAGCTTACCGGGGTTGGTGGTGGCGCAATAGATTCGCGTCAGTGTGGACACGTTCCATGCTATCGCTGCCTGCCAAAGTGCCGCGCGGGGCTTGGCGTCCTGGCGAGACTATTTCTTTGAGGTTGTGGCGGCGCGATGGATTCTGTTGAAGGCCAGCACGGCCCGATATTGGCTCGGTAGAGTAGGAGAGAGGGCGACACCGAAGGTGCGACCCACTCTCCCCTCGTCGAACCGGACAAGCGGATTTCCCGGCATCCGGCTCTCCTGAAAACTATCGTCGCAGGCATGCACAGGCAGTTGACGGCTGCCAGCTTCACAGGGACACAACTCCAAAACGCTTGAGTTGTTCATGGTAGCTGACTCCCTCCGGCGGGCGGAAGGGCCGTTGGCTGCGCCGCCTCAAATGTTGCGTGAGACGGGCGGTAACGTACGAGTTGATGTCACGAAAAGCCTGTCGCGG
>JAYTKJ010000204.1:0-11662 GCA_043730365.1 Acidobacteriota bacterium | reverse complement strand
GAAGTCGCGCGTGACGTGCGCGAGCAGTTCGTCCAAGCCCAGCCTATGCTCGGCGGAAACCGGAAACAGGTCGGCAAAGCCGAGTTCGTGGAACTCATGCGCGAGTCCGGCGCGCACCGGCGCGTCGATCTTGTTGACCGCGAGTGAGACCGGTTTGCCCAGACGCCGCAACATCTTTGCCAAGTCACGGTCCGCGCCGGTGATCTCGGTGCGCCCGTCGATCACAAAGATGATTTGCTCAGCCTTGTCCAGCGCCGTGCGCGCCTGTTTGAGAATCTGGGTGGGAATCAGCTCATCGTCGTTTTGAATGATGCCGCCGGTATCGATCACCTCAAAACGTTTGGAGCCGTGTTGGGCCTGACCATGGATACGGTCTCGCGTGATGCCGGGCTCATCGCCGACGATGGAGCGTCGCGTGCGGGTCAGGGCATTGAAGAGCGTGGACTTGCCGACATTCGGCCGGCCCACAATCACGAGGACAGGAAGGGGCGTAGCAGCGGTTTTTGCATTCATGGTGGTGTGCGGCGCCGACTGTGGCGCTCAAGGGGGGCTCTTCTTATGATACCGGGCCCTGCAAGCGCACTGCGGCGTCTTCCGTACACCATGGTTCAAACTAGACGGCGGCGTGTGAGGGTCTAGCCTCTGCAAGCTCCTCGACTCGCGGCGTCTTGAGAACGGCGGCTGCGGTATGTTCGGCCACGCAGCGCGCCCCGGCGGGAGTGAAATGATGAAAGTCGTAGAAGTTGGTCAGGTCCGCGTTCAGCACCGGCATGAGGTTCACCCGTTCGACTCCCAATCGACTGGTCACTTGCGAAATACGCCGATCCACTTTCCACATGAGGTCTCTCACGACAGCGTGAGTGTAGTAGGCGCTCTCTTCCTGTTCAATGCAGAGGCGTCCCCAGGGAAAGTTCCACATCACAGCTTCTTCTTCGCGTGTAAAGACCTTATCCATCCAAGGTTGTCTAACCACGATGACCCGCGTTCCCTTGGATTGGGCAGCTTCGAGCGTCAAGCGCAGATACCGCTCCATGTGGTCCAGCATCGGAGTGGGCGACGGCAGGGAACTTACCCAGCGGCGAGCATTCTGACGCCGCCGTCTGAACTCCAGAAAACGGTGTCCGCCGTTCCGGCGCTCACGCACCGGGTGAAAGAGGCGCCGCCAGACGAGCCCCGCCAGCCTCTTCAGAGCCAAGCCCTTCAGCGTCCACTTGAAGCGATGCTCCGGATACTCGTCGAAATAGTCTTTCAACTCGAGACAGGATTCCGGAAGTTCGGCCGGTGTGCGCCTCTCCAGCCAATCGACAGCATCCGAAGCGCCTACCATGAGAATAAGCAGATCCAGTTTCTCGTAGCGCGGAAGGATCCGCCTCAGCGTTGCGTAAACCGCCTCCAGAGGAGCCATCGACCGGCCGATATTGCCAACATGAACCCGGAGGGCTCCCAGGCTCTGCAACGAATCGGGCCGGTTCAGAATTTGTTGCACCAGGGCCGGCCAAGTCGACTGCTGATCCAGCAATCCGCATTCGACCGCGCTGCCACCCGCAACCAACACTCGATACAATCCGTGCCGACCCTTAGGCAGCGGATCGCCGCGCTCGCCTTCGCTGTTTATTTCGACGTTCACCACCGGTTCCAGCGAAGGTAGGGCCTCGCGATCCAACGTCAAGCGAACTCGTTCCCATCGCTTGCGAACAAAGTAGTCTTGCCGCCTGATCCAAGCCCGCGCGATCAGCTCGGCGGCGATGAAAGCAATCGTTGAACCCGATATCCCCAACAAAAACAACAACATCATCATCCAAACCATTGGATATACTCCCCCCGCACACATTTGGCGGGACGCGATCCAACGGCCCAGCACTGCCGGGCATCTGCCGCCCCTGGCAATGAACGGTCTTTACAGTGCCGTCTACAGGACCGCTAGTCAGTTTGATTCTTGAACAGTGGAACGGCCTTGAGGTGATAGCGCAAGGAGTCAGTGTTGCCTGTCTGACAGTTCCACCGTCCCCACTATACCCGAAATCAAATTGCAATCAAAGAGCTTTTGTGAGGTTGGCCCGGCGGGGTTAGGAGCGATGGGATAGAGTAAGGGACGTGCGTGGCGACACAGTCGCTATTTCAAATGAGCAAGGAATCCAAATCCCCCTCTCTTCGCGTATCTTTCAACATGGCGGCCCCAGGCCAGGTTGCTCCCGCGCTCCTGCGTCAGGACCGTGCCTGCGGACCGCTTGCCGACCGCCTGAAACGAGGAGACCGGAGTGCTCTGGCTGAGTTGTATGACCAGACCAGCGCGATTCTATATGGATTGATGCTACGGATGCTGGGCGATCCGGCCGATGCACAGGAAGCGTTGGTGGCGGCGTATGAGCGGACGTGGAGCGAGGCCCATCGCTTCGATCCGGATCGATCAGGCTTGTTACCGTGGTTGATCCTGCTGGCGCGGGGCGTCGCCCTTGAGCGGCCAGGAAGGAAGCCCGCAACGGTGGACAACACCACCACCTCCGATCACGCGGTTCTGGAACGGGCGTTTTTCGATGGAGTGGTGGAAGGCGACTTGTGCGGCGCGTTGACGCGTCTGCGGCAGGAGAAAGAAAAGGAGGGCGCGTGAGCGGCAGCACCAATAGCGATCTGCACAGCCAAGCTGCGCTCTATCTTTTCGGGCAATTGCCACCGGCCGAAGCCAAGGCTTTTGAGAGCGAAGCTGACCAGGCTCGTCGCGACGCGCTCATTGAGATGACCGAGGTGGCGGCGGCGTTGGCCCTAACCGCTTCGCCCGTCGCGCCTCCGCCTGAGCTCAAGCTTCGTGTGCTCGAGCGGATCGAGGGCAATCCGTATCCAGGCTTGTTCTCCAAGCGTGCACAGGAACAAGGGCCATGGAAGCCCAGCCGGACGCCAGGCATCTCCTACAAGAAGCTCTACTTTGATAAAGCCTCCGGTTTGGTCACGATGCTGGTGAAGATGGAACCCGGCGCGCGCCTCGCTGCCCACACCCACGGACGAACCGAGCAGTGCCTGATTCTGGAAGGTGAGCTGCGCTATAGCGACGAGAAGATTTACCGCGCCGGTGATTTCACTTGGGCCGAGGCCGGCAGTGTCGATCCGGCGCTGTATACCGTTGAGGGCAACGTTCTCTTGATCGTCTCCGAGCCCTGATGCGGGCTCGGAGCATCGTGCCGCGCCGCTACAATCTCAGCGCGTCACTTATGATCTTGCCCTTCATGCCGGCGTGGATCGCGCAGTGATAATTGAATTCACCGGGTACGGTGAAGGTCACGGCCTGCCCTCCGCTGCCGGCCTTGAGGTTCTGCGAGATCCAGCCGCCGGCGGCATCGTCGGCGATGTTGTGGGCCACCACGTCGTTATAGAAAATGACGGTCGTTCCCACTTTGACGGTTATGGACAAAGGCGTAACTCTTGATGATGGCACCCGGCACGGCTCCCGCTGTATCCGGATCGGCCCCGCCCCGAATATGGCCTGCTCCAGCTTGGAGGTGACAAGGCCGAATTCTGCGGCGCGGTCGAAAACGCGCGCGCGAGTGTGTAGCCCACGTATTCCCGCTCGCCGTTCCGAGCGGCGCCATAGGCGGCTCCGAAACCCTTCTCTTTGCGCATGGTGTTGGCATCGGCATCCTTCAGCGCTGACCAGGTTTCAAGCACCATCACCGAGCCATACGGGTAATTCGGCTGACCACCGCCGGTAACGCTGGCCGCCTTGTCGTTGCCATAGATCGTGCGGAGTTTCTTGTGGTCGGAACGGTCAAGGACGTAGAGCACGGTCCCCTTCCGGAAAACCGACGCTATCTTCGGTGGAAGTTAGGAGCAGCCTATCAACTTCACGGGAGCGCCACCAGGCAGACGCGGAGATATCCGAGCAAAACGAGCCAGAATTCACATGTTGGAACGGAGCGCGGAAGTTAAGGTTTGGTAATTGTAGACGCCGGCTACGGCACCTGGATTCTTACTTCGCAAGCGTCGCCCCAAGGAGTAAAGCTGATCTGCAAATCCGCGCGGCTGACGAAGATCAGCACATCGTCGCCCGGGTATTTGAGCTTGCGAATGACACCGCCCTTGCAATTGCGGGTCTTCTCGGTCTTCACGGCCGACGCGTCGGCATGTGTGCCAGTGTTGCCCCAGTCCTCGAGGAACCGCTTATAGTCGTAGTCGCGGCACTGCTTCTCAACCGTGCAACCCCACATGGCGTAGGCGGCCGGGTACTCTTTTTTCTTGAGGTGCTCGACAAAGATGGACACTTGCCGGTCTTCCTTGTAGTTGCGCATCAAGAACCAACCGAGCCCGGCGGCCAGCAGCCCAAGGAACAGTGCGATCACGGCGCGCTTGATGAGCCGCTCGCGCTTGGCGCGCTTGGCCTCACTGGAGCCGTAGTTCTCAAGATAGGTGGACACTTCCCTAACTACTATTTTGCCGCCGCGGTGAGCGGGTAAGCCTTGTCGTAAGCGGCCGTGGCGTCCTTGGTGATGTCGAGCGCCGGCTTAACGTAGACCGTGTTGCCGACGTCCATCACCAGATCGAGGCCTTTCTCTTCGGCGAGCTTGTTCACCACTTCCTGCATGCGCTGGCTGGAACGGCCCAGAATATCCTGTCGTTCGCGCTCCACCTCGGCCTGCAAGTCCTCGGTGAGGCGGGTGCTTTCCTTCTGCTTGCGTTGGCCCTGGATCGCCATCTCCTGCTCGGCCTGCGGCGTGAGCTTGCCCTGCATGGTCTGGAGCTGGGTTTGGATCTGCTGCATTTCCTTGGCCAGCGTATCGATCCTGGTTTGACGGGGCTTGAACTTGGCCTCCATCTCCGCTTGCGCCTTCTTGAGCTCAGCGGTATCGAGCATGGCCTTCTGAGAATTGATGACCCCGACCTTGACCTGGGCGACAGCCAACGTTCCGGTGAGAACGACCGCCAGCGCCAGGCGCCTGAAAATCTGGTTGAACATGGAAGCGAACAACTCCTTGCCTGTGTGGGTATGCGCCCGAATCATCCGCGCGCGCTGAGGTGACAGACGGCGCTGGTGCGCAATTCGTTCCAGGGTAGCACTACCGGAGCGCTTCGTCGAGAACCCGGCCATTCGCCCCCGACGGGAGCTCCACTTCAAGCAGGGTGGCCAGGGTGGGCGCGAGATCGTTCACGGCCGCGCGGCGATGATAGCGGCCGGGCTTGATGCCGGGGCCCATCATGACCAGCGGCACGTGAGAATCATAGTTAAACGGCGCGCCGTGCGAGGTGCCGGTCTTCTCAAATAGATAGTACGGCTCCGTGACGAGCGTCACGTCCGCGGCGCGCGGCGCGTAGAAGCCGTTGCGGACCCGGCGGTCGATCGTGTCCCCCAGGCCTTGACCGGCCTCCAGTTGATCGGACGTCACCACGCGGTAGATGTGGGGAATCTCACGCACGACGCCGGCAACCTCCTCACGGATTTTCTTCGGATCAAGCCCCTTGGAATGGATCAGCGGAAGATTCAAGTAGAGGCTGTAGGCGTTCCTGCCGGGTAACCACTCGCCGCCGGTACCGTATTTGCCATTGAGGTAATCGCGAACCGCCGCCTTAATCCCTTCATCCGAAAGCCGGCCGCCCGGCATCTTCCGTTCCTTCATCTTCTCGGGCACGGGCGCGACGCCATGATCGGCCGACATAACCACCAGTACGTTGGTCATGCCCACCTTCTTGTCGAGAAAGGCGAACAGCCGGCCCAGCGTGCGGTCTGTGCGGATGGAGATATCGCGCACACGCGGATCGTCAGGGCCGAACTCGTGTCCCACATAATCGTTGGAGGAAAAGCTGACGGAAAGCACGTCGGTTATGTCGTCGGCGCCGAGCTTCTCGGCTTCGATGGCGTGTTCGGCCAGTTCCTCCAGAATCTCGTTGCCGAACGGGGTGCGCTGCATCTCGGCCCAATACTTCTCTTCCTTAGCCGCGGGCATCTTGCTGAAGGCGGGCATCTTGGAGTCTTCAATCGAAACCCACTCGCGCTCCAAGTACCGGTCTGTCATGCGGCCGGCGTTGAACGCCTGCACCCAGGCCGGGAGATCGGCGAAGTAGTAGGTGCTGGAGACGAAGTTGCCGGTCTTGTTGTCGAACCAATAGGCGCCGTCAGCCATGCGGCCCACCGGGAGGATCGCGCTGCGATCCTTGATCGAGATACCGATTGCCTTCGAGGCGCGGCCGGACATCTTGAGTTCGTCGGAAATGGTGGAGACCAGCAAGCGGTTCGGCGAAGAGCCAATCCCGGTGGAGCCGCCGAGCAGCTTGGTGCCCGCATCTTCTACGCTGGTGACCTGCTTGCCGGACTGGCGATCATACCAGTCGTTAGCCACGATGCCGGAGAGAGACGGTGTAGCGCCGCTGAGAAAAGTGGAATGCCCTACGGCGGTGACGGTAGGGAAATGCTCGTAGTGGGCGTTGGTAAAGAAGGCTCCCTGCGAGGCCAGGCGCGCCAAGCCGCTGTTGTACTGCGAGGCGAAGCGGTAAAAATAGTCCAGCCGGAACTGATCCACCATGACGGCGAGGATCAGCTTGGGCTTGCGGGAAGGCGTTGGCTGTTGCGCCCAGGATGATGAGGCGGACACCAAACACAGCGCGAGCGCGAATTTTTTCATTGGTTTGTCGAAGATAAGGAACTAGTCGATCACCGCGCCGGCGCCGCGGAGTTGGTAGATCACAGTGCCGGACTTGACGGAGGCTGGGTTGAACTTGCGGCCCTGTTCTTCGGCCTCGTGCCTCGCCTGCCCAATTGCCTGCTCTTTGGTGAGAGTCAGTTTGGCCAGCGTACCTTCGGCGATGGCGACTCTGCCGACGCCTTCTTTGGGAAACACGATGTCACCGTCGTTGACCTTGACGCGGAGAATTCCCGCGGTCTCCAGATCGGCCAGCGCCATCCAGCAGCCAGCCATCTGGCAGACCTCGGTGATCCTGCCCTTCACCTGCACAGTCTTGCCCACCAGCGGCTCAGGCTTGGCCAGCACCTGGCGAACAGCCATCGACTGCTTGAGCGTGAGAGCTTTACCGAGTTTGGTTGGACCGTCAGCGGCGGCGTGGATCGCAACAGCGGCCAGCAGCGAGAGCGCGAGTTTCTGCATACCGCCAGATTACCTCACTGCCGGATGAAGCCGCGTTCCTTGAGCCAGTCTTCAAACTGGAGCGGCCAATTGGCGGAGGTCTTGCCGGTCTGTTTCATGCCAAAGCCATGGCCTCCTGCATTGTAGATATGCATCTCGACCGGAATCTTGGACTGCTTGAGCGCGGCGTAGTAGGCCAGGAGACTCTCGGGCCGCACCGCGGGGTCGTCGTCCGCCTGCGCGATGAAAACAGGCATCACGGCGGGCATCGGCACCGAGCGTGGCACGGCGGGATAGATCAGGCCTAAAAAATCAGGGCGAAGCGCGGCTTCGGCCTCGCCACCCATGAGCGCCGTCAGCAGACCGCCGGCGGAAAAGCCCATCATGCCGATAGCGCCGGCGCGCAGATTGAAGTCCGCGGCGCGGGAGCGCACGATTCGCATGGCCTGTTGCCCGTCTTCCACCGCTACCGCCGAGGCGCGGCGTGACTCGTCCACCTCGCCGCGCGCGGCCCGCCAGTTATCCGGCTTGGCTCCTTCGGCAAACGGCAAGCGATACTTGAGCACGATGCCGGCTACGCCGCGCGAAGCGAGCCAGCGCGCAATGTCGTGGCCCTCTTTGTCGATCGCCAGGCGCACGTAGCCGCCACCCGGGCAAATCACGATGGCTGTACCAGAAGCCTTCTCTCGCGGCGGCAGGTACACGGTGAGATCGGGACGGATGGCCTGCGAGAAGGCACGATCCCTCACGCCGTTCTGGCCGCGCTCTTCCACTTTTTCCTCACCGGTGTAGGTGCGCTCGGGGTAGAGCGGAATGGTCAGCGGCGGTGGCTCGGCGAGGAGCGTGGAAGCTGCGGCGGCTGTCAGAGCGAGGAGGAGGATGTGGGGAGTGCGCATGGAAGTCATATTATCTACCGGTAGGTGTCTTCCCGGCGGAGCGAACAGGTCAGGAGCTTTACACATGAACCGTCCACATCAAAGCGGAAGCGGAATCGCCCTGAACGCAGCCGATACTGCCCTTCTCCAGACTCGACTCCGGTTAGTTTTCTAATCGGGTGGGAACGGCTGTGGTTGAACGGATCGGTCTTGAGGATAGCTATGCTCTCCGGCGGCTACGTGGCGCCTGAGCGGCTGAGGGAGTCTTGAGCCCCGCCAACAAGTTCTCAGCGGGCTTAATCCGTCCAGCTTGGACGTCCGCTTTGCTAGCCGCAATCTGTGCCAGGACTTGTGGGTTCTTGAGCTCCAAATAGTCTTCCAGCTCGTCGGCATCCATGATGCCGATGACCGGGATGCCGTCTTTCTCCAGGATGAAGTACTCGCCGTTTACGTGCGCCCGCTTTGCCAGTTCACCGAGGTTCATGCGGGCCTTGGTGATCGGGATCCGCTGAACGACGGGCGTGGGGGATGGCTTGGGCAAGAGTTTTCGCATTTCGATCTCCGCCCACTATTCTCCCAGTAACAACTTCAACTGCTGCACCTTGGCAACGATGTCGCCGCGGCTGACATTCCGGTATCGATCCGGCAGGAGCGCCCGGCTGGTGCACTCCAGCACGGCCACCAGATTCTGCAGTTCGATCTCGGTAGGATAGGAGGCGGGGATGAAATCGGCCACGGCGGCGCTGAGATCCTGCGAGTCTGGCGCGCTCTTTCCGGCCAGCATCGCCCGCATCTTGGTGCGAACCAGGATCGCCTCGATGTCGGCGCCGGAGAGCATGCTGGCGTGCTCGACGAATTGCTTTTCCGCCGCATCGGCCGGTTCGAACTTGGTCCCGGTCTTCTTCTGCATGGCGCGGAACATCGCCAGCCGGTCTTCGTCCGATTCGGGATAGAACAGCGCCAGGTGCTCTTCGGCGCGGCCCTGACGTTTGAGATCGACGGGCAGCAGATCGGGCCGGCACGTGAGCAGGAACCAGAGCACTTTGCCGCGATATTCGGTGTTGCCCATGAATTGCGCAATCTGCGCAAAGACGCGATTGTTCACGCCTGAATCGCCGGAGCTGGAGCGGTCTCCCAACTGCGCGTCGGCCTCGTCGACGATCACGACGATCGGGCTCATGGCCTTGAGCAGCGCCAGGAGTTTCTCGAGGTTCCCCTCGGTTTGCCCCTGCCACATCGAGCGGAAATTTTTCAGGATCACGGTGGGAATGCCCACTTCGCCGGCAAAGCAGTTGGTCATGAACGTCTTTCCGGTGCCTACGGGCCCGGCAATCACGTAACCCATGGGTAAAGCTTCGGTGCGGCCCTGCTTGATGAGCGCCACCGCGTCCAGCAGCTTTTGCTTGGCGGGCGCTGAACCGGCTACCATCGACAAATTCCATTTGCTCTCGACAAACTCGAGCATGCCCGCTGCTTCCGCTTCGATCAGTTCCTTCTTGCGCGCGGTGAGGTACTTGAGCGTCAGCGGTTGCTTATTGCGCGCCGCGTGCAGGAGCAGGCTCTGGAGTTGCACGCGCTTGAGGCCGGAGGTGAGCCCGGCCAGCGCGTCGGCGGTCACGTCGGACCCCGGCGGCAAGGGTGATTCTTCGAGCTGCGCGGTGACGAACGCCGCGCGGTCTTCGCGGTCCGGCAGTGGAATCGCAATGGCGGCGACTCCCGGATGCTGCACCAGATCCTGATTGAGCTCCACCAGGCTTTCGGTGACCAGTACGATTGTCACGTCGGCGCGCAGGAAGTGTGGGCTGTGGGCCCAGCGCTGCAGGATCACGATGGCGTTGCGGTCATCGGCATTCATGCCGCCGGTGTCGCCGGCGGGCGCGATGGTCTCGGCATAGTCGATCACGATGGCGATCTTCTTGCCGTCATGCACGCGCAGGCGCAGGTAGTTGTCCAGGATGTTCAGCACGCCGTCGGGGTTGCGGGGCAGCGCCTGGGAATAGTTTGAGCCGTGAAAGGAATCGTAGGCGCCCAGCGCGCGAGTAAAGTCTTTCTGGATTTCCGCGTTGGCAAAGCCGATGCCGCCGCCACGGTCATAGGAAAGGACAATGTCGCGCTGACCGAACATGCCGGTCTGCAGGAATTTTCCTAGCGAAAGCGCCGAGACGCGCTTTTCGTCTTTCGCCGGCGGCTGGCCGGAATCGTACGGCACCAGATCGTAGATGTTGCCGTACACGACAAACATAGAGAACGCGCCGGAATAGTATTTTTCCGAGAGCTGCTGGGCCCAAGCGGGGAGTGACTCCATATGAGCTACAGGCTAGCGCGAATTTACGATTTCCTGACGATTCGTGAAGGACAACCGCCGGCCTTCCCGGTTATCCTCGATTCACATGGAACAAATGGAACGGCAACAACGATCGGTGCTGCGGTGGTTCGGAGCGTTCACCGCGGCGCGGCCGGCGTCAGGTGTCGTCCAGTCGCAGGGCCGCCCCTGAAAAAGGAGAAGGGGCCCTCTTTGGTGAGAGCCCCTTCGCCGTGTCGAACAGGTTTGACCCTGGGTTTGTGACTTCTTGGTCCCCTTCAAATCGGGGTTACCCTGCTATCGTAGCACCAGAGTGACTATCGTCTACCTGCATGGCATGGCGGGCAGCCACCTGGAGCGCGACGGCCGTAAGGTCTGGCTCAGCGCGACGGGCCTGGTGCGGGGATCGTTGGGCGATGAACTGCAAGGCGCGCTGAATCCAACGGGCCAGATCAAGCTCTTCCATCGGCCGGCTGCTGTTTACTGGCGCGCACGCGGTATGACCGTGCATGAGTTCGCCTATGATTGGCGGCTCAGCCTGGACGAAGCTGCATTGCGCTTGCGAGATTTGATCGCGGCCCAGCCCCCGGAAGAGCGCCTGCTCATCGTGGCGCACTCGATGGGCGGTTGCGTGGCCTGCCGTTTTTCGGCGCTCTATCCTGAGCAGGCCGAGCGGATCGAGCGAGCCCACTTTTTCGGCGTGCCTGTGCGCGGCACCTTCGCGGCGGTGGAAGTATTGCTGGGCCAGTTCATGTTGCCGCGCATGGTGGCCGGGGCGTCTCCGTTTCGGCGCAAGCAGGTGTTGGCCGAACTCGCCGCCGCCTGTGCCGCGATGCCGGGCTTGATTGAGATGCTGCCCGATCCGGAACTGTTTCCCTCGGCGGCGATTCTCTACGACCGCGCCACGTGGCCGGCGGCCTGCGCTCCCGAGCAGGCGTTGCTGGACCGGGCCCTGGCGTTGAAGCGCGAAATGCTGCTGAGCCCAATCCTCCAGCGCGTCACTGTGCTCGCGGCTTCCAACTGGCCCACTCCGGCAGGCGTGGAATTGGCCGCCGATGGCCGCTGCCTGCGGCTCAGTGGGGAGACGGCGCCGGGCGACGGTGTGACGCCGACTACTTCGGCGACGCCGCTACCCGCTATGAAGATACACGCGCTGCGCTTCCCGCACGCCTTTCTGCTGTTTGAGCCTTCCGGGCTCTGGCAGGTGGCTCGTTAGAACCGTCGCTTTTGCCAAGCATCTGGCGTAGAGCTCGGCAGGCTGTTCGGTTCGGGAGGATGGGCAGCGGTACTGCTAAGGCATTGCTAAACAATAGTATGTACAATTGGAGCGCCCGGCTCCGCTGATTCAAGTACGAGGTGAGAGGGTATAGTTCCAGTCCGGATGCGTTTTGTGGCGCTTGAGTTGGAGTTGCTCGATATCCTCT
>JAYTKJ010000203.1:0-25510 GCA_043730365.1 Acidobacteriota bacterium | reverse complement strand
ACCACCGATGCCTCCGATGAGTTCCTGCCCCGCTTTTCGCGCGACGGTAAATGGATCTACTTCCTTTCCAATCGAGGCGGCGGCCCTACGCAACTGTGGCGCATGCCGACGCCATCGGAACCAGCCGCCGCGCCGGTGCAGATCACCGTCAAGGGCTTGACGGACGCCGTGGAATCGGAAGACCGGCAATTTCTATACATCTCGCGCGCCAACAAACTGTGGCGCATGCCGATCGACGCGCGCGACGAGCAGGGGCTCACCGAAGTGCTGCCCCGCTCCTTCTGGCGAGACTTCTCGTTGGTGCCCGGAGGCGTGATCTACGCCACCGGCTGGGTTAATCTGATTCAGACCGTGGAGCGCCTGGACTGGGCCACCGGTCAGAAGAAGAAGCTACTGGAGATTGGTCCGCGCCCCAATCTCTATGGTCCGTTCGTTGTCTCGCCGGACCGCAAGTGGCTGCTGACGGACCGCGTCGATCAGCAGAATGTCGAGATCATGCTGGTGGATAACTTCCGCTAGGTCGCAACACTCTCTGAATAAGTACAGTATGGCTAAAGAAGTGCAAATGTCGATCAAGATGGAACCGGACTTACGCGATCGGTTCATGGCCGTGGCGGCTGATCGGCATCGCCCCGCTGCTCGGATTATCCGTGACCTGATGCGCCTTTACATCGCCGAGAGTGAAACGCCTAATGCATTGACTGCTGGAACCCTGCGTAAGAGTGCCGAAGGTGAAGACGTGTTTCACGCTTCTAGCGCGGCAGACCTGTTCAAGCAGCTAGACGTCTGATGCGTTCGCCGAGCTACACCGGGCAGTTCAAACGCGACGTGAAGCTGGCTAAGAAGCGCGGCAAGGACTTGAGCAAACTGCGCACCAATATCGAATTGTTGCTGTCCGGATTATATCTTCCCCCTGAGCTTGGTGACCACTCGCTGAAAGGCGAGCCGCGAATTCACTCTGACCTGTTCGGAAAATGACCGGGCTCATTCTGGCGCAAGCCGGTTTCTACAAGAGTGTTACCGGGCCCCGAACGGAGCCCCGTCAAATCTCGTCCCCGTGCCTGGGAGGCTCGCCACCCTTGCGATTCATGATCCTCCGAAACGCCGCGCGGTCACTCAGCGCGACGCGCTCCTCGAAAAACGTCGCTGTCTCCATGGCCGAGACCTTTTCGGCAACCGCCACGACAACGAACTGGTTGATGCTGGTGCCGTCCTGCTTACTGAGCTTTTCCAGCGCCGCCTTGAGCGAGGCGGGCAGCCGCAACGGATAGGTACTGACTTTCGAGGTCATGTTGGAATCCTCCTGAGAATCTCACGCGGAAGAAGCAGTTCGATCCCGAACCGGCTCGGAATGGCCGCGTAATCCCGCCGGTTGAAGGTCACCAGAGCATCGGCGCGGCCATTGACCGCAGTCTCCAAGACCATCTCATCGCCGGCATCGCGAAGCTGCGGCCTCCAGAAGAAGTGAACGTGGACCGGCTCGGCGAGTGCAATGAGGGTGTTTACAAAGAGTGTAACCTCCACAGTGGCAAGTCCGCTGGCGAGGCGGTGTTCCGGGAGATGGCAGACGGCTTCGTATTCGAGCGCCAAGGCCACACTCAATAGGATTGTCACGCGACCGGCATCGAGGAGACGGAGTACGGCGGCCGAGGCGCCTTTGGGGCTCCGCAACGCGGCCACCACTACGTCGGTGTCGAGAACCAGTCTCACATCTCAAAAGATATCACATCACCTGTGATATCACAAGAGTAGGGTAGTGTCCTAAAAGTGCGTTTATCGCCTTTTGCGTTTTTTTCGCCCCGACCCTCAGACGAGGCCAGTAAAAGAAACCGGACCAGACTCAAGGATGGTCTTGGCTAGTCTCGTGGTTGTCTCGCTCTGCACGAACCTAAAGGTGCAGTTGACGAAAATGACGTTGCTCAGATCGACCGGCCCACCCCCGTGAGCAATCGTACAATTTCTGAAGACAACGCCGCGCAAGCGGAATCCATCCAACTTGAACTCGGTCGTTCCGAATTTGGCTTCAAAGAGAATGAAGTTTGGTCCGAACTCTTTCCCCACGTTTGTCGGAGCGGCCCCAATTTTTTCACTGACCGCCGCTTCGGAAGCCCGAACACGCTTGGCCGAAACGAACGCCATAAATGTGCCCGGTCCGGTCGGATCACGCATGTAGGGGTAGGTTAGTGTCCAGAAGTTTTCCTGCGGTGGCTTCATCGTTTCAAACTGCGGCGGTGTGGTGTTTAAGGTGGAACGATAAGCCAGGAAGTCCATTCCGACATCCCACGCCCCTTGGTCAGACGCCTCAATGAATCGCTCTCCCGCTTGCTTTACGGTCTCGATAGGAATCGGAATGGCGCCCTTGCTTGCAGCGGCCACCAGCTGTTTCGCGGTTCGCTGGTTGTCTGGATCGGTAGGAGGCTCGGCGGCGACACGCTTCATTTGGTTCAGAAGCGCTGGCGTAATCAGGCTAGTTAGGGCGTCAAGCTTCGTTTCGATCCTGATGTCAGATTCCGAGAGCGACCTGAGCGTCTTTCCTTGATCTTCTAGCGCGCGGCTCGTGGATGCCAGTCGAGTGGTCAGCTTGGCTTCAATCTGATGGTCGATGTAGTCGCTTGCCAAGTAGAACGCCAAAGCGAGAGCGGCTCCAGATCCAAACAGAGCCGAGAAAAGTGTCCCGAGATGCGCGTGGCGCTTCAGCCACGAATCGTCTTTGGGCGGTGGAGACTCCGCGCCGCCTTTTAGCTTTCCAACGTCACGCTCGACGGCATCCAGGGCACGCTCAAAGGCTTTGAGTTGCGGTATTAAGCTATCGACACGCGGGTCTTGTGCGCGGGACATTTCGGACGGGTTCGCTACTTCCTCGTATTCAATCAGTATCGACACAACCACCTCCAAGACCTGATATCGTAGTCATCAGGCCGTTAGGGTGGCTGTCAATGTCAAACGGTGGGCGCGGCAACGCCTTCCGTCAAGATGCTACCACGACAGCAACTCTTCAATCGTCCACACGTGATCGCTGATCCCGGCTTCCATGCCCGGAGTCACGCGGATCGTGCGATGGATGCGGCAAAAATTGTAGTAGGCGAAGTGCAGGCAGAGCGCGGCCCAGTGGTAGTCCCATTTCTTGCTGAAGCCGTTGGTCAGCCGCGTGAGACGGCGAATCTGCATCCTCATGGTGAGGTTCTGGCGCTCGATGTGACTCGTACAGACGCGCTTTACGTCGGGGTGTCCAACAACTGGGACCACCTCCGTAGAAACCACTTCAGCGGGCGAATAGCGGCGTTCGCCTTCCGGGGTGGCGCGGTATACCTTGATGAGTTGCGCGAAGTCTACGCGGTCGCCTAGGGTGGTCTCAATCGAAGAAACGTAAGGCACGAAGCCATCGGTGCTGATCTGTAAATCTTCATTCGCGGTTGCAGCGCGGAGCCCTTCGATGAAGATGTCGGTGACCGCTTGATTGCGCTTTCCGAGAGCAAAGTTCAAAACGAGCTTCGTGTGGCGCTCAATGGCAACGAAGCAGTAGGCCTCCCCGAAGTTCGGATCGTCGTCCGGCGTGACGCGCTTTTCCTTCTTCTGGATTAAGCCCCACATCTCATCGCACTGGACGTCCTTCACGGGGACGTTGACGATCAAGCGGCCCATGAGCTTTTCACACTTCAAACCGGCGAGTACCAAAAGCTTCAAAATTGTGTCGCGATGCAATCCGCTAATGCGCTCTGTCGAGCCGATCGAGCAACCCTCGATGAGAAGCTGGAGGCCCTTGCAAATCTCGCCCATGGGGATCGTGGAGCCTTCAACGCGGCCATCGGGAGCGTCGCTGTACGTGCGCTTGCAAGTCAGACAGCGATAGCGCTGTGAGCCGTTTCGGTTCTTTCCGAATCGGGCACATTCGACTTGGCAAGCATTGCAATCTATAAACGCAGTATACAGCAATCTGTTGCTGTTTGTCAGCGGCAACGTTAGTCACTAAACACAAACTTGTGGCAATTAGTTAGGCACAATGGGGTTGAGTTGGGGCCATGTGGGGTGTACAATCAGGGTAGCTTTGAAAAGGGCGGGGCCTGAGTATTCCTCGTTGGCCCCGCAATCCCAAAAAAGGCCCTAAGGCCTTATTGGTACTTCGACGGTAAGGGTGAAGTCTCCGAGTGCGAATCGGACGACAACAGACTTCCGTTTCCGAAGGATTGTAACGACCATATCGTTACTCCTTTCTGTTGAGATGCCCCGGCGCGCGAACGCCGGGGTTTCTGCTTTGTTACGCAGAACTTTTGAACCCCTCGCTCCCCCTCGATTGGGCTTTGTAGTCTCGTAGGGTTAGATCGTCATCAACCAAACTTGGCTTAGCCGCTTGGTACAGATGGGGATCGCGCCCGCTCCCACGACGGACAACGGTGACTTTGCCCCGGTCCACCAGCTTCTTGAGGGATACGCTGATCGTAGCTATTGGGTTTTTGGCCTTAAGCTCGATGCCAAGGCCTGCAAGTGCCGCCTTGATCTGCTGCGCGTTGAAAGTTCGTTCGGGGTGTGTCGAAAAGAGATTTTGGATATTGCCGAGGGTAGTGGCATCGCCCAGGGCAACATGAATACTTTCTCTGAAGTGAAGCGCTTCTCGAGGGACACTCGTTTCGCCTTCTTCGCCCATGAACTTCCGCACACGCGCCAAAGCCTCCATGTTGAGTTTGTGCTCTCTCTCCATGGCCAAACGTACATGTTCCAATTCTTGATGGCTGAACATGCCCTCAATTGTAGCACACTACGTTATGCGTAATCGATGCTTAACTGGCCTTGCGTGGCCTACCTCCGCTATTCACTTTGCGCTTCGCGGCGAGTTGGCGGTAGTAGTCTGGGCCGCGCTCTGCCGTTTTCAGCCCGCCGCTTCGCCCGAGTGTCGCAGCCGGGGGAGTGGCGATAAGATCGTCGGTGAGTGCGAGAGCTGAGGCTAGAAGTTCAACGGCCCGCTTTCCGCGCCCTTGGGGGAAGTCTATAGTGGAGATTGCGAGGTGGGCTTCTTCGATGAGGTTTCGAAGTGCGTAGAGATCATCTGAGCGATTTGGTTCAGCCATGCATCTCAACGTTAACAGCGTATGGCCCGACAATCAAGCGCTTGCTGTTTTCCGATCAACGCACTTAAAAGGACGCTACTAAGAGCAGATCAATCAGACCCTACTTGGCACAGACCTGCCGGAACACGCGCAGCAAATTCTCGCCGAGAAACTTCCGAATCCGCGCCTCCGGCCAACCTCGCCGCAGCATCGCCTCGGTGAGCTGCGGCGTGTCCGAGATATCCTTCATCCCGCGCGGCGGCGTGGGCCCGCCGTCAAAGTCGCTGCCCAGCATCACGTGGTCTTCGCCCACCACCGAAATCGCGCGTTCGATCACACCGATCCATTCCTCCGGCGTCATCAGCAATTCATCGGGCGCGTTGGTGCCCATCATCGGAAAAGTGGGAGCCACGAGACGATCAATGTCCGCGATACTGAGCTTCCGCTCTTTCTCCCCGATCTCCGTCCTGTCCCAGAATGGCTTGCCCGCTTGCTTGGTCCGCCAGTCAAACATCTTGCGGTTGTGAAATTCGTTACCGATCTGAAACCCGATCACGCCGCCCTTGTCCGCGATTTTCTTCATGAGATCGTCCGGCATGTTCCGCGGGATATCGTTCAGTGCCCGCATGCCGTGATGCGTGGCCAGAATCGGGTCCGTGCTGATCTTGAGCACCTGCTCGATGGTGGCGTCGGAAGCATGCGAGACGTTGATCAGCATCCCCAGCCTGTTCATCTCGGCCACCACCTCGGCGCCGCGCGCGTTGATGCCGTCCCATTTCGCCTTGGCGCAGCAGGAGTCCGCGAAGTTATTCGTCCAGTTGTGCGCCGGCAGTTGCGCCGAGCGTAGCCCCATGCGGTACAGCCGGTTGAGCACGGCCAAATCGCCATCCAGATTGAAGCCGCCCTCGAGGTCCAGCACCGCGGCAATCTTGCCTTGCTTGCGTATGCGGTCGATATCGGAACTCTTGCGCGCAATGGCGATCTTGTCTTCGTTGTGGCGAATCTGGTCGAGCGCCTTGTCCATCAGCCGCAGCGCGTGCTGCGATTCAAAGCGCGGCGGGTAGTATTGCTCGGGAATGAACAGCGAAAAAAACATCGCGTCCACGCCGCCTTCCTTGGCGCGCACCAGATCAACTTGCCCGCCTTTGAGCCGTTGGCCGATGTCGGTGCCATCGTGAAATTGGCGATTGATGACGTGGACGTGCGCGTCAAAAACAAAGGCGTTGTCGTGCACACGCCGTGCGCGGTCCGATACCTGCGACCACAGCGTGACAGGGATCAAAATCGATAGGGCCAGCCTCATGCCGGCTGCTCCGGCGTAGGCTCGGGGCCGCGGGCGTAGGGATCGCGCTTGGGCGCCAGGTAGACCACTTGCAGATGCGGAGTCTCGATTCGCTTGCCGCCGCGCCAGCGCGATTCCATGGCCGCCGCCAGGATACCCGTGGTCAGCAGCGTCCGTTCCACCGGATACTGCGAGCGCCCGGTGACGATGGTCTCTTCAATGAAATAGCAGAGATTCGAAAAGTGCCCGTAGAACCGCACCGGCTGCAGCCAGAAGCAAGTGGAGACCGGCTCGGGCTTCCCCTCGATTTCCGCGGCGAAGTTGAAGTCGCTGATGTGCCCGTTCAAAAGATACGAGGCTCCCTGCATGCCATCTTTGTGGTTGGCCAGAATCAGTGCGGGCTTCTTCACGTTGGCCCGCATTTCGCCTTCCTCGCGCTTCAGGCTTCGCGCCACGGCGGCCTCGAGCAGTTTGGCCGCCCACGGATTGGCATCGGTCCATTCCCACACGTCCGCGCCTTCCAGCATCTGCACCGCATCGACACCGGTCTCGCCTCCCGCGCGTCGCTCGGCCATCACCTGCTGCATTTCCAGCGAGTGGAATCCGTACGCCTCCGGGTCACCCGAGTGGGCCGTCACGGCATGTTTGATCTTGGCGCCCCATGGGATCTCTAGCGCCGGCTTGCGCCAGCAGAGCGGCAGCGACGAGCCGGCCATCAGCGGGAACTTCAACTCGCGGGACCAATCGTACATCTGTTTGGCCTTGGCCCAGTCCACCGAGAGGTGTTTGTCGCAAAACGTCGGCACGCTGCGCCCGCTCGCCTTGAAGACGTCGACGATTTGCGAAAAGAGTTCGTAGCGCGGATACAGATGCTGCAGCTTTTCGTTGTAAGCGTAGCTGCCATGCTCGCCCACCAGCACCACCCCATCCACGGCCAGTTTGTCGCCGCCCAGCGTGAGCGCGCTTTGCACCGTGTCATACAGAATCACCTTGTGCTTGGCCGCCATCGCGCGGCTCATGTCGTTCGCCGGCCGCTGGTCTGTGAACATTGACATCACGCGCACGCGCGGTTCGCGCCGCTTGCCGTCGTATTCGTAGCCTTCGAGGAGCCGTGTGCCGATCACGTCGGCATGCGCATTCGTCCGGTACTCGGTAATGATCAGCGCAATCGATTTCTTTTGAGGAGCGGCGGCGGCGAGCGGTGCCGAGGCGGCTACCAGCGCTCCAAGCGCATCGCGGCGAGTCAAAGGGAACGGCATGGGTCCATTGTAGAGTAACCGCCCTTACTTGAAGTTCGAATACTGCCCGGCTTCTTTCCAATCGCCCGCCGAGAGCCCATCGGCGTCCCAAACGATGTGGCCCGCGCGAATCGTCATGGCGCAGCGTAGCCGCTGGGTGCCCGTGAGTTTGGCAAAGCCGGAATCGAGAAACGCAAAGCTCCCGCGCTCCACTTCGAGGACCGCCAGATCCGCCACACTGCCCTCGGTCAACGTGCCCAACTCCGGGCGCCGGATCGCCTTGGCCGGGTTCACCGTAGTGCGCTCGATCACTTGATCCAGCGTCATCCCCATGTTGAGAAACTTCGACATGACGTTCAGCAGCGTCGCCCGCGGCAGCATCACGCTGCGCTTGTGAATGTCGGTGGAAATCGTGTCGGGCAGGAACCCCTGCTCGATCGCCGGTACCGCAATGCGAAACCACAAGCTGCCGGCGCCATGACCCACATCAAACAGCACGCCCCGTTTGCGCCCTTCATTCATGTAGGGCTCCAGCTTCTTGTTGGCGTCGAGTTGCGGCGTCAACCTGCCGTAGAAGTGCGTGTGAATATCGCCGGGCCGCATGTGCTCGAGGATCAACTCGCGATATCCGCGCCCTAGCTTAGGATGAAAATCCACCATACAGACGGAGCCGGTCTGTTCGGCCGCCTTCACGGCGTTGTCCACCGCAGTCCAGTCCGGCGGTTGATAATGTGCCGTCTTGATGCCCACAATCACGTCGCGATGCTTGCGCACCATCGCCACGGCCTTTTCCACGTTCATCTGCTTGGGGTCGTCTTCCACCTGCGGACCATACATGCCGGCCGCCACGATGTTGAGGAACGCCAGCACGCGCGTCTTGGCATGCGCGATCACCTTGGCGCGGAACGCTTCGAAATTGTCGGCGCCGGAGCTGCCCGCATCCACCGCCGTCGTGACGCCATACCGCAGCGCGTTGTGATCCGGATTCAGATTGAGATCGGCGCCCTGCGCGTCAAAGTGCGCATGAATATCGATGAGCCCGGGCGTCACGCGATATTGGCTGGCGTCGATCACGGTCCGCGCCTGCCGGGCCGGCAGTTCCTGGGCGATCTTGACGATCTTATCGCCCACGATCCCGACGTCCATCCGCCCATTGCGCCCGTTGGCCGGGTCCATCACGTGGCCGTTCTTGAGCAGGATGTCGTAGATCTGCGCGGGTGCGGCCGTCGCCAGGAACAACGCCAGAAGCAGGCGCGCCCTCACTTGATCACCTCGTAGTCTCCCGCCGTGGTCCACTCGGGAAACCCGCGCCCTTCGGCATCGAAAACCAACTTGCCTTCGCGAATTGTCATTACCGCTTCCAGCTTCTTGGTGGCCATCAGCTTCTTGCCCCAGGAATCCCGGAACGCAAAGACGCCATCTTCAAGCGCCAGCACTGCCACGTCGGCCACCCGCCCCGCTCCCAGCGTGCCCAGTTCCGGATATCGGCGGATCGCCTTGGCCGGGCCCATGGTGGACCGCGCGATTGCCTCCCTGAACGGAAGCCCGAGCGCCATCAGTTTCGACATGCAATTGGGCATGTCCGACTGCTGGCCCATGATGCTTGAAGAATGCAGGTCTGTTGAAATCGTGTCAGGCCAGAAGCCTTGCCGCGCGGCCGCGCTCGCCACCGGCCATAGAAAACTCCCGGCGCCATGCCCCAGGTCGAACATCACGCCGCGCCGGCGCGCTTCGAGCGCGTACTCCTGCACTTTGCCGTTGAAGCGGCTCACGATCTCCACCTGCCGGTCGTTATACATGTGCGTGTGCATGTCGCCCGGCCGCATTCGATCCAGCAACTTTTCGCGCGACGTTCGACCCGCGTTGGTGAAGATCTTATCGTCCACCATCACCGGCACATCGGCCAACCGCCCGGCGGCCACAGCGCGGTCAAGCGCGTCCCAGCCGGGCTTGCCGAAATGCGCCACCTTGATACCCACGATCACGTCGCGATTGGCTTTGATCGCCGCCGCCGTCTTGTCCGGCAGCATGTCCTCGACGTTGTCTTCCGACGCCGAACCGATCATTCCCTTACCGGCAATGTTGAGCAGCGCCAGCACCCGCGTGTTGACCTTGTTGATTACCTTGGCGCGGAAATCGTCGAACGTCCGGTAGCCCGCACCACCCGCATCCACCACGGTCGTGGTGCCGGTGAGCAGCGACGTATCGTCGGGAAAAATCGCGCCCTCGTAGCCGTAAGCGTGGAAGTGCAAATCAATCATACCGGGAACCACGTAGCGGCCCTTGACGTCGATCGTCTTCTTCGCGGCATCGTTGATCGTCCCGCCCACGCGCGCAATCTTGCCCCCTGCAATCGCCACGTCGCCCACCGCATCGATCGCATTGGCCGGATCGATAATGTGTCCGCCCTTCAGAACGATGTCGTAGGTCTGCGCTGCCCCCAGCGTGGACAAAGACAACAGAGCCACCAGCCGCCAAAGTTTTTTCATACCTGGAACGGCTAGTATAACCGGCTTCGAGGATTATTTCTTCTTGGTGGCGTCGGGCTTGGGTGCAGCCGCCGGAGCCTTCACGTCTTTGGCGGCCTTCTGGATGTCTTCGACGGCCTGCTTGGAGACCTCGTAAACTGCCGGCTCATTCTCACGAACCGCGAAATATTTGTCGCCGGTCTTGGAAATCAACACCTTCTCCGACTTCTTGCCCTCGCCCGCCACCACTGTGGCCTCGAGGAACGGAGTGCTGGCCCCGGCTGGAGGGAACTGCGCCGCCGCGAGGTCGCGCAGTTTGTCAATCAGCGCCTGCACGCTGATCGCATCCATTTCCACCGCACCCTCTTTCCACTTGCCGCCGTCCTTGGTCAGCGAACGAGTGGCGCCGCCGTCTTTGACTTCCACCTTGGTTGGATCGGTCCAGCCAAAATCGAAAATCTTCTTCTGCCGGAAATCGGCAAGTGACTTGGAGACGCCGTCACCCAGATCGGCCGGCACCTTGTGGAAGCCATCAAGCGCTGAACCCTTGGCGTAATAGGTGTTGTCTTTGGCTTTGCGAATTTCAATGGTCTGTGTGCCGGAGGAATCCGTCACCTTGGCCACCGCCGCCGGAGCCGCGCCTGCGAACTCCTTGGCCGCCTTGGCCACATCTGCCTCGGCCACGGCCGCGTCCATTTTGGCGTCCTTGAGCTTCCGGATCAACTCCTCTACGTTGCCGCCGTCCGCGCGCATTGGTTGCGGCTTGAGGATCTGCCAGTCACCGTGATTGTTCTTGCCAAACTCCAGGGAGGCGCCTTTGGACGCCAGTTCCACGCGCGTCAACTTGTCCGAATCGAACGTGATCAACCGGCGGTCTTGCAAGTCTTTGTAGGATTTGTCGAAGCTCGTCTTGTTGAAGCTCGCCAATGTGTACAGCCGCGGGTCGCCATCCACTTTGGCGAACACGCCGCCTGAAGCGGGCGTCTCATCGCCGAGCAGCAGCTTCACGGTCTTGCCGTCTTTCTTGGTGACGGTGACCGTGATCCGCGGCGGAGCCAAGCCAAAGCTGCTCAAGTCCGAAGCTTTCTCTTCAATCAGCCGGTCCGAAGCCAAAGTCTTAAAGGTATCGGCCAGCGAGTTAGCCGCTTCCTGATCGGCGCGCAACACCTTGGGAGTGGTTAGTTCCCAGTTGTTGCCGGTTCCTTTTTTGATCGTCGTCGTGTCGCCGCCGGCTTTGGCGATCTCCACTTGGGCAATGTTATCCCGCGCGATCTCGACGATCTTGGGCGGGGCGTCCGGTGCGGGTTTGCCTTCCTTGTCCTTTTCCAGCTTGTTGGAATACCAGACACCCAACGACAATGCGGCTAAAAGCGCCGCACCGAGCATAAGTCCGCGAAACTGCATGTGTCCACTCTCTCCGAAAAACGGTCCGGTTAACGGCGTTTATTCCAAACCAGCAGGCCCCAGGCAATAATGCCCAGCGGCACCGACAACAACATGAAACCGAAGGTTCGCATTTGCCCGGCCGACATGTTGACGCGCCGGTCTTCCGGTTCTTTCGGGCGAATCGAAATCAGGTCTTCGTCCTGCGACAGCCAGTTCATCATGTTGACCGCCAAGTCGCGATTTCCGCCGAAGCGCAGGTAGCCATTAGCCATGAACAGGCTGCTGCCGGTTACGACGAACCGCCCCTGCTCTTTCTCTTTGCCGGTGTTGTAACTGCCCGCCGCGGCCAGGACGAACGGGCCCTTCTTGTTACCCGGCGCCTCGACTTTGATTTCGGCCGACGACAAGTTAGTGGTCGCCACCGAATTGTCACTCGTGGCAAACAGTTTCTCAACCGTGGTCTTCCCTCCCGACTTGATGTCCATGGACCGGGTGAGAGGCATTGCCGACGCCCTATCCGCCATTTCCCGCACCACGGCGTGGGACTCGTACTTATTCACCAGGGGCATCTCGGGCCCCAGGCCGAACAATCGGCCCACCGAGCTCAACTCCAGCACCAGGTCTTTGTTCAACGTCACGCCCCACTCGGCCAGCGTCTTGAGCAGTGCGGCATTCTCATCCGTCTCATCGCGCGCCAGCTTGATGGGAGGATCCAGCATGAACAGCGCCCGCCCGCCGCCTTCGACGAAGCTCTTGAGCGCCGTCACGGCCGGTTCCAGATAGTCGCGCTTGGGGCCGCCCACGAGCACCACCGTGCAGTCTTTCGGAATCTCCGGCTTCATGACCAGCGCCAGTTCCCGCGTCTTGTAGTTATTCTTCTCCAGGTATTCTTTGATGCTGCTATAGCCATCGCGCTCGGTATTGTCGAAGGCATGCTCCCCGCTCCCCTTCACCGAACAAACCGTCCGCGCGCCGCCCTTGAGCGCCCGGATCAGCGCGCCGGTCAACTCTTCCTCGCTGGCGGACTTGGCCTCTTCCTTGCGCCCCATCGTCTCAATGAACGTGGTGCCAAACGCCCGCACACCGGCTGCCCGGGCCACCGTCGGCTTCTTCTCCGGATCGATATATTCCACGGAAATCTTGGGCGACAAGTTACCGTAGCGATCCAGCATGTCCTTTGATCCGCCCGGCGCCGAAAACGCGCTGGTCCGGTCAAAGTAAGTAATCTTGACGTCTTCCTTCAGCCCGTTTACTACCTTCACGGTCTGGTCCGATAGCGTGAAGCGTTTGTTCGCTGTCAGGTCCAGACTCTGGTTGTAGCGATTGGCGAGAAAGTTGAGCAGGCCCAACGTGCCCAGCACCACCGCCGTGTAGACGACCGCGTAAGCAGTGAACTTGGTTTGCTTGGCTTTCAAAATACTCGACATCGGCTAGGACCTCCACCGCAAGGACTCCATAGACCGCGCGGTCATGAAGAGCCCGAAGAAAATGAACGAGAGATAGAAGATCACGTGTTTGCTGTCGAGCACGCCCTTGGCAAACGAATCGAAATGCTGGATGACTGACAAGTACGAAATCACTTGGCCCACCCCGCTGGTGTTGAAGGATGACATCCAGTCCAGAATCCACAGCATCAGGCACGTGGCAAACGTCGCCACACCCGCCACAATCTGATTGCGCGTCGTCGTGGAAATGAAGGTGCCGATCGCCAGCAGGCAGCCGCCCTGCAGCAGCACGCCCAGGAAACCCGCCAGCAGCGGCTTGAAATCCGGCCGTCCCCACACGGAGAGAATCAGAATCTCGAACAGCACCACCAGCAGCAGGCAGCCATACATCATCAGCGCCGCGATGTACTTACCCAGAATGATCTCCCAATCGGTGATGGGCGAGGTAACCAGTAACTCCATCGTGCCCTGGCGCTTTTCCTCGGCAAACACGCGCATCGTGATCATGGGAATCATGAAAAGCCCGAACACGCTGATGTTCATCAGCAGCGGCCGCAGGATCTGCTCATTCATATCCATCGGCGCGCCGCGCCCCATCATTTGAGACTGCATGCCTTGCTGGATAAAGAACGCCGTGGCCACATACAGGATGTAGCCGGCGATCACCGCAAAAAACGCCATCAGCCCGTAGGCGATGGGCGAAACGAAGTAACTCTTCATTTCCTTACGGCAGATGATCAGGATATTGGTCACTGGGCCCCTCCCTTGTTCTGGTCGCCGGAGGTCAACTGCAGGAAGATCTCCTCCAGGCTCAACCCGGCCGCATTCATGTTGTGTAGATTCCAGCCCGATTCCACCACGGCGCGCGCCAGATCGGGCCGGATATGCTGGCCCTGCAGGCTCTCTACTTCGAAACGCGCATGGCCGCCCTTGCCGTCCTTGGCGATGACGCGGCTCACGCCAGCCACCTGCTCCAGGCGGCGCTGCATCTCGCCCGGGTTGGCGGCGGCGTCGCGTCCGGAAACTTCCAGATCCACCAGTTCAGAGCCGCGCAGCCGCGTGGTGAGATTGGCCACCGTGTCGGTTGCCGCGATCTTACCCTTGTTGATGATGATCACCCGCTCGCACATCGATTCAACTTCGGAAAGAATATGCGTACTGAGGATGATGGTGTGCTCACCCGACAGGTTCTTGATCAGGTCCCGCGTCTCGATGATTTGCTTGGGATCCAGACCCGACGTCGGCTCGTCCAGGATCAGCACATCGGGATTATGAATGATCGCCTGCGCCAGACCCACGCGCTGACGGTAGCCTTTGGAAAGCTTGCCAATCAACTTGGTCGAAACATCGGCCACGCGGCAGCGTTCCGAGACTTCCTCCACGCGCTTTTTGACGTCACCTTTCGGCACGCCCTTCAGCCGGCCCACAAAATGCAGGTACTCTTGCACCTCCATTTCCGGATAGAGTGGCGGCGTTTCGGGCAAATACCCGATCCGCTTCTTCACCTCCATCGCCTGGGTGGTGACATCGAAACCGGCCACCTCGGCGCGCCCTTCGGTAGGCGGCAGGAAGCAGGTGAGTACGCGCATAGTCGTGGTCTTGCCCGCCCCGTTCGGTCCAAGAAAGCCCACAATCTGGCCCTTCTCAACCTCGAACGACACGTTGTCCACAGCCAGCGTGCGCGAGTAGCGCTTCGTCAAGCCTTCGACTTTAATCATAGTTTTTTAGATGGGGTTCGGCCATTCGGTTCGGCCAGCGAAAACAGCCAATGCCGGAACCGGGTAGTGCGTCCCGCAACCATACATGATAAGTAGACGGACCCGGACTGTCAATGTTAGGGATTGCGCGGCGACATCATTCCCATGATCTGGAACCCCGCATCCACGTAGATAACGTTGCCTGTCACCCCCCGGCCCAGCGCCGAAGCCAGGAAGACCGCCGTGTCCGCTACTTCCGCCGGATCGGTGTTCCGCCGCAACGGCGCCACGGCCGCCACCCCACCCAGCACCTTGGTAAAATCCTTAATGCCCCGCGCCGACGCAGTCTTGATCGGCCCAGCCGAAATCGCGTTGACGCGAATGCCCAAAGCCCCCAACTCGGCGGCCAGATACCGTACGCTGGCTTCCAGTGCCGCCTTGGCCACACCCATCACGTTGTAGTTCTCCACCACCCGCACCGCGCCCAGGTACGTCAGCGTCATGATCGCCCCGCCCTCGGTCATCAGCGGGGTGAGCGCCCTCGCCACCGCCACCAGCGAATAGGCGCTCACGTCGTGGGCCAGGGAAAAGCCCGCGCGCGAGGTTTGCACAAACGGCCGCGACAGATCTTCGGTATTGGCAAAGGCGATGCTATGCACCACCACGTCGAGTTTGACGCCGTCTGCCTGGAGCGTCGCGGTCAACGCGGCCAACTCTTCATCTTTCGAAACATCGCAGGCGATCACCCGATCAGCGCCCACCTCTGCCGCCAACTCCTCCACCGTGCGCTGCTGCCGTTCGTTTTGATACGTAACGATCAGCTTGGCGCCTTCCCGCTTGAAAGCTTGCGCGATCGCATAGGCGATGCTCCACTTATTGGCGACGCCGAGGACGATCGCGGTTTTTCCGGACAGAAGTTCGGGCATGAACCGCCTATTTTAACAGCCCGCCGCAACTGGCTACTAATCCGCGCGCGTCTCACGGCCGGCCGGCGGCAAGCTGCGTGGCATCCCTGTCGTGGCGGATTGCGGCTGGATCATAGCGCACGCGCATGATGGCAAAGTCCGGCGCGACCTTGGTGTGATATAGGAAATCCATCTCAACCAGGATCGGCAGGGTCCCAATGCGAACCGGTTCCTTGGTGGTGCGGATAGGCAGCGGCCCGGCCCAACGTTTCCTCGAGTCGGGATGGTTTACGTTGACCGCCAGCGAGATCGGCGGCGCCAGCCCCGCCGAATTAAAGGTTATCTCGTATTTTTGCGCGGGGTTGTCCAGGTCCGGTATCACCAGCGTCACCGAGTTATACGGGGGATGCGGCCGAAGAGCAAAGACCTCGGACGCGCTGGTGGCGGCAAATTGGCGGAGTGCCTCCACCTGCTGCAAGTCTTTGTCGAGCATCGCGCGCCGGTTTTCGATTTCCAGCAGCTTGGCGGAGAGCAGCATGGTTTGAGTTTGCAGTTTGTTCGCATGCTCCTCGGCCTGAGCCCGCATTCTCTTCAATTGATCGTCCGCCAACTTAGCGGCATCGTCCATCTTGCCTGCGACGGTCTGGAGCCGGTTGGTGTCGTTGGACGCCTGCGTCAGGCTCGACTGCAGCACGCCGAAGGTTTTAGTGGACAGCTTGTCGGTGGAGTCAAGGTAATCCTTGACCACACTGCGGGCATCCACCAAGGAAGTTTTCACCGATTCCTGGAAGGTCTTCCCATTCTTCTCGGCGGTGGCGGCGACGTCATTGATCCGGGCGGCCAGTTCGTCAATGCTCTTGCGCTTGGCGTTAATGTCTGTGAGTCCCTTTTGCACTTCCTCCAGCTTGCCGCGTACCTCCGTTTGAATCTGGTTCCAGGAGGAATAGCCGAACAAGCTCGAGAAGCCGAGCACCGTGCCAAGGACGGTGACGGCCAGCTTCCAACGCGTGCCCCAGTAATTGCTGGTAGCTTTCTCTACGGCCGGTTGTAGCGCTTCCTTGAACTGAAGATCGAGCTGCTTTTTCAATAGATGCTGAAAGTAGTCGTCTTCGAGCAGCCGCCGGGAGAAGGCCGGGTCGACGGGATCGTTCATACCCGAAAGTGAAGTTCGGGGCCGATTCGTTTCAAAAAGAGCTGATCACCAATCAGATCGGATGCTCATCCCTGCCGTAGCGCCTTGACCGGGTCTGCCGACGCCGCCCGTAGCGCGGGCGCCAGCACGGCCAGCACCGCGCATAGGACGAGCGCGGCGATTGACCAGGTGAGCATGGCCGGGTCCAGCGGTTCCATCCCCAGGTCTTTGTGATTGACGAATCTGTGTGCCGCAAAGTAGGTTGCCGGCGCGCCGATCAGCAGCCCGAATAGCGCTACGCCCATCCCTTCGCCCAGCACGTGCCGGAATATGTCGGCGCGCGAAGCGCCCAGCGCCATGCGGATGCCCATCTCCTGGCCGCGCCGCGCCATCGCATAAGACATCACGCCGTAAAGGCCGATCATGCACAGCAGCAGCGCGAGCACCCCGAAGCTACCGCACAACCAGGCAAAGAGCCGTTCACGGCGCAGTGTGTTCGCAATCTGCTCTTCCATGGTGGCTACTTCTACCATCGGGAGGTCACGGTCAAGCTCGGTCACCGCGCGACGCACCGAATCCAGCGCCTGCATCGGGGGGATGCGGGCACGGAGCAGCACGGTGAACGAATCCTCCTTCCGCGGGTTCGGCACGTAGACAATGTTGGGCTGATGGGTGAGCCGGTCATAACGCGCCCAGGCCGCAACGCCCACTATTACGATCGATTCTTTGCTCTCGCCCAGGGAAAAGGTACGACCAAGCGGAGAGGGGCCGATTTCCTTGGCGAGGTCCTCACTCACAACTGCAACGCGCGCGGCGGGCAGGTCCTGAGCGGTGAGGCCCCGCCCAGCCACAATTTTCACGCCGAGCGCCCGCAGATAGCCCTCCGTCACAAAGTTCACCGCCGAGGGGATTTCCTTGGGTCTGCCCGGCAGCTTGACGGGGTTCCAATACCCGCCTCCCATCATGGGACGGATACGCGCGATGCCAATCGACTCCACAGCTGGCAGGTCGCGCAAACGGCGCTCGAGGTCTACGTAGAATTGCTGGAGTCGCGGGCCTTGGTAACCGGATTGCCCCGGGCGCAGGTCGAACATCAACAGTCCGCTTCGTTCAAACCCGGTTTCGCTGGTGATGATTTTGCGCAGGTGGGAGGTGAAGGCGGCAGCGGCAGCTACCAGGAGCACCGCGAGCGCCACTTGTCCGAGCACCAGCAGCTTGCCGGGAGTCACCCACGAGTGGCTGGCGCCGCCCACGCTGCCTGAGCCCTCTTTGAGCGCGGGCGAGGCGTCCACGCGGGCCGTTCGCCAAGCCGGATAGAGCCCGAAGACGAGCGCGGTTACGACCGTGATGGCCAGCGTGGCGAGGAAGGCGCGGGCGTCGAGCGAGAATCCTAGCCGCACGGGGTTAGGCATCAGCGTGACGGCAAAGTTCGCTGTGGCATAGGCAACAGCGATGCTCAGTAGCCCGCCGGCAGCCGCGAGCAGAGCGCTTTCGGTGAAAAACTGCCGCATGAGCCGGCTTCGGCTACACCCCAGCGAGACGCGCAGAGCCACCTCCTTGCGCCGCCAGTCCGCACGGGCCAGCAACAGATTGGCGATGTTGGCGCACGCGATCAGCAGCACCAACGCCACCAGCGTGAATAGCACCGAGAGCGGATTGCCGAATTCCCGCCTCAGGCCGCCGAGCCCGCCGCCGGCCGCTTGCAGACGGATCACCAGCGCCGCTTCCGGGTCTTCGGGCTGGGCAACCCAGGAGGAGCGGAACGCCGCGTCGAGCAGAGGCTTGAGCGCTTCATTTGACACGCCCGGGGCGCGGCGCGCCAACAACTGGAAGCACCAGGTCTTCGGGTCTCCGCTCTCCGCCCGCAACCAGGATTCGGGGTTGAGCATGTCCGGCGCATGAGGAATCGAGGTGTAGAGGTCAACGGTGTCCCCCACTTCAATCCCGCCGAAAGTGGCAGGGAGCACGCCGGCAATCGAGTAAGACCGGTTGTTGATCCGCAAGCCGCGCCCGATAGCCTGAGCATCGCCGCGCAGGGCCGATTGCCAGTATTGATGAGAGACCACTACGGTCATAGGGGCCGCGGCATCATCATCCGCCGGCGTGAGGGCCCTCCCGGCGTGAGGCCGTATGCCGAGCAGGGGGAAGAAACTGCCCGACACAGCCCGAAGCTTTGCCACGGCCGTTGAACCTGCGTAGCTGGTGCTCACTTCGCTGGGGTAAAGGTGGGCGGCAAGCTGGGCTCGGCCGGCGGCCTGTTTGCTCATCGATTCGAAGGCGACGCGGCTGAAAAAATCAGCGACGCGAACCGGGCCGTCCGGGAACATACTGCCGGAGGCGCCGCGGTAAAGCTCCGTTGTTCGCCCCTCTTTGGCTTGCCAGAAAATCTCGGTGAGTTGCTGGGCCTGCGGCACCTCAAGGGTACGCCAGAGAACTGCGTCAACCAACGCCAGAATGGCCGTCGTCGCCCCGATGCCGAGCGCCAGCGAAAGGATCGCCGCCGCCGTAACCACCGGTGTCTTGCGCATCATGCGGATCCCGAACCCGGCGTCCTGCCCTACCTCCGCAAATACGCGCCACCGGCTCTCGTCGCGGCACTGCTCCTTCACCTGCTCGACGCCGCCGAACTCGACGCGCGCCCGGCGCAGCGCTTCCGCACGGGGCATGCCTTGCTTCTCGAAAGCGTCGGCCAGCGTGTCCAGGTGATAGCGCATTTCGCGATCAAGATCGGTTTCCGCTTTCCGCCAGGGCCATTGCATTGTTGGAGTCCTCCTATTTGCCTACGACTCGAGTACCCAGTTGATGGACCGGGCAATTCGCTGCCATTGCTCCAGCTCGTCGGTCAACTGCTTGCGTCCGGCGCGCGTCAGTGTGTAGAACTTCGCCATGCGGCCGTTGTCGGACTCCTTCCACTCGGAGTCCACCAAGCCTTTGCGCTCCAGCCGATGTAGAGCCGGGTAGAGCGAGCCCTGCTGCACGTCCAGCGTCTCGCGCGAGGAAAGCAGAATGCGCTGGGCGATCGCATAACCGTGTAGCGCGCCAGGCGCCAGCGTCTTCAGAATGAGCAGGTCTAGCGTACCCTGCAACAAATCGGACTTCTTGATTTCCATACCTTGTTTATCTACATACATAGAATCACTACATATGCAGAATGTCAAGGCTTAAATGGCCGGGAACTTCGCCGCGCGCGCCGGTGTCTATCCCGTCATATGCGCTGGATGCTCCTGCCGATGTGGCTGACCGGACTGGCTTGGGGCCAAAGCGCGCTCACCGTCTACAACCAGAACTTCGCCGTGGTGCGCGATATCGTCCGCCTCAACTTGCAACCGGGAGACAACCGCATCCGTTATGACGAGGCGACGGTGATGCTGGAGCCCGGCAGTGTCATCCTGCGAGACCGGGCAGGGCGCACGGCTATTGCCATTCGCGAGCAAAGCTACCAGTCGCTACCGGTCTCGCTGGCTTCACAACTGAAGAACTACGAGGGCCGGCAGATTGATTTTCTGGTGCGGGAAGGCGGACAATCCCGGATTGCGCCGGGCCGGATCATTCGCGCCGGAATCGCGCCTATGCAGCCGATTGTCGAGTGGCAGGGCAAACTCCTGTTTGAGCTCCCCGGCGCGCCGCTCTTTCCGCCGTTACCGGAGGGTGCGCGCGTGCGGCCGGTGCTGGAGTGGACCGTGGCGAGCCCCGCCGCCGCATCGCTCGAAGCCGAGTTGAGTTACGTGACCGGCGGCTTGAACTGGGAGGCCGACTACAATTTCGTGGCCCCGGAAACCGGTGCGACGATCGATGTCACCGGCTGGGTGACCGTACACAATCACAGCGGCAAGGCCTTCCCCAAGACGAGGCTCAAGCTGATGGCCGGTGAGGTCAACAAGCTCGCGCCGCAGATGTATGGGGGCGCTATCGGCGGCATCGTAGGCGGTGTGCCGGGCGGGATCGCCGCGCCTCCGCCAGCTATCGGCGAAAAGAGTTTCGACGACTATCATCTCTTACTCGGTCAGCCAGGACATTGCGCTGGCCGACGGCGAGAGCAAGCAGATCGAGTTTCTCCGCGTCTCCTGCGTACCCGCGCGCGTGGTTTACGTGTATGAAGGCGCCAAGCTGGACCTCCAGCGCCTGCGCCAATACCCCGCCGAAATGCTTCGTCAGGAGCCGTCTCTTGGGGCGGAGTCAAACCCGCGCGTCTGGATCATGCGGGAATTTGAGAACAATCAGGCGGCCGGATTGGGGATGCCGCTGCCTGCCGGGCGCCTACGTTTCTATCGGCAGGATTCAGACCGGCGACCGGAGTTTGTAGGCGAAGACACCATCCGCCATACCCCGCGCAATGAGACGGTGCGAGTGTTCACGGGGTCAGCTTTCGATCTGGTGGGCGAGCGGCGCCGCGTGTCGTTCGCCGTAGACCACTCGCGCGCCCAGGCCGAGGAAGTCTTCGAGATCAGGGTGCGGAACCGCAAGACCAACCCCGTCGAGGTGATCGTCCTGGAGCGGCTTTACCGATGGTCCACCTGGGAGCTGTTTGCCAATTCCATGCCGTTCCGCAAGACCGACGCGCGGACGGTTGAGTTCCGGGTGCGCGTGGAGCCCAACCTGGAACGCACGGTCAACTACTCGGTCCGCTACCGCTGGTAGAGCGCGGCCGCGCTAGTCCCAGTCCATATCCTTGGGCCGAGGCTGGAGCGAGTCCGGATCTTCCTTGACCTGCTTGAACAACGCGTCGAACTTCTGATTGAGCACGGCCTGGTGGTTGCGCTGATCCTCCACGTGCTTCTGGAATTTGTCGCCGCGCCCGGCCTCTTCTTCCTTGATCCGCCGGACGGCGGCCGACAGGTCCTCCACAGGCGCCGGCTTCTCCTTCATCTGGTGGGTGATCACGGCTCGGGTCACAGGGTCGATGCGCAGCATGGCCTCACAACACGGACATTGGACCTCGATCAGTCCTGACGGTTTGCGTTCGGTTGGCTTGGCCATACTCGCATCTTACTGCATAGGGCAAAGCCTCTAGACCGGCCTAAGGCTTCCGCCTCACACCTAGTGCCTTTAAGGCCAGCATCTAGTACAACCTCTCAATTGCCCGTCTCGATCAAACCCATTAATGTTGAGCCTGGAGCAGAAATGCTGCGAGCCATAATTGTTTCTCCCGACGTAGACATGAGTTCGCGCCTAGCGGATATGATCCGAAGCGCTGGCCGTGTTGGTTTGATGAAATCGACTGACCGCTATCTGACGGGCCATGACCTGGAGCGTTTCCTGCGCGCCAATGCCCCCCAGATCGTGTTTCTCAGTATCGAAGATCTGGACAAAGCCAAGGAGATGCTTAAGGGCATCGAGGAAACTTTGCCCGGCTGCCAAGTGGTAGCCATTGACCGGGTCTGCGATCCTCAGGTCTTGCTGAGCTTGATGCACATCGGTGTGCGCGAGTTTCTGCCATACCCGTTTGATGGACAGGCCTACCTGGCCACCATTGGGCGGTTGTCTGAGCAACTCGACAAAAAGCCGGCCAAGATCGAGTTTTCAGACAACGTATTCTGCTTCCTGCCGTCCAAGGCGGGTGCCGGAACCAGCACGATTGCCCTTAATACGGCCGTCGCCATGTCGCGGCTGCCTGACAACCACGTGCTGATGATGGATCTGGACCTGAACTCCGGCATGGTCGGGTTCATGCTTAAGCTGGATAACGTCTACACGATCTACGACGCAGCCGAAAACGCGGGCAAGCTCGACGAGCATCTATGGCCGCAACTGGTGGCCTCGATCGGCAAGCTGGACGTGCTGCCGGCCGGACGGCTGGATCCGCAAACGCGGGTTGAGCCTATGCAGATTCGCCAACTCATCTCTTTTGCGAGGCGGTTTTACAATACCATCTGCATTGACCTGAGCGGCAATATGGAAAAGTTCTCCATTGAAGTGATGCAGGATGCCAAGAAGATCTTCATCGTCTGCACGCCCGAAATCCCCTCGCTGCATCTGGCGCGGCAAAAGCTGGCCCTGCTGCAAACAATGGACATGAGCGACAAAGCTGTCGTGTTGATGAACCGGTCCCAAAAGCGCCCGATCATCAGTACGGACCAGATACAGAGTCTGCTTGGGGTTCAGGTCTACCAGGAATTCCCCAACGACTACCGGGGTGTCCATAACGCCTTGACCACGGGACGTGAAGTGGAGGCCTCCAGCGAATTGGGCAGGCAGTTCACCCAACTCTGCTACTCGATCATGGATCAAACCCCGCCGAAGCTGGGTGCGAAGAAGAAAAATTTCCTGGAATACTTCTCGGTCTCGCCGTCTCGCGCCTAGCGGCGGCAAGCAATCGGACAGGGGGCCGTGGCCCAAGCGGCTCCCCTATTCCATCCCGCCCGCGCCGTTTTCCCCACACTCTTCTTGACTTTCCCCGACCGAACATATTAAGGTGACTCTTCGACCTGAATCGCACTGGACCGGTTGCGGCGGCGCGGTAGGGACGCGGCGGTGATATGCCGGAAACCGAGAGCGGCGATAGCCTGCACGCAGACCTATGGCTCGATTCCACCTTGGCATCGGTCGACAGGGGGGAAGCCGTGGCCGTCGAGGCCGCCGGCAAGTTGGGGTTTGACGCCGACACCCAGCAGGACATTGGAATCGCCGTCCGGGAGTCGCTGGTAAACGCGGTGGCCCATGGTAACCGGTACAGCGCCAAGAAGAAGGTGCACCTCCGGGTGTGGACGGCCCCGCGCGGGTTGATCCTGGAGATTGAGGATCAGGGAAAGGGTTTCGATCCGGACGACGTTCCTGATCCGCTCGAGGGTGACAACCTGATGCGCCACTCGGGCCGCGGACTCCTGATGATCCGCGCTTACATGGACGAGCTGAACCATACCAAGCTTCAGCCGGAGGGAACCCGGGTGAGGATGGTCAAGTATTTGCCCAAGGCGGGAAGCTGAGTGCACCGGACGCCAGGGAATTGTGGAATAATCGGGACCCACGGGTCCATTTGGATCTTTAGTTTAGGAGGCTATCTCAAGTGAGTGCAAAACTGACAACGCGGCAGGTTGGGGATGTGACGGTTCTCGATGCCAGCGGGCGCATCACGCTCGGCGAAGGCTCGACGACGTTTCGCGAGAAGATCAAGGAATTGGCGGCGGCCGGCTCCAAGAAGGTCCTGATCAACATGGGCGATATTTCCTACATCGATAGCTCCGGCATCGGAGAACTGGTGTCCGGCTACACCACGATCACCAACTCCGGGGGCGCGCTGAAGCTGCTGAATCTGGGTAAGCGGGTGCAGGACTTGTTGCAAATCACCAAGCTGTACACCGTGTTTGAGACCTTTGACGACGAAGCCGCCGCCATTCGTAGCTTCTCCTGAGCAATCCGGACGGCAGGGGAGGGATTGAGGGCCGCGCGGAAAAGTCGAAATTCGCCAGCGACAACCGCCCCCCTGCCGACACTCTTACTTAGAGGAGCCCACAGCCTCGGCCCGCCAACATGCCAGATCAATCCTTCCCCGGCAGTGCTGCCGTTTCCTGCGCGATGGCGGCGGCCGCTGCCATCCTGATTGCTGAGCCGGAGGAGTTGACGCGCGAGTCTTTGGCGGCGTTCTGTGCCGCCAGTGGGCGCTATAAGCCAGTAGCTCTGGCGTCCGACGGCGAAGAGGCGCTGGCGTTGGCCCGCCTTCACCGGCCGGAACTGGCCCTGGTCAATATGGATTTGCCCCGTCTCCATGCGCATGAGCTGATCGCCCAGTGCCTGGACGCTGCCCTGCCGACGCGTTTCGTCATCCTGGCCAACCGCTTTGACCGTAAGACCGTGCTGGAATCGCTACGAGCTGGCGCCAAGGGGTTCGCGCTGCGGTCAGGTTCAGCCCGGAATTTCTTTGACGCACTGGATCAGGCGCGCATGGGCGGCGTCTACCTTGCCCCGCAGGTGGGCGCCAACTGGCTCTTTGTGCAGCCCGGCCATGAATCCTCCGATGACCCGATCGGCCATCTCTCCAGTCGCGAATACCAGGTTTTCACGATGCTGGTGGACGGGGTGCGCGCCAAAGAAATCGCCGCGCGGCTGGAGTTGAGCCCCAAGACTGTGGATACTTACCGCGCCAGTCTGATGCGCAAACTCGATATCCACGACGTGGCGGGGCTGGTGAAGTTTGCAGTCCGCCGCAATCTCGTCGCCAACTCACATCACGCCTGACGGGGACGCGCTATAATAAGCGGACGCGTGCGCTTCATGTGGCGGCCTTACGCCCCAGCGGCTCCCCGCGTTAAATCGATCCTTAAATGCCATTCTTGAGCAGGAGAAGTCATGCTTGATCTGTTCCGTTCCCGCGACACCTCGATGCGGTATCTGCTCATCGTATTGCTGTCGCTGGTGGCCCTCTCGATGATAGTCACCTTGATCCCCGGGTTCGGGAGCCAGTCGATGAGCGGGGCCGACCAGCAAACAGTGGCTACCGTCTGCGGCGAAAAGGTCACTTCGCAGCAGGTGGCGCAACTGGTTCAGATCCAGATTCGCAACCGCGAGATGTCGCCCGAGGTGGCCGAACTGGCCGTACCGCAGATGGTCAACCAGATGGTGGGCGAAATGGCTACCTCCTGCCAGGCTCGGAAGATGGGCTTGGCTGTCTCTGATACCGAAGTGGCCAGCGGCATCAAAATGCTCATGCCCATGCTTTGGCAGAACGGTGAGTTTGCCGGCAAGGACGCCTACAGCGCCTATCTGCAACGCATGAACACCAACATTCCCCAGTTTGAAGCCCGCGTGCGGCAAAACCTGATGCTGGAAAAGTTGCAGCGCGTGGCGTTTGACGGCATCGTGGTTTCGCCCAAGGAAGTCACCGAAGAGTACCTCAAGCGCAATGAGAAGGCTCGCGTGGACGTCATCAAACTTGACACCGATGAGTTCCGCAAAACCATCACTCCGTCGCGCGCTGAACT
>JAYTKJ010000202.1:0-25365 GCA_043730365.1 Acidobacteriota bacterium | reverse complement strand
TCCTCGCGCTACGATGCTGCTACCTCAATGGCCAATTCGAGGACTACTGGGATGGGCGCCGGGCGGCTTGACTTCCACTTTTATGTCGCACACCCGCGGAAGACGGGCGGCGGCGATCTGCGCGATGTCGAGTAACTGAGGTGGCGAAGACGACAATCCGTTGAGCGCATCACGGAACATGGTGTTGCAAAATGGGCAGGCGGCGGCCACTACGGAAGCCCCGGTCTCAACCAATTCTCTGGCGCGCGTGACGCTCACCCGCTCTCCATGTTCTTCGCCCAGGAATGCCAGTCCACCGCCGGCGCCGCAACAGAACGAGCGCTCGCGAGCGCGTGGCGGATCGACGACCTCGCCCGCTAACGCGGCCACTTGGCGGGGTTCGTCGTAGATCCCTCGATAGCGGCCGAGGTAGCAGGGATCGTGATAGACGACTTTCTGCTTGGAGGGCGCCGACGCCGCCGGCAGGGTGCTCTCCAGGCGGGCCAGCAACTCGCTGTGATGTTCGATGGGAGGGGCCTGGCCGTATTCGCGCCAATCCTCGGAAATCGTGCGTACGCAGTGGGGGCAGATGGAGACCATCTTCTTGACGCCGGCCGTCGAGATGGTCTGGAGATTCTGTTCGGCAAGCTGCGAGAACGCGAGGTCATTGCCAAGCCTGCGCGCGCTATCCCCAGTGCACTTTTCTTTCTTGAGCACGCCGAAGGTCACACCCGAGTGCCGCATAACGCGCACCAGCGACTCGACAATCTCGCGACCCTTGGGATCATAGGCGCCCATGCAGCCGAGCCACAAGCAATATTCCTGCGTGCCGTCGTAGACGGGCAGGCCAGCCTTCTGGATGAACTTGTCGCGCTCGCTGGAGGCGATGCCCAGCGGATTGCCGTAGCGTTCCAGATTCAGGAAGAGCTTGTTGCCGTAGTCGTCTTCCCACTGCCCGGTGTTGACGGCTCCGCGGCGGAGCCCTACGATGAGCGGAAGATGTTCGATCCCGAGCGGGCATTGATACTCGCAGGCGCCGCAGGTGGTGCACTGGAAGGCCGCCTCCTGCGCCAGATACTTGCCCAGGAGCGGCTCCTCCGACGCCGGGCCAAACTCGTTGAGATAGTTGCGCACGCCGAGGACGATCTCTTTGGGGTTGAGAAGCTTGCCCGTCAAGTTGGCCGGGCAGTGCTCCGTGCAGCGGCCGCATTCGACGCAGGAGAATGCCTGTAGGGCCGCTAGCTGCGTAACATCCTTGCCGGCGGTGAGGCCGAAGTCCTCGTCTCCCACCAGCGGCGGGATGCGGCTGAAGCTGCCGCGAGACAGAAAGACTGCCGCCGGACTCAGGATCAGATGGAGATGCTTGGTGTGGGGCACCAGCGGCAGGAAGATCGCCAGAGCCAGCGTGTGCAGCCACCAGACGGCGTGACCGGTGTGCCACAAGTAGTCCGCCAGATACGTCAGCATCAACGTGAGAATCAGGAGCGCGATGTAACCCGATTCGGTGGAGACTTTTTCGCCCAGCCATTTGGGGCGAACCAGAAAACGGCGGATGGCCAGGCCCGAGATCGACACGGCCACCGTTACAGCGAAGCAGGCGGCCAGGGTGAAGTAGGCGCGGCCGAACCAGCCCGCGCGGTTGACGAACCCCAAACCCAGGCCCTCGGCCAGATGATTGAGCGTCACCAGCGCGAACGCGCCGAAGCCCCAGAAAACGAAAGCGTGGGCCAACCCCGGCAGCGGACGCTCCCGGATGACCTTGACCTGCAGGAGCACGTCAATCACGAATTCAGTGATCCGGGGAGCCAGCGGAGCGAGGGAAAAATCGGCGTCCGGGCGCGCGCCGCGAATTACGGCGACCACGCGGCCGAAGCGCCGCCAGAACAAGGCCCCCGACAGGACCAGAACGGCTACCATCAGCGTGGATTCCCACCAGGCCGGTGCATGCATCAGTAGGACTGTAGCACGATAGAATCAAAAGAGGTGAAAATACTCGTAGCTGGCGCAGCAGGATTCATTGGTTCCCACCTTTGCGATCGACTTATTTCAGAAGGTCACGACGTCATCGCGGTCGACAATTTCATGACCGGGTCGAAAGACAACATTGAGCACCTGACCAAGGCCCGCGGCTTTCGCCTGCTGGAGCACGATGTTACTGAGACGTTCGACGTGGACGGCCCCGTGGACTCAGTGATGAACCTCGCCTCGCCGGCCAGCCCTAAAGACTATATGGAGCATCCGATCGAGACTCTGGAAGTGGGCTCGGTAGGATCGAAGAATCTACTGGAGATCGCCCGCCGCCATGGGGCGCGCTACCTGGTCACCAGCACGTCGGAATGCTACGGCGATCCGCTGGAGCATCCGCAAGTAGAAACGTATTGGGGCAATGTCAATTCAGTGGGCCCGCGGTCATGCTACGACGAGAGCAAGCGCTTTGCCGAGGCGATGACGATGGCCTACCATCGTAAGTTTGGAGTGCGAACCAACATCGCGCGCATCTTCAACACCTATGGTCCGCGCATGCAATTGGATGATGGGCGCGTAGTGCCGGCCTTTATGGACCAAGCCCTGCGTGGCGAGCCGATGACGGTGTTCGGCACAGGCTCGCAAACGCGGAGCTTCTGTTACGTGGACGACATGGTGGACGGGCTGATTCGGCTGTCGCGCTCCGAGGAGCGCTATCCGGTTAATCTGGGCAACCCGCTCGAGATGACGATTCTGGAGTTTGCCGAGCACATCAAGACGGCGGCCGGCATTACCGCGCCAATCGTATTCAAGCCGCTGCCGGAGGACGATCCCAAGCGGCGACGCCCGGATATCTCCAAAGCCAAGCGCGTGCTGGGTTGGGAGCCAAAGGTTGGTCTGGAAGACGGCCTACGGGACACGCTGGCTTACTTCCGGAGCAAGCTTCAGGTGGCGAAGGCGTAGGGCGTTCGAGATCACCGAAACAGACGAGAACGTCATCGCCGCCGAAGCCAGCATGGGGCTCAGCAGGATGCCGAAGAACGGGTACAGCAGCCCCGCCGCCACGGGCACCCCGAGCAGGTTATAGACAAAGGCGAAGAACAGATTCTGTTTGATGTTACGCACCACGGCTTGACTGAGGAGCCGGGCGCGGAGCAAGGCGGCGAGGTCTCCCTTCACCAGCGTGATACCGGATGAGTGGATGGCGACATCGGTGCCGTTTCCCATCGCGATGCCTACGTGAGCGCGCGCCAGGGCTGGTGCGTCGTTAACACCGTCTCCGGCCATCGCCACGGTCTTCCCTGCCCCGATCAAGGCTTCCACGATGGCGAGCTTGCCGGCCGGCAGGACCGCGGCATGCACGACGTCGATCCCGGTGGCGCGCGCGGCCTCTTCGGCGGCTTCACGCCGGTCTCCGGTGATCAGGATGGGGGTGATCCCGAGTTCTTTGAGGCTGGCGATGGTGGCCCGGGCGGTGGGCTTGATGGGATCGGCAAATTGAATGATGGCGGCGACTTGGCCATCAACCGCAAGATAAGTGCCAGCCTGCGCGGGGACGGGGAGACTGAGTTGTTCCAGTAGCGCGGCGTTCCCGAGCGCGGCGGCGCGGCCTTCGACGACGCCAATTACACCTTTCCCCGGCAGATAGCCGAAGCGCTGCACGGGGGCGGGCGCGAGGTGGCGTTCACGGGCGAAGGCGAGCACGGCGGCGGCGAGCGGGTGTTCGCTGGACTGTTCCAGACTGGCGGCGATGCGGACCAGATCGTCAGTGGCGGGTTCAAACGAGGCGACTCGCGGACGGCCCTCGGTGAGCGTACCGGTTTTGTCGATGGCCAGGGTGTCGACGCGAGCCAAGGTCTCGAGCGCCTCGGCATTCTTCACCAGCACGCCGGCCTGGGCTCCCCGGCCGGTGCCGACCATGATCGACATAGGCGTGGCGAGTCCGAGCGCGCAGGGGCAGGCAATAACAAGCACGGCGATCGAGTTGACGATGGCGTAGGCCAGACGCGGCTCGGGGCCGGCGAAATACCAGATGGCGAAAGTGACGATCGCAACCAGGACCACGGCGGGGACGAACCAGGCCGCCACGCGATCGGCCAGCCGCTGGATCGGAGCACGCGTGCGCTGGGCCTCGCCCACCATTTTGACGATTTGGGCGAGCAGCGTTTCGCGGCCCACGCGTTCGGCGCGCATCACGAAAGAACCCTGGCCGTTGAGCGTGCCGCCGGTGACGCGGGCGCCGGCAGCCTTCTCGACGGGCATCGGTTCGCCGGTCACCATGGACTCATCAATGCTGGTGGAACCGTCCTCCACCATGCCGTCGACTGGAACTCGCTCGCCCGGACGGACGCGCAGCCGATCGCCTTTGACGATTTGCTCGAGCGGCACGTCGCGGTCTGCGCCGCCGCCAGCTTCCACGCGGCGGGCCGTGCGGGGCGCCAGTTGGAGCAGCGCGCGAAGAGCGCTAGAGGTCTGCGCGCGAGCCCGCAGTTCGAGCACTTGGCCAAGCAGCACCAGCGAGACGATCACAGCGGCCGCTTCAAAGTAGACGCCCCCGTGCAACTCGTGCGGAAACAACTGCGGGGCGAGGGTGGAGGCAACGCTGAAGAGGAAGGCCGCGATGACGCCGATGGCAATCAGTGTGAACATGTTGAGATTGCCTGAGCGGATCGACTGCCATCCACGCTCCAGTAGCGGCCAGCCGCACCAGAGGACCACGGGCAAGGAGAGCGCCAACTGAACCAGCGGCTGAAGGTGCAGCATGCCAAGGACAAAGACCGGGATCGAGAAGACGAGGCTGATCCAGAAGCGGCGCGACATGTCGTCGAGTTCCGGGTTGCCCTGCTCAGCCAGCGAAACCTGCACCGGCTCCAGAGCCATGCCGCATTGGGGGCAGGTACCGAAACCATCCTGCAGCACTTCCGGGTGCATGGGGCAGGTGTACTGGCCGGCGGGCATCGCCTCGGGCGCCGCTTGTGGCTGCAGATATTTGCGCGGATCGGCCTGGAACTGGGCCAGGCAATGCGTGCTGCAGAAATGGTAGGTGACAGTCTCGAACGCGAAAGACCCGGCCGCGCGAGCCGGATCGACATTCATCCCGCAAACCGGATCTTTGGTGGTCTTCGGCGTGACAATAGCGAAGGGGCCGGAGGCCACCTTAGTGGGAGGGCGCGGCGTGGGCGGGCAACGGCGCAGGGGGCGCTGCCAGCGGGCTGCCGTGTTCGATTATCGAAAGCGTCTTGCCCCAGTTGGCCGGAGGAGGCATGTAGGAGCGTGCGGCGTAGTCTTGCCCGATCATGATCAGCATGATCGCCAGGAACACGACGCCGGACAGGGCAGACAGCCTCGTTAGTGGCGAGGCGCTGCGGAGTTCCATAAAGATGTACATCACCAGGAAAGCCTTGGTCGCGGCGATGGCCAGCGCGATCGGTGTGTTGAGGAGCCCGAGATCCAGTTTGGCGGCCCCGACCGTCACCAGCGTCAGCACCATCAGCGCCAGGAAGACGCCAATGTAGTGGCTGATAGGAGGTACGTGATGTTGTTGATGTTGTGACATGGCGCGTATTTCTTGCTAGTGTCCCCGCCCGCCGGCGGGCAGATTGAAACCAAGCAGGTAGAGGAGCGGGAAGAGGAAGATCCAAACGATATCGACAAAGTGCCAGTACAGGCCCATGTTTTCGATCGGCCCGAAATATTGCGGATGGTAGGTTCCCTTGTGGGCCTTGTAAATGAAGAACAGCAGCAAGCCAGCCCCGATTACCATGTGCAATGCGTGCATGCCGGTCATGGTGAAGTAAAAGACATAGAACATCTGCGCGCCACCGGCGGTTGCTGCATCAGGCCACGCAAAGTTGTAACCGGGCACCAGATGATGCTCAAACTTGTCGCTGTACTCGATCACCTTGACGCCCAGGAATGTGCAGCCCAGGATCAGCGTGCCGATGAGCCAGCGCACGATGGCCGGGTTGTTGCCCAGCATCGCCGAGCGTACGGCCAAAGCCATGGTGAGGGAGCTGAGAATCAGCACGATCGTGTTGGCCGCGCCCCAGTAAACGTTGAGGTGATTGCTGGCCGATTCAAAGCCGGCCGGCATCATGCTGCGATAGATCGAGTAACCGCAGAACAATCCGCCGAAGAACATGATTTCCTGCGCCAGGAACACCCACATGCCGAGGGTGGTGGAATCAAGCTGCTGGCCGATGTCTTCAAACTGATGGGCGAAGCCGGACGGCTGCGCGTGATGGCCATGATCGTCGGCGCCGTGCGAGGCAGGGGTCGGTGCGTGCGTTGACATTGGTTACCTAAAGGTTAGTGCCCCGCTCCGGGTGCATAGTTATAGGGTTCCTCGGTCACGCGAGGAACCTTCAAGAAGTTTTCCGTAATCGGCGGTGAGGCGATCTCCCACTCAAGCCCCTTGGCTCCCCACGGATTGATCCCCGCCGGCTTTCCTTTGAACAAAGACCAGCCCAGGTAGCAAGCCGGCAGCAGGTAGCCGACCGCCAGAATGGACGCGCCCAACGAGGACATCACGTTGAAGACCTGGAATTCAGGGGGATAGGCGTGGTAGCGGCGCGGCATGCCGAGATAGCCGACAATGAACTGCGGGAAAAACGTGGTATTGAAGCCGATAAAAGTGAGCACAGCGGCAATGCGAGCCAACCATTCGTTATACATCTTACCGGTGATCTTAGGCCACCAGTAGTGCAGTCCGCCCATGTAGGCGAAGATCGCCGATCCCACCATGATGTAGTGGAAGTGCGCCACGACAAAGTAGGTGTCGTGCATGTGAATATCGAGGCCCAGCGTGGCCAGGAACAGACCCGTCACGCCGCCGATGGTGAATAGCCCGATGAACCCGAAAGCGTACATCATCGGCGCTTCGAACGAGATCGAGGCCTTGTGCATGGTGGCCATCCAGTTGAACACCTTGATGGCTGACGGAATCCCGACGAGGAACGTGAGGACCGAGAAGACCATGCCGGCGTAGACGGACTGCCCGGAGGTGAACAGGTGGTGGCCCCAGACGATGAAGCTAATCACGGCGATGGCGACCGATGAGAGCGCGACGAAGTGATAGCCGTAAATGCGGCGGCGGCAGAAGGCAGCGGTGAGCTCGGACATCACGCCCATCGGCGGCAGAATCATGACGTAGACGGCCGGATGCGAGTAGAACCAGAACAGGTGCTGCATCAGGATGGGGTCGCCACCCAGTTTGGGGTCGAAGAACCCGAAGCCCAAACCGCGCTCCAGCCCAACCAGGATGAGCGTGATGGCGATGACCGGCGTGCCGAGAATCTGAATGATACTGGTGGCGTACATCGCCCACAGGAAGAGCGGCATCCGGAACCAAGTCAGGCCGGGCGCGCGCATCTTGTGGATCGTGACAATGAAATTGAGGCCGGTCAGAATGGACGAGAAGCCGGCGAAGAAAGCGCCGAGAATAGCCGTCAGCACGGCGCCGTTTGAATAAGTGCTCGAGTACGGGGTGTAGAAAGTCCAGCCGGTATCGACACCGCCGGCAAAGGCGGTGTAGAGGGCAAAGACCGCGCCAACGACGAAGCAGTACCAACTGAGCAGGTTGATCTTGGGAAACGCCAGGTCTCGCGCGCCGCACATGATCGGCACCAGGAAGTTGCCCAGCGTGGCCGGGATGGAGGGAATCAGAAAGAAGAACACCATCGCGATCCCATGCATGGTGAAGGCGCGATTGTAGTTCTCGGCCGTCATCAAGTCACCCTGCGGGGTGAGGAGTTCGAGGCGCACCATCATCGCGTAAAAGCCGCCGATGGCGAAAAAGATGCTGATTGAAATCAGATAGAGTATGCAGATGCGCTTGTGATCAACGGTGAAGAGCCAACTGGCCAGTCCCGTGGTGGCATTGAGGTAGTTTTTCTCCACCTCAGGCGCGGACGGCGGAAGAGTTTGAATCGGGGGTAACGCGGTAGCGCTCATGATTTACTTCTTGCCTCCCTTCTTTGTAGCAGCGGTTGGCGCCGGGGCTGCGGCAACCGCGACGGCGTCCGGCTTGGTCAAGGTCTTGACATAAGCGATCAGCTGTAGCAAACCATCTTCGGACACCTGCCCTTGGAAGGTAGGCATCTCCTGGTTCTGGTAGCCGGCCACGATCTTGGCCTGGGGCTTGAGGATCGACTCACGCAAGTAAGACTCGTCCACCATCACGCGCAGGCCGGTTTGCAGCTGCACAGGCTTGTTGAAAATATCCTTGAGCGTGGGGCAGCGTCCGCCGTTGTCTTCCTTGTGGCAGGAAGCGCAGCCAAGGCGGCTGAACATGCGCTCGCCGGCCTGAGCCATCGTTTCGCCTCGATTGACGCCGGCAAGCCAGGCTTCATAATCCGCCGGCTCCATGACGTGGACCGAACCCACCATTCCGGAATGCTGATTGCCGCAATACTCGGCACAGAACAGATGAAACTTGCCAACCTTAGTGGGCTTAAACCACATCGTGCTGTACTTGCCGGGGACCACGTCCTTCTTGACGCGGAAGGCCGGAATGAAAAAGGAATGGATCACGTCTTCGGTGGTCATCGTCATTTTGATGTCACGGCCCACCGGCACGTGCAGTTCGTTGATCTCGCGATGACCTTCGGGGTGTTGGGTCTTCCACATCCACTGCTTGCCGACGGCATACATTTCCATGGCGCCCTCCGGTGGATGGTATTCGCGAAAGAAAATTACCGCCCCCCAGGCGAACATAACGAGGGTGATCAGGAACGGAATCACGCTCCAAACCACCTCGAGAACCATGCTGTCCTTCTGGGCTGCGGGCACGAAAGCTTCATCGCGGCGTTGATACGCAATCGCGAAATAGGCGCATCCGCCAAAGATGATCACCGTGAAAAACAACGACACCGCGATCAGGAAAAAGTACAACGCGTCAACCTGATCCGCCATGGACGAGGCGGCGTCAGGAAACAGAGGAAAATTCCACATGAACTTGCTTCCCCCCCTTTCTATTTGCGCGGTACATCGCTAGCCAAAAACCGAGTAGGGCCAAGACGGTGAGCACACCGCCGGCGCGCATGATATTAAGAACAGCCAAGCTATATTTACCTGCCGTGACGTCATAATGAAAACAGTAGAGAAGAATCTGGTCTACCATGGTGCCCACTTTGCCCTGGGCAGCGTCGACGATCGCCAGCCGCAGATCCCGGGCCGAGTATTCCACACCATAGAAATAGCGGGCCAAGCGCCCATCCGGAGTGATCACCATAATGGCGCTGGCATGCGCCCATTGGCCTTTGTTGGTCTCGTCCTTCTTGTACCGGAAGCCGGCCGCGTCGGTCACCTTGTGAATGTTGGCCGCGTCGCCGGTTAGAAAGTGCCAGCCGGCTTCGCTGCCCGGCCGATGATACCGCTCGGTGTATTCAAACTTCTTCTTGTCGGCCAGTTGCGGAGTCTCGCTCGGATCGAAGCTAAGGGCGATCACGTCGAAATCTTTGCCGGCGCTCAATTTCAAGGCGCGCAAAGACCGCAGCGTGCCGTTGAGAACCATGTTGCACAGCATCGGGCACTCGTAATAGACCAGAGCCAGAATGGTGGGCCGCTGGCTCAGGATCTGGCCGATCCGCACGCGTTCGCCTTTTTCGTTATTGAACTCGGCATCCATCGGGATCTGCGAACTTAGTTTCTGATCGATTCCCACTTCCTTGAGCTGAGCGGGAATCTCAGTACCGGCCGGCACTTTGCCGACGTCGGCCCACGCAGGCAGAGCGAGCGCGGTCGCTAGAGCAAAGATGAGGAATCGTGGTGTCATTTTTTCACGGCCACCGCAACGGCTGGCTTGGCTGAGGAGGCCGGCAACGCTCCCCGGCCGGCTATGATATCAATCGCCTTGTCAATGGGAATCCGAACCGCACCGGAATTCTGCTCGCGACCGTAGGTGGTGAGTAATTGTTCTTCGCGCTCGCGAAACTGTTGCAGATCACCGGGCTGGTTAATCTGCAGGCGCGGGGTCGGCGGCAGGGTCCGCTCGTATTCGGCCGCGGTGGGAGGGCGGTCCAGCGCCACGGGAAACTTCAAGAAACCGAAGAGCAAAGCTGCCATGGCCAGCATGCCGGCAAAAATGGTGACGAAGATACTAATCGTCCAAATTGAAATCTGGTGGACGTTGGCGTCCGTGGTCTCGTAGGGCGCGGTGCTGGCGTGCAAGGAGTCGTGCGGCTGCTGCTTCATAGCCTAGTGGTGACCTCCGGTGGCGAGTTTAGCGGCCTCGATGGGCATCAAAGACCGGCGGCCCAACTGATGGACAAAGAAGCCCACCCACAAGCCAAATAGGCCAATGGGCGCCACGATGTCCATCCAGTGGATGAAGTGATGGCTGGCTTCTTCCACTTCGTGGAACGCCGGCGCAATGAGCCAAGCCAGATCGATCAGCCGCATGAAGAGCATGAAAACGGCGATGACGGCCAGGATGGCGGATTTCTTTTTGTTGAAGCGCATCAGCAACAACAGGAACGGGAGCGCAAAATGAAAGAGCATCAGACCGCCGGCGACATTGTTCCAGGCACCCTGGGTGCGCTTGAAATACCACGGGGTTTCTTCCGGCAGATTGGCGGACCAGATGATGAGGAACTGTGAAAAGTTGACGTAGGCCCACAGGCAGACAAAGGCGAACATGAGAGTGCCGAAATCGGCGAAGTGCCGGGGCTTGACCAGGTGCGACATCGGCTCTTCTTCGGTAAGCCGCCGCATGATCAGGATCATGAAAGCCATCGTGGAGAGCACGCCGCCCACAATATAAAGCACGCCGTACATGGTGGAGGGCCAATGCGGCTCCAGCGACATGCCGAGATCAAACGCGGCAAAGGTCAGAGTGAGCATGTGAAGCACAATGCCCGGGCCGCTCAGATTGCGGAGCTTATCCTTGGCCACTTCGGTCTCTTCCACGGTGCGGCCCGCGGCTTGTTCGGCCGAGAAGCGGTTGAGATAGTAACCCAGCAGAATCCAAACGGTGAAGTAGAACAGGATGCGCCAGGTGAAGAAGCCCACGTTGAGCCAGGCCACTTTCTGTTGCAGGATGTGATCGTGAGCCATGACTTCCGGCCGGGCCCACTCATAAAGTGCGGGCACATTCAGCAGGATCGGGATGGCAAAGAGTAGATTCAACGGCAGAGTCCGCGAACCGCTCTCGAGCAGGGGACGAAGCAGCACGCCCCATTGACCACCCACCAAGTGATGCAGGCACAGCAGGCCGTTGCAGCTGACCGGAATCAGCAGCGTGTAAATGAACGCCAGCAGGTAGGACCTGAGGAACTGTTCGGAGTTCGACGTCAATCCGTAGAGGCAAATCAGGATGCCGGCCAAGCCCACGAAAAAGGCTTTGTTCCGGAGACTCGACAGATCGGGGAAGTAGTTGTTGCTGCTGCTCATCGCTAGTGGGCCGCTCCTGCTGCTGCCGGCGCCGGGGCATGCACAGCCGGCTGGGCTTCAATCCGCCCGCGATCAGCCTCTGGAACATCTGCGGCGGTCGCGTTCTGGCTAAACTGCAGAACCTTCACGTAGGCGGTAATCGCCCAGCGGTCTTCCATCGGAATGCGTGAGGCATAACTGACCATGCTACCGAAACCGTTGGAGATGACATCAAAGATGTAGCCCGGCGGCTGTTGGCGCAACCGGTCCGAATGATAAGTAGGCGGATGCTTGAAGCCGCGCTGGACGATCATACCTTCGCCCTCGCCGGTGCGCCCGTGGCAGGGCGTGCAATAGATGTTGTAGCGTTGCTGGCCACGCTCAAGCAGCGCCTTGGTAACCGGCATCGGGATCTCGGTGATGAACGTACCGTCGGCGGCTCGGCCCTTCCATAGCCGCGTATCGGTCTTGAGCTTGCCACGCGCGACGGCGCCGTCAATGGCCGGCCGGGCCGAACGCTGATCGGGCCAGAATGAACTTTGCGCGTAGGGCTTGTAACTGGGCTGATCGTGCATGTCCTGCCGACAACCGGTCAGCAGGGCCAAGCCCGAGCCTGCTGCCACGAGGAGGAGGGGGTGCAAGTTAATTTTCAACTGCCACTACCTCCTGGGCGTGCTGAGCTTCGAGGAACTTGCGGGTACTGGCCAGATCAAACTTGGGATCGTCGGCTTCAATGCACAGGAAGAAACGATCCGAGGAGGCCATGATGAACCGCGGGTTGTTGAAGACCGGATGATAGGGCATCGGCAATCCGTTCAAGGCGATCATGCCGAAGACGGCGCCAAAGGCCGACAGCAGGATGGTGGTTTCAAACGTGGGCGGCACAAAAGCCGGCCAGGAAAACCAGGGCCGTCCGCCGACGTTCATCGGGTAGGCGATCATCGTGATGTAGTACATCAACCCGAAGCCGAGCGTCATGCCCAAAATCGCGCAGACGAAGACCACGCGCTGCACCGAGTTGTCGTCCCAACCGAGCGCGTCGGTCAGGCCGTGGATGGGCACCGGGGTGTAGGCGTCCATATTCTTGAAGCCTGCGTCGCGTGCGTTGGCACACGCCTTCAGCAGATCTTCCTGATTGTCAAACTCCGCCATGATGCCGAAGACATCGGTTGGGTCAGAGTGTTGTCGAACCGCCTGTTCTTGGGGCGGCGCGTAGGTGCTCATGTTAGTGCTTGGCCTCCGCGGGTTTCTTAACCAGGGTGCGCATTTCAAACATCGAGATCATCGGCAAGCCTCGAATGAACAGGAACATCAAGAAGGTGAACAGGCCCATGGTGCCGATGAACATGGTCCAATCGACCAGAGACGGATAGTACATTCCCCAGGAGGACGGTAGAAAGTCACGGTGAAGAGACATCGGAATGATCACAAAACGCTCGAGCCACATCCCGACGCTGACGAATTGGCAGATGATGAATAACCACGTGGTGTTGCGCCGCACGCTCTTGAACCAGAGAAATTGGATCGAGACGCCGTTGCAGATCCAGAGAGCCCAGTAGAGGTGAGAGTAAGGGCCGTTGACGCGATTCATCAGCATCGCCCACTCGTAGGGATTGGCACTGTACCAGGCCATGAAGACTTCCAGGAAGTAGCCGTAGCAAACGATCATGCCCGTGGCAAACATGACCTTGGCCATATTCTCCAAATGCCGATCGGTAATGAAGTCATGCAGGCCGTACCACTTACGCACCGGAATGGCGAGGGTAAGCACCATCGCGAAGCCAGCAAAAACGGCGCCAGCGACGAAGTACGGTGGAAAGACCGTAGTGTGCCAACCGGGAATCAAGCCCGTCGCAAAGTCAAAAGAGACGATGGAGTGGACCGACAACACCAGCGGCGTGGACAAGCCCGCCAGCAGCAGCGAGGCGGTTTCATAACGGTGCCAGTGCTTAGCCGAACCGCGCCACCCGAGTGACAGGAAGCCGAAAATAAACTTGGTAACCAGGGACTTGGCCCGGTCTCGCATCGTGGCCAAATCCGGAATCAACCCGACATACCAGAAGAGAATAGAAACCGTGGCGTAAGTGGACACGGCGAACACGTCCCAAACCAGCGGGCTTCTGGGCTGAGGCCAAAGCCCCATCGTATTGGGATAGGGGAGCAGCCAGTAGGCCAGCCACGGGCGACCGGTATGGAAGACCGGATACATACCGGCGCACATGACCGCGAAAATAGTCATCGCCTCGGCAAACCGCGCGATCGCCATGCGCCACTCCTGCCGGAAGAGCATGAGAATGGCGGAGATCAGGGTGCCGGCGTGGCCGATGCCGATCCACCAGACGAAGTTGATGATGTCCATGCCCCAGCCAACCGGCTGGTTGATGCCGAACTTACCCACGCCGATGAGCAGCAAATTGCCAAAGGAAAACGGGAGAAGCTGCAGGACGAGAAAGGCGATACCAAGAATTACGAACCATTGCTTGGGTGTCGGCGCGCCCAGCACAACTCCGGAGATCTTGTCGCTGATGGTTGAGTTGCTGTGACGCTGGATTAATACCGGATCGGCATGCTCGGTATTGATAGGCGCCAATGCTTGGTCTTGAGCGGCCATATATTAACCCTTCGCCTCCCCGTGCGCCGGCTTTGCTAAGCCCTTGGGGGCTAAGTCGTGATTGGGATTGGTCACTTTGGCCAGATACGTAGTCCGTGGAATGGTGCCCAGATCGGTAAGCAATCCATAGTTGCGCTCGCTCTTCTTGGCGCGCGCGATCTTGGACTTCGGGTCGTTCAGGTCGCCAAAGACAATCGCACCGCTGGGGCAGACTGCCTGGCAGGCGGTAATCACTTCACCGTCGCGGATGCGGCGGCTTTCCTTTTCCGCCTCGATGCGCGCGGCGTTGATACGCTGCACGCAATAGGTGCACTTTTCCATTACGCCGCGACTGCGGACGGTGACGTTGGGGTTCCGCAATCCCTTCAGGCTGGGCGTTTCGTAATCGGCATAGAGGTAGAAGTTGAAGCGGCGAACTTTGTAGGGGCAGTTGTTGGCGCAGTAGCGAGTACCCACGCAGCGGTTGTAGGTCATCTGATTGAGACCCTCTTCGCTGTGAGTCGTGGCGGCCACCGGACAAACGCTTTCGCAGGGCGCGTTTTCGCAATGCATGCAGGTCACCGGCTGGTGATGGATTGACGGCGCGTCGAGATGCCCCTCAAAGTAGCGATCCACCCGGATCCAATGCATCGAGCGGCCGCGGTTAACCTGATCCTTGCCCACGACCGAAATGTTGTTCTCCGCCTGACAGGCAATCGTGCAGGCATTGCAGCCGGTGCACGCGTTGAGGTCAATCGTCATGCCCCACGAGTAGCCTTTGTACTCGTAGGGTTGGTAGAGAGAGAAGACCTTGTGGCCCTTCTCCTGAGCGAAACCGGGTTCCTTCTTGAAATCGTCCAGTGTGGCCATCCGGATGAGATTCCGGCCTTCCATCGAGCTATGCTCCTGAGTGATCGCCATCACCTGAGAGTCGCCGGCGTTACGCACCTCGACACCGTTCATGACCCAGGGATTGGATGAGGTCCGCAACTTGTAAGCATTGAAGCCGACGTTGTTGCCGATCTTGCCGACACGGGTGCGGCCATAGCCAAGATGGACCAGGATTGAGTCATCCGCCTGGCCGGGCACGATCAACACCGGGCCGCTAACTGCGTTGCCCAACTTGACCATCGTGCCATTGACCGCGCCGTTTTTCTGAGCCGTGGCCGGGCTCATCATCACCGCATTGTCCCAGGTGAGCTTGGTGAGGGGACGGGGGATTTCCTGCAACCATGCGTTGTTGGAAAATCGCCCGTCGCCGATATTCGGGCAGGGGCGGAAGAGCACTTCCGTGGAGCCGCCGGACTTGGCCGCGCCGAGCGCGCCGGAGAGATCCTTGACCATCGTGACAGCCTTGGCGGCGGGAGCCGAGCCAGCGATGAAGCCGTCATGCACGCACTTCTGCCAGAAATCGTCAAAGGCCGGAGTGGTAGCCGCAAGTTGCGGACGCCAGTGCTCTTTGACGAGGTCACGGACTTCGCGGCCGCCCTTGTCCAGCAACACGGCGAGCACTTCGATCAGTTGCTTGCCCTCGTAAAGCGGGGCGATCAAAGGCTGCGAGAGTGAGATCGAGCCATCGTAGGCGCGTGCGTCACCCCAGCTTTCGAGCGGATGCGCCATGGGCAGCACCCAATGGCAGACCGCTGAGGTCTCATCGTCAAAATCGGTTAGCCGAATGCGCACCTTAACCTTGCGGAAAGCCTCTTCAAACTTGAGATCCGCCGGGGTGTTGTAGGTGGGGTTGCCACCGGCGATCAGGAGCGCCTCGACCTTGCCGGCGTTCATTTCGCCGATCAGATCCTTAAACGCGGCCATCTGGTCGGCCGGATCCACCTCGACAGCGTCGACATAGTGCACCGTCTTGCCGATGTTGCCGAGCGCAGCGTTCATGGCGTGAGCCAACGCGTGGACGGCAGGCGAGGCAAACTCACCGGCTACTACCAGACTGGCGCCGCGGTTGGCGGACAGATCGGCGCCGGCGGCTTTGAGAAACTCGGTAGCTTTGGAAGCGGCTGCGGGCGTACCAGCGCCGACGGCTGCAGCCAGCGCACGCGCGAAGTTTTCGACTTCAGCAGAAGACAACGCCAAGCGATGATCCGCCGACGCGCCGGTTAATGACGGCGAAGGCTCCACCACGTACAGGCGGCTCATCCCGGCGTTACCATCGCGGCGGCGATTGGCAAAGTCACGCGCGTAGCGAACCGCTCCAGGCCCTGACACAAGGAAATCGGAATCGAGGGAGACGATGACCGCGGCCTGATCGACGTGGTAGACCGGGGTGACCGCTTCACCGAACGCCATCCGGGCGCCGGCTCGGACGTTATCGCGGCCGGCAGGCTCATACTGAATCCACTTGGCCTCAGGGAAGACGGTGAGGAATTCCTTAATGGAGGCGCCGAGGGTAGGCGAGGTGACTGTCTCGGTGAGCAGCCTGAGCCCCGCACCCTTGGTCGAGAGCATTTGCTCACGAAGTTCGGTCAGAGCGATCTGGGCACGCTGCCATGATGAAGGCCGTCCCTCGCGCAGGACGGACTGGGTCCGATCCGGGTCCCACAGCGCCAGAATCGAGGCCTGCGTCTGCGCATCGGTGGCGCCCAGGCTACCGGGATGTTCAGGGTTGCCTTCGATCTTAGTGGGCCGCCCCATGTTGCTCTCAACCAGGACGCCCGTGGCGATGCCGCCAGGGCCGGGGATCGACGAGGCAAAAAACAGCGCCTTGCCCGGAATGACATCCTCGGGAGAGGTGACGTAGGGAATGATTTTTTCCGGCGGCTGCTTGGTGCAACTGGTCAAGCCAGCTAAGCCCAGCGAAGCGCCCATCAGTTCCAGCAAGCGGCGGCGGCTGACGCCATCGCTCCACTCGGCTGTGCCCGGGGTAAACTCATGATCGAGGTATTCCTGAAAGGCCGGCGCGCCGGCTGCTTCTTCAAGACTCCGCCAGAACTGCGGGCCCTTGGAATCGGCTAAGCGCGCCCGGATCGCGTCCAGATCGAGCGGAGGAGTGGGGAGATTTGGTTGACTGCTCATCAGCGTTATCGATGACAAATCCAACAATCGGTGAGTTTGCGGACCTTATACTCGCTAACCAGCTTGGCGCCCAGCACCATCTGGTCTTCGGCCGGCTTATAGTCCATCTGGAACACTTTATCCTTGGGCCGTATATATTTTTCGGGCTGCCGGTGGCAGTCCAAGCACCACTCCATGAACAGCGTGTTCTGCTGATACATGAGTGGCATCTGATCTACACGGCCGTGGCAAACCGCACAGCCCATGCCCTTGGCGACGTGGATGCTGTGATTGAAATAAACAAAGCCAGGCAGATCGTGCACCTTGGTCCACTGAATGCTCTTGCCTGAGCGATAGCTCTCGCGGACCGGCTCCAGCATCGGCGCGTCCGACCAGATCTGCGAGTGGCAGCTCATGCAGGTTTCGGTTGGCGGGATGCCGGCAGACGAGGATTTTTCCACAGCCGTGTGGCAATAGCGGCAATCGATACCGAGGCCACCTACATGGTGCTTGTGGGAGAAAGGCACGGGTTGGTCTCGCACCAATTTTTCCCCGGAGTTATAAGAAGATCGATTCAGCCCGAACAAAGCCGCACCCAGCCCACCTACGACCACTAGTGCAACGACGATGGAAGAGCGGGCCAGAGAATTCGCATTACGAGAAAATAGCTGCGCCAAAGTGTTCCCCTAGGAGTGTAGATGCTCGTCCGCGACGGGACAGGCTCTTTTCAATGGAACCAAATGTAAACTAGCAGTGGTGCGATGCAACCGTACGGCATCGACTTTCGTCCTATGTCGCAATACAGGATTATCACACAATAGGGAACCCTGAGTCTACGTGTGTCTGCCGAAGGACCGAAAATCCGGCATTTGGGGAATCGTCACTATCCGACGAACCGCCGGGCCATATCCTCAAGAGCGGGCACGCAGATCACGCAGTTGCCGCCGTAAATGGACTGGCCGCCGTCAAAATTGAAGAAGCGCGCGCCCGCTTCCTCGGCGATGATTTTGGGCGCCGCCAAATCCCACGCCGCGGCCGTTTCCTCAAGCCAGAGGTCTGCCGATCCTGAGGAAACCATCATGGCGTCGAGAATTCCTCCGAAGCTGCGGATGCTCCAGAACTGCTTCATCCAATCAACCATGGTGGCCGCAAAGGTGGTCCGGTGAATATGCGTGAAACCGTTGACGCAGAGCACCGCTTGGCTGGGATCGGCGATTGATGAGATGGCGATCCGTTCGCCGTTGCGAAAGGCGCCGCCGCCTCGCGTGGCCCAATAGGTTTCGGCGAGGGCGGGAAAATGGGCGACGCCAAGAACCACCTCGCCGTTCTCTTCGAGGCCGATCAGTTGGGCCCAGACGCGGTTGCCGCGGACGAAGTCTCGAGTGCCATCGATGGGGTCGATAATCCAACGGCGCCCGGAGGTGGCGGGCTTGCCGGCCCCTTCCTCGCCCAAAATGCCGTCATCCGGAAAGTTGGCGAGCAACTCCTGCACGAGCAGTCTTTCGCAGTGGCGGTCCGCCGCCGTGACGGGCGATTCGTCGCTCTTGGACTCAGCCTTGATTCCGGTGCGCCAGTAGCCGAGTGCCAGTTCCCCAGCTCGGCGCGCTGCGGTGAGCGCCACGTCCAATTCTTTTTCGTACATCCATATTCATCGTAATGCCTCGGCGGCCCCGGCCAACCCGTGCTAGTGTAATTCTTTCTGATGACCGACACCCGTACCGTCTACAGTCTCCTGGAAGAGGCCGTAGTTAACTTTGGCGCTGGGCCTGCTCTCCACGAGCCGATTTCAGGTGGTGGCCGCGGGGCCGCCACGGGCTGGAAGGCCTACTCTTGGATTGAGTACAAGCAGTTGGTTGACGAGATTGCGGCAGGGTTGCACGAGCTCGGCGTGCAGCCGGGCGAGATTGTCGCCCTGGACTCAGAGACCCGCCTTGAATTCTATTTGGCCGATCTGGGAACGATGGCGTGCGGCGGCGTGGCGGCAGCGCTCTATACCAGCTACCCGCCGCTCGAGCACGTCAAGACGCTGCGTGAGTTGGCGCCCAAAGTAACCTTTATTGAAAACTCCAAGGCACTGGGAGCGCTGCAATCGGCGGCTGAGCCTCCTTTGGACACGCAGTGGATCCTCCTGTCAGGCGAGGCGGAGGGAGCGCGGAGCTTGGGCGAGTTGCGCGATCTTGGCCGTCGGGCTTTGACCACGAATCCCGGGCTCATGGCGGAGTTACACCGGCGGGTGAAGCCCGAAGATCCGGCTATGCTGTATCTGACTTCCGGCGCGACCGGTGAGCCGAAGATGGGGATGGTGACACACGGAGCGATCGTCGCCAACGTGGATATGGGCCCGTTGGCCACCGATCTCACGCATGAAGACACCACCATCGCATTCCTGCCGTCGGCCCATATCACCCAGCGAATCGCGGTGGAGTTGCTCCCGCTGCGCATCGGCATCGCCGTTTATTTTTCCGAAGGGCTGAGCCGTTTGCCGGCCGAGTTGAAGTCGATCAAGCCCACCTTCTTCGTGGCGCCGCCGCGGGTGTGGGAACGCATGTACTCCAGCATCTGCACCGAAATCAAGAAGCGCGGGTCGATCTCGCAGCGGGTTTTTTACGGAGCTCTCGGATTGGGCGCCGAGGCCGCGCGCCGCCGGACGGAAGGCCGAGGGGTACCGGGATGGATGCAGGCAATGCTGCGCGCCGCCGACAAGCGGGTGTTTGCGGTGATACGGGAGAGGCTGGGCGGACGGCTGCGGATGGCGATCTCGGGCGCCGCGCCGCTTGGCAAGGATCTAGCCGATTTCTACGCTGCGATCGGGCTCCCTATTTATGAAGGCTATGGGTTGACCGAAGGCGGCATTGTAGCGCTGAATCCTACGGGGCGGGTCAAGTCCGGGTCAATCGGCAAGCCGCTGCCGGGCGTGGAGATGAAGATCGCCGACGATGGGGAACTGATCCTGCGCAGCCCCACCGTGTTCACCGGCTACTATCGCGCGCCCGAAGCCACAGCCATGGTGCTGCGCTCGGGCTGGCTCCACACCGGAGACTTGGCCGAGTTCGACAGCGAGGGCTACGTCTACATCACCGGCCGCAAGAAGGAAGTGCTGGTGAATTCTAACGGCAAGAAAGTGTACCCGGCGCTGATCGAAGGCTTGTTCAAGATGGAGCCGTTGATCAATCAGGTGGTGTTGATCGGCGACAAGCAGCCCTATGTGGCCGCGTTGCTGACGCTGAATCATGCGTCGATAGAGTCTATGCCTGCGATGGCCGCGTTCAAAGATAAGCCGCCCGCTGAGGTGGTGGCCGCGCCGCCCGTGGCCGCCGAGGTGAAGCGCATCGTGCAGAAGGTGAACAAGCAGTTGGCGCCGTTTGAGCAGATCCGGCGGTACCACGTACTGGAGCGCGATTTCACGATCGAAGAGGGCGAGTTGACGCCGACGATGAAGGTGCGGCGGCAGCGGGTGCTGGAGAATCACCGGCGCGTGGTGGGCGAGTTATTCCTGGGGCGGGACGAGCTGGGATAGGCTTGTCTCACAGTCGCGTGCCATTGAAACACGGTTGAATCGCCTCAGGATATAATCTGAAGACTTGCCTCCTGTTTGACTCACGTGACCCAGCCCCAGACAAGCGCCGAACTGATCGAGATCGAAAAGGTACTCGCCAGTCCTCGTTTTGCCAACTCTCCTCGTCTCAGCAGGTTTCTCAGTTTCATTATCCAGCACGCGTTGGCCGGCCGGACGGCGATGCTCAAAGAGAGCGTCATCGCGATAGAAGTGTATGATCGCGGGCCGGATTACGATCCCAGCAAGGACTCCACCGTTCGCGCTGAAGCCTCGCGATTACGCCGCGCTCTTGCCGAATACTACGATGGCCTCGGCGAGCCAAGCCCGCTCCGCATCGAAGTGCCAAAGGGGAGCTATGTCCCCATCTTCGTGGCACAGGCACAGGCGCCGGCCCCTCAGGCGGCCGTCGCGCCGCGCAGCAGCCGAAGGATCTGGCTATTCGCTCTGACAGCTACCCTTATCCTGATCGCCGCCTTGGGCGTTAGGCTGTGGCCGGGCCAGCCGTCCACTCCTCGTCCGGAGGCCGTGCGGCTCTTGGTTCAAGCCAGCGATGCCTTTGCCGCCGACCAGCGCGGCAGGATCCCCAAGGTCGGCATAGGCCAGGGACTGCAGGATGTGCTCCGGCTCTTTGAGGCGGCCACCGTGGCTGATCCGTCCTATGCCGCAGCCTGGGCCGGCCTGGCGCGCAGCCGTTATGAAGCGGGTCGGTGCGACCGCTCGAATATGTTGTCGTGGTTTCACCGGAGCCGCCAAGCCGCCGAACAGGCAACTCGTCTTGACCCTCAGCAGGCCGTCGGCCTCACTGTCCAAGCCCGCATCTCCTACATTGTAGACTTCGATCTACTCACAGCCGAAAAGCTCTACCGGAGTGGCGTCCCGCTCGATCCCCGTGACGACGAAGCATCCGAAGAGTATGTCGATCTGCTGGGGCAACTCGGTAAAACCGAAGAAGCCCAAACCCTGATCGCCACCCATGTCAGCCTCGCCCCCCAACATCAGAATTGGCGGATTCAACAGGCCAAGCAACTCATTTTGCAAGGGCGCATCGAAGAAGCGGAGGTGCAGATCGCGAGCGCCGTCCTGGCCGATCCAAGTCAGATCGCCTTCGCCAGCCTTCTGAATGGCCGCGGCTCATGGCGTCAGAAGGAGAAGGGGACGGCCGCTGGATACAGCACTGAGGTACTCAAAAGGTTTCCTTGGAATCGCGGCGCTTTGCATCACCAAGGGCTGCGCGCCGCCGAGAAGCGCGACATGCCGGAAGTCCAGCGCATTGTCGGGCGACTGCACGAGAGAATGGACCTCGGCCATTCCTCGGAGTTCACCCTGGCGGGGATCTATCACAAGCTTGGAGATCACGCTCGAGCCTTACACTGGGTCGCCGAGGCAGTGCGGTATCGGGATCCGGCGATCGTTTTCGTCACCCCACGCGACATCGACGCCGACAGCTGGGTCAAACGCGCCGAGCAGAATGGCGAACTCGCAGCCCTCCTTCGCGAATTCCCTCAATGGGCTAAGTTACTAAATGCAAAGAACTAACATACGTTAGTTAACGTGCAAGTCCTTGTGTGGCGGCCAGAACTCTGGCAGACTCCGGTGCATGAGGAGACCCGTGCCGCGCGGCCAGCCCTTTCTGCTTACCTTGATTTTCCTGGTAGACGCGTCCTTTGCCTGCGCCCAAACCGATATAGGGTGCCATCAACGGCGCTTCAGCAGATTCTCGGAATGGTCCCAGCCCGTAAGCATGGGGCCGGTGGTCAATTCTACGAACGCTGAATACTGGCCGGCGATCGCGCCGAATGGCTTGAGCCTCTACTTTTCCTCAAACCGTCCGGGCGGGTTGGGCAACCAGGACATCTATGTCACCCACCGCGCCAGCCTCGATAGCCCGTGGGGAGCGCCTCGGAGCCTGGGGCCGAACGTCAATTCGACCGCTCGCGACAATTCCGTCACGATGAGCCGGGACGGACACTGGTTGATCTTCGGCAGCGCCCGGCTGACGGACAGGTGCAACGATCGCAGCGCGAACGAATTCCACGTATCCTACCGGGCGAACACTGAGGACGATCTGAGATGGGAGCCCGCCGTGAACTTCGGTTGTGAACTCGCCGGAGACGAGGAAAATGTTGGGGAGAGCTTCTTCCACGATGAAGATAAGGGAACTACCACGATCTATTTTTCCAGCGCCAGACCGGGTGGGCCGGGCGATTTCGATATCTACAAGAGTGAGCGCCTGTTTGGTGGCGCGTTCGGCCGGCCTGTTCTTGTCTCCGAACTCAACACCTCACTGAAGGACGCGGCGCTGACCATCCGCACCGATGGGCTGGAGATGATTCTCAACTACAACTTTACGACGAACTTTGGCGACGGCGATTTGTGGGTATCCACCCGCGAGACTACTTCACACCCCTGGTCAACGCCCAAGAGCCTCGGGCCAACGCTTAACACGGCCGAGGACGATTCAACCCCCGCCCTCTCCTGTGACGGCACCACTCTCTACTTCAATTCCAGGCGTCCGGGAGGGATCGGCGGCTCCGATCTCTATTTCACAACGCGCAAGAAGCTGGACGACCCCGCGCCGGTGTTGCTGCCGCTCTCCGGTGACGGGCGCGGCCCGGGCGCGATCCTGCACGCCACCTCGCATCAGGTGGTAAATTCCGGCAATCCTGCGATCGCGGGAGAGGCCCTGGAGATCTATTGCACCGGCCTCGGCCCGGGGTCAAGCGTCCATCCTCCGCAAGTAACTCTGGGCGGCCGCCCGGCCGAGATCCTGTTCTTTGGCAATTCGCCCGGATCCACCGGTCTGAACCAGGTGAACGTCCGGGTGCCGGCCGGGGTTGCGCCGGGCGCGGCTGTTCCGGTGCGGCTGACCCGTTTTGGGCTTGCGAGTAACGAAGTCAGCACCAGCGTGCGGTGAAGGCCGTCACGTCTTTCATTCCCGATAAATCAACCAACAACTAAGGAGACAAACTATGTACTATGGCCCGCGAATTCCCTATGTCCTCACCGCGATGTTATTCATCCTGCCGCACGCTTCCGCTCAAGTGGCGCCGAACGCCGGTAACTGGAAGACCTGGATATTAGCCGACGGGAAAGCCATCGCCGTCCCGCCGCCTCCAGATGCCGCCGCATCGCTACGGGAACTCGATGGAGTGAGAGCCTTCGCGGACGCGAACGATCCCGCCATCACCGAACAGATCAAGTATTGGGATGCGGGTCCGCCGGCCTATCGTTGGGTGGATTTTGTTACCGCCCGTTTTCTGGCCGGTCAACCTGTTGGCGCTCCGAACCAGACTCGATCCTACGCATATGTGTCCGTGGCGATCCATGACGCCACGGTTGCGGCGTGGAATGCAAAGTACACTTACAACCGGAAGCGCCCCAGCGAAGCCGATCCCTCGATTCGGACCCGGGTTGCGGTGCCCCGCAGTCCATCGTATCCGTCCGAGCATGCGGCGGCGGCGGGCGCGGCGGCGGCAGTTCTGGCCTACTTCCTGCCAGCCGAGGCCGCTTCGCTTCAGGCGCTCGCCGAAGAGGCGGGACGTTCCCGGTTGTTCGCCGGCGTCGAATACCCCAGCGACTATGTAGCAGGCCTCGAACTGGGCCGGCGCGTCGCCGAACAGGTGATCGCCCGAGCTCGCGCCGACGGCTCCGATGCTGTTTTCAACGGCGTCATTCCCACCGGCCCTTGCATGTGGACGGGCGTGAATCCAGGCAACGTGATGGCCGCTCAATGGAAACCATTCCTGCTTTCATCGCCACGGGAGTTTCGGCCGCCGCCACCACCGGCCTGCCAATCCGCCGAGGTGCAGGCGCAATTGGCGGAGGTTCGAAGTTTCCCCCGCGGGCTGAACGCCACCAGCTTCGCTACCAATGGGAAGGCGTTTTTCTGGCAGAGTGCCGAAGGAGTGCAGCCCTGGCCGTTCATCTACCTGAATCGGTTGGTGCTGGAGGACAAGCTCGACCCTCCCTCCGCAGCCCGGGCCTACGCTCTGGTCGGCACAGTGCTTTATGATTCGTGGATTGCGAGTCAGGACGGCAAGTTCACGTATTGGTATCTTCGTCCCGCGCAATTGGACACGACGCTCGTGCCCTTGTTTCCGGCGCCGAATTTTCCGGCGTATCCGTCGAACCATTCGACCATCTCCGCGGCAACGTCAGAGCTGATCGCCTACCTTTTCCCCCGTGAAGCAGGCCCGGTTCGCGCTCGCGCCAAGGAAGCCGGAGACTCCCGCATCTGGGCTGGGATTCACTATGAGATGGACAACCAGTCGGGCGTCGCACTGGGCCAAAGCGTCGCCCGGAAATTTATCGCCTGGGCGGAGGCGGACGGCTCCCAACCTTAGGGCAAGGTCAGGTAGGTGCGGGAGCCCGGTTGATCGCAACGGGACGGGGCTCCCGCACTTAGGGACTGCCGCAAAATAACATTTACCATCAAGAATGTTTTGACGACCCGTGTCGAGGCAGCAGTGAATAGTTCCATGCCGGGTTTCGCCGGTGTGGCTTAAGGTTCAGTTGCTTCATCTGCTGGTCCGTGATCTTCACGCCGGTCTCATAGAGGCTTGGGTCCAGTATCGCCTGGATGCGTAATCCTTGCTGGGTCCGGGTGGCGCTGATCATGTTGACTACTGTCTCGAAGCTGACCAGAGGTTCCCCTCTCCAATTCATGCTGATGAAAGAAAACATCCGGTGCTCAATCTTGTTCCATTTGCTCGTCCCGGGAGGGTAGTGCCCGACTACCACTTTCAGTCCCGTTTCGTCGCTGAACTGCTGGAGATAGTATTTCCAACCTCGATTGCGGGAAGCGTTGCTTCCTCCGCTGTCGGCACAGATAAACAACCGGCCGGCATCGGGGTAGTGACGGATTCCAAACTGGAGCCACCAACGCCGTATGCTCTCGACC
>JAYTKJ010000201.1:0-6734 GCA_043730365.1 Acidobacteriota bacterium | reverse complement strand
CGTCCCGCTCGGCCAGCAGGCGCGCCTCCTGCGTGTGCTGGAGACCGGCGAGTTCGAGCGCGTTGGTTCGTCCCGCACGCGGCGCGTCGACGTCCGGATTATCTCGGCCACCAATTCCGACCTCGACGCTGAAGTCAAAGCCGGCCGCTTCCGCGAAGACCTGCTGTTTCGCCTCAATACCGTCGAGATTCGCGTCCCGCCCCTGCGCGATCGCAAGGAAGATCTGCCGGAACTGGCCGCGCATTTTCTGCGCCAGAAGACAGACCGATATCGCAAGCTGGTGACGGGCTTCGATCAGACGGCGATGCAGGCCTTGATGAGCCACTCCTGGCCCGGCAACGTGCGCGAGCTTGATCACGCCATTGAGCGCGCCGTGCTGATGAGCGAAGGCTCAACGATCAAGGCGGGCGACCTGGCCCTGCGCCTCGGCGGTCGTGAATCGTCCAATCGCCTCGAAGAGATGAGCATCGAGGAAGTGGAATCGTTCCTCATCAAGAAATCTCTCTCGCGCTATCAGGGCAACGTCAGCCATGCCGCTAGCGCCCTGGGCCTCAGCCGCAGCGCCCTGTATCGTAGAATTCAGCGATACAGTTTGTGAGCCCTTCCAATCCACGTCCGCCCCGCCTGGCCTATGAGACCAGGCTTACGCTATTTGCGCTAGCCGGCGGACTACCGGCCGTGGCCGCCACACTGCTACTGCTTTGGTACGGAGGCTTCTCGGCCAAAATCGCTTGGACCGTAGCCGTGCCCGTCGTTATACTCTGGCTCAGCTTCAGCTTCGCCGCTCGTGAGCGCGTGGTCCGCCCCTTGCAGACGCTTTCGAATCTCCTGGCGGCGCTGCAGGAGGGTGACTATTCGATTCGCGCCCGTGCCGGCCGCGCCAATGATTCGCTCGATACCGTCTTCCGCGAGGTCAATACCCTTACTGCTGTGCTGCAGGAGCAGCGACTTTCTTCGGTGGAAGCCACCGCCCTCCTCCGCGCCGTCATGAAGGAGATCGATGTGGCTGTGTTCACGTTTGACGACAACGAACATGAACTGCGGCTCGTCAATCGCGCCGGTGAAGATCTGCTCAAGCTGCCGGCCGAGCGCCTGCTGGGCCGTCGCGCTACAGAGTTGGGGCTCGACGAGTATCTCCACGGCGCCGCGAACCTCATCATTAATCGGGCCTTTCCTGGCGGTGCGGGCCGTTGGGGCATTCGGGTGACGTCCTTCCGCGAAGGGGGCCTGCCGCATCGCCTGTTGGTGATCGAAGATCTCACGCGCGCCCTGCGCGAGGAAGAGTTGCAAGCTTGGAAGCGCCTCGTGCGCGTGCTCGGCCATGAGCTCAATAATTCACTGACGCCCATCCGCTCCATAGCCGACTCGTTGTCTCGCCTGCTCGCGCGCGAGCCGCTGCCTTCCGACTGGCGCGACGATGCCAACCGCGGCCTCAACGTCATCTCCGGCCGCGCCGAATCGCTCACCCGCTTCCTCGATTCCTACGCCCGTCTCGCCAAACTCCCCCCGCCGGTGTTCAACACGGTGGACGTAGCCGTCTGGGTCCGCCGCGTAGCGGGCCTCGAGACACGCCTCAAAGTAAGTGTGATCGAGGGCCTAGGACTTACTTTCCGCGCCGATGGCGATCAGCTTGACCAGTTACTCATCAACCTCGTGCGCAACGCGGTCGACGCATCAATTGAAACCGGCAGCGGCACCGTCTCCATCGAGTGGATCCTGGACACCGAGCAACTCGTGATGCGAGTCAAAGACGAAGGCCACGGCATCGCCAACCCCGCCAACCTGTTCGTCCCCTTCTTCACCACCAAGAAAGGCGGCTCCGGCATCGGCCTCGTCCTCTGTCGCCAAATCGCCGAAGCCCACCGCGGCACGCTCGACTTGAGCAATCGCGAGGACCGCAAGGGAGGCGAAGCTGTGTTGCGGATCCCGGTCGAGCCATAGGATTGCGCGCCCCCCCCGTTACCGAGCCGCGACCGCCAGGGAGCGCTTCTGGGTCCTCGGAATGTCAAATCTCATTGAACCTGCAAAAATCGATGTCTACTGGTATCCCGTAGTATCATGAAATTGGAATTTGAATGAAACCACGCCAAAAACGGAGCCAATCTGCAAGCTCACGGAGTGAGCTTCGAATTGGCGACGACGGTGTTCAAGGACCCGTTTGCCGTCGAGCGTTTGGATGATCGAGCAGACTACGGCGAAAAGCGCTTGCTGATCGTCGGTATGGCAACTGGCCACGTTTTGCTGTTTATTGCGTACACCGAGCGCGAGGAGCGCATTCGAATTATTTCAGCCCGCCGAGCCACACAACATGAGCAAGACGACTACTTCCGCCAGAACAGCTAAGCCTCCGCGGCCGACGACTGCCGAAGCCATTGAGCAGTCCGCGCAGGCCGATCGCGACGCCCAGCCGCTCACCACCGCCGACCTCAAGAGGATGAAGCGAACCCCCCAGGCGAAGATCATCCGCCGTGCCCTCGAACTGTCGCAAGAGGAATTCGCTGCCCGCTTTCACATTCCCCTCGGAACTTTGCGGGATTGGGAGCAGGGCCGGGCCGAACCGGACAAGCCTACGCGCGCGTATCTGACCGTCATCGCCCGCGATCCGGGCCACGTCAATCGCGCCTTGAATCCCGCAACCTCCAACCAAGCGCGCCGGGAATAGCCCTCATCCGCTCCGCCTGGCCCACCAGCCTTATTCCTGGCGGCTCCGCAATCGTTGCAAGATCAAAGCCACAGCTTGCTCATCCGTCCGCTTGCGCAAATCCACATAGCCATCCCCGGCAAATACCCCTGGCAAGGTCGCATCATCGGTGCGGAAGAGCATGATCCTGTCACTTTGCTTCCGGTGGATGAGGTCCTGAATCGCCCGCCACTCGAGGCCCGTCCAAGGCTTCGACTCATACTGCTCGCAGATCACCACCAAAATAAGTTCAGACTCATCGTGGTACAGCCGCTGTAAATGATTATTGAGGCCAATCATCGCGAATTCCGCCTCGTAGAACTCATCGTAGAGAACTCGCGCCCTCGTCACCTCTTGTGCCAGCAAGGACGCGATCCGTTTCACCCGGTCCCGTGTTTCCCCCGCAAAGGAAAACGCCACGGAAAACCGCCTGGGCTTCTTCACCTCGGCTGCCGGCTCGCCCTCAATGCCCGCGTTACGGCGGACCCAGTCCCTGAAAATCGTCCCTGCAATCTTCGGCCGATCCGAATCCTCCGCGTCGTCGATCACCCCGTGAAAGCTCAACACTCGTAGCGGCTCATCGATATTCGTTACTTTGGAGCGCCTCCGCAACTCCGCCACCGTTGCCTTGCCGTCCGACGCCGCAATTGCCTGGTACACCGCCATCCGTTCCGGCCCGAGCACACGCGCCCAATGCTGGAACACCGTTCCGCGATTCCGCGAAAACTGCTGCGCGGCCTCGCGCACTGACGACGCTTTCAGGCTGTCCCGCGATTCCCACAGACGCGCCAACAGGCCCTGTAGTATGAACGCGTGCCGTCCCGAGAGCTCCAGCAACTCGCGGCGCAGATCATCGGCCATCGACAGGCCGCCTGCCACGATCAGCCCATCTGCTTCCACCTCGGTGAACGGGCGCAGCCACACCGTATCGAGTATGTTCGCCAGCGGGCTGCTTTCCGTTACCAGGCTATACATGTCTGACCCGCCGGTGCCTACCAGCCGGAAACGCCCTCTAAGTGGATCGAGTTGCAGCAGATTCCGAAGGTTTTGAAAGACCTCGGCATGAGAGCCCTTGGCCAGGTCTAATCGATCCTCGCCCTTTGCGAGGTCGAGCTTGTCGATCAGCAGAATCGCGAGCCAGTCCGGACCGTGTTTCTTCTCGATTGCCGGAACGGCGGCCTCCATTCTCCGAAGAAACTCCCGATACGGTTGAGCGCCCGGTGCCGACTCCCATGCTTCCGCGCCACAATCCTTCACCACCGCGCGGTAGAGGGCTGCGAAGAAATCAAAAGGCGAATGCGGGACTTGGCCTCCCAGATCAATCAACCTCAACAACGGCTGGTGGCCCGGAACACCGTTCGCCCCAACCCACTTCTCAACTTCCAGCAGAAACGATGTCTTCCCGCAGCGGTTTCCACCCAGGATCGCGAAGCTTTTTCCGTTTCGGAATCCCTCCGTGACCTGCCGGATCTCCTCAGCGTAGCCAGTGAACAGGTTTCCAGGCATGGAGTAGTTGTATGGATTCACGCCGTTCATACATCGCCCCGCTTGCGCAGCCAAGCTCTCAACAAATCGCCATTCACCGCCATCATCCCCTCTGGTCCCGGCTGGATGAGTCCAAGATGTTCTAAATTCACCAGCGCTTCCTCCCAATCCTTAGTAGGTGCCTGCTGCTGCGGGCCGCCCGTCCCGGAGGCGGCCCACCGGAGCGCGCCCCGCTCATCCTCCCGCAGCGTAGCCCAGACGGACTCCTCAAAATATACGCCAATCCGATGCTTCCGGAAGTTACTCCGCACGGCATCGGTTACCCGCGCCACGTCCTCCAACCCAACCTGTTTCCGGCGGCCCTGCTCGCAGGCTTCGCTGGCCAGGAAGCGCGAGAGCATCGGGTGACCTCCACACGCCTGAAATACCGCCGTAACGGCATCTTCAGACCACTTGATCTCTTTCCACGCGCCGATCTCGTGAATCATCTTCCGCGTATCATCCTCTCCCAGAAAGCCCACGAACTTCTCCTGGAAGGATAGATACATCGGGTTCTCGCCGGTGGCGGGTCGCAGCAAGTTCTGGCGATTCACGTCGGGCCGATACGCTGCTACGAGGATCGAAAGCATCACGCGTTCCTGCGCCAGTCCGCGCAAGATCCGGAACAGCTTAACGAATTCCACCAGCGTGGGTTCATTCGTCGCCTCGCGCCGGTCCGGGAACCATTTGTCGATTTCATCCAGGATGATGATGAACCGCTCACTGCTCTTCCGCTTCCACTGGTCATGCAAGGCGGCAAGTTGATCGCGGAGCTGATTCACGGAGTCCGTGGCCGCCGGCGCCGCGGGCAAGCGAGTTCCCTGCAGCCTCGCCACCTCACCGCGCAGCCGGGTCAGGATCTCGCGAAGCAATTCGGCGGCCACCGGGGCGGCTGCATTTGCCTGGCAATCGAGCAACACCACCGGTACATCGATCATCGTTAGCCGCAACTGGCTCAACAACGAAGTTTTTCCCACTTTGCGAAGCCCGAACAGGCCGGCGTGCTGGCCCTGCCGCAGAACGGCCGGTAACTCGTCCAGCAGCGCCACGCGGCCGAAGAACCACGTGGCAACGGTGATTGCTTTGGACTCGTCATAGGGATCCGTGCGCGTGACGAATGGCTCTTCCATCTCGCGCAGTGTCTCTTTGGCCTTCCCGTCCGCCAGCGCGCGCTCCAGTCCCGACGCGGCCAGCGGAATCACCACGCAACTGAGCCTCTTGCCAATGCGCATCGCCGCATCCGGGTCGCTCTCGCGGTAAATCAGATACGTGCGGAACCGGTCGGTGGCGCCTTTGCGGTGGCGTGCAATGGATTCGATGAGCTTGTCTTCGGGTTGGGGCCAAACCGCGGCGAACGCCGGCTCGTTGCCCGTAAGCGAGAACAGCTTCGGGTTCAGTGCTTTCTCGATGCGCAAGCCGGCCTCTGGGAAGAAGCGCTGCGCGAGTTGGACGGCGGTCAGCGAACGGGTGCCAATCAGCAGTCCGCTGGCACCCGCTAAATAGACCAGGGTCACAATTCCAATAACAAAAAGGTGCCGACGAACGAAGGCGGCCGACGAGAGCAAGATCCCAGGGCGGAGGACCTGATCCTTTCCAAACGATTCACGAACATCCGGCACCCGCAGCTGGTCGCGGTAATCTGAGAGCCTGTAACGGCCCCCCCCGTCGGTGCCGAAGGAAACCTCTACCTTAGTATCTTCCCGGTCTGAGCATTCGTAACGCAGATTGGCAGGGTTTATCGTTAGCCGCTTTGACGAGTCTGTTAGGTTCGCGATTATCAACACTTTGCTGGGTTCCTTCGGCCGCCACAAACCAATCGCGCCATCCGCACCTCCGCTGGCCAAATGCTGGCCGTCCGGACTCCAGGCCACCGACAACGCACCCGCCGAATGCGCGGTGAGGGTGCGTCGGAGCTGGCCCGTGGCCGCCTCCCACACGTTCACGGTGTTGTCCTCACTCCCACTGGCCAAATGCTGGCCGTCCGGACTCCAGGCCACCGACCTCACCCAGTCCGAATGCCCGGTGAGGGTGCGCCGGAGTTGCCCCGTGGCCGCCTCCCACACCTTCAAGGTCTGGTCATCACTCCCGCTGGCCAATTGCTGTCCGTCCGGACTCCAGGCCACCGACCTCACCCAGTCCGAATGCCCGGTGAGGGTGCGTCGGAGCTGACCCGTAGCTGCCTCCCACACGTCCACTGTCGTGTCCGTATTTGCACCGGCCAACTGCTGGCCGTCGGGACTCCAGGCCAACGAATAGACCCCGCCCAAATGCCCGGTGAGGGTGATCCGAAGTTGCCCGGTAGCCGCCTTCCACACCTTTACCGTGTGGTCATCACTCCCGCTGGCCACCTGCTGGCCGTCCGGACTCCAGGCCACCGACAACACGCGCGCCGTATGCCCGGTCAGGGTACGCCGAAGTTGCCCGGTAGCCGCCTCCCACACCTTCACCGTGTGGTCATAACTCCCGCCGGCCAACTCCTGCCCGTCCGGACTCCAGGCTACCGCCGACACGCGCGCCCCGGTGATGGTGA
>JAYTKJ010000200.1:0-10531 GCA_043730365.1 Acidobacteriota bacterium | reverse complement strand
CTAAGGCGCGCACCGCGCGACGCCTAGACCCCATGGCCCGACCGCCTTTGAGGCGGCCCAACTCATCAAGCCACCCGCTTCGCGGGGGGTGTCTGACTTGTCCAAGCACGGCCTCGCATTCTGGCTCACGACCACGCCGAGCGGTAAGTTGGCGCATGTCACAAGCCGGCAGACCGAAGATCTGTTCGAACTGCACGCCTTCACCTGGTATGTGGTGGATTGTACATACCGCATCGAAGAGGGGCGCTACGATCTGATCGTGCGCGAAGAGGGAGTGGCGGAGCCGGTCGTAACTCTTAAGGATCAGAAGAACGCCAACGGCGCAGGCGGCAGTATCGACCGTTATTCCTTCGTCAGCAATCCCTTCCGTGACGACTCGAACTCTCTCTTCTACGTCGATGATGTCGTCTTGTCGACGGACACGGCTGTGCGCCGCACCCCCATGATGGCCCCCGGCCGGCGCAAGTTGTTCGTTGATCGTTGGCATGACTATCGCCGCAAACTCGCCGGCAAACCCGGCTGCCTGCCGTTGAACGGAGCGGTTGACGTGCCCGCGACTATGTTGGAGCGCCGGAAATCGGAAGGCGTGCTGGACCTGCTGTTGCGCGCGGCCGAAGGACAAGGCACTGAAGCTCCGGCGTCGCTCGACGCCGATGGCCGGCACTTGGTGGAGGCTGCGACGCAGTGGCGCAAGGGCTGCGAGGCGGCAGCGCTCTCCGAGCATACCGAAGCCCTGGGGCATTTTGACGCCGCGATGGCGCTCGCTCCTCAGGCGCGGGCTTATCCGTTGGCTCGTGTGCTCACGCTCGCCGCTCTCCATCGTTGGCCCGAGATGGAAGCAGCTTGGAGCTCGATCTATGCCGATTGGCGCGAGGATGCGCGATTTCCACTCATCGTCGCGATGATCGGCCTGGCGCGTGGCGAGTTGAGCGAGGCGGAATCGTGGCTTCGCCTTCCCGCAGAATTGGCTCCACGCAGCGCCACCCATCAGGCAGTTCAACGGCTTTGGTGTGAGCGTGGTCTTAGCCCGGACCTGGTGACCGCTCTGCGCGCCGCCACGCCCGGCGAATGGCGGGAGGCCTTGCATAATCGCATGGCTGCCGAAGAATATTTCTACGTGTTGCTCTGGCAGCAGCGTTGGGCTCTGGCGGCTGAATATGCGACGCGCATGGCCACCCGCCTTGAAGAACTGAAGCTGCCGGCGCCGGAATGGATCGAGCGCGCGGGCGACGCCGGATTCTTTGCCGGTGATTATGGCGCCGCGCTCGGCCGCTACGAGGAGAGCTTACGAAAGAATCCCGGGTCCACACAGGCTTATCTGCGTCTGTCCGATGCATGGTTTCGTCTCGGCGACATTGACCAAAGAGCGGCACCACCGGGAAGCGATTTACGGCGTGCTCAAGTAGCGACGCCGGCGCAATGTCCCGCCAACGACGCAAAGACGCAAAGCCGGATCCAGCGGAAAGGGATTGACGTCGACGTGCAAACTCTCCTTGTACCTTGACCGCTTCCGCTGATTTCATCTGCCTTGCAAACTGGCGCCCGGTCAGAATAGCGAACGCCCGTTCGCGGGATTCGCTTCCAGGTCCTCGCGAAAAACCGCCTCGGCGCTGGCGGACTTGGCCGCCTCAAGCGATCGTGTCTCGCCAAGACGCAAGACGCAAGGCGCATCCAGCCGAAAGGATAGACGTGCGTGAGTTAGCGCAAGCTCGCGATGCTGAGTTTGCTATCGGCTCCGCGCCACGCCCGCACGAACTCGCCTTGCACTTTGACCGCCTCCTCCGATTTTCTCTGCGCCTGTAGGCTGGCGTGCAGTCCGAATAGCGAACGCCCGTTCCCAGGATTCGTTTCCAGGTCCTCGCGGAAAACCGCTTCGGCGCCGGCGGCTTGGCCGGCTTCAAGTAACGCTGCGCCCAAAGACTCCCGCACCGGGTAGTACCAGCCCGGAGGCTCGTCATAGTTGAGCGCGTCCTCCGCCTTCACCGCTTCGCGCCACGATTTGATTGCGCCTTCGCGATCCTGACGCGCCGCCGCCATTCTTGCCGCGAGCACGTGCCGGGCAATCTCGAGCACGCTCGCCGCGCCGTTCAGCCCAAAGGGCGTCTCGCCCGGCATCCCCTTTGACTCGGCGAGGAATGCCATCTGCGCTGCCTCGGCTTCCTGCAACTGCCCGCGCGCCGCCAACGCCATGCCGCGGGCGTACTGCCAGAACACATGCGCGATCAGTTGCGCCTTGGGCGGTTCCGTGCGCCGCAGCACTGCTTGCCAACGGCCGAACCGCAACTCGACGAAGGCTGGGTACGGCACGAATCCCTCGATCATCGGCATGGCCTGGAGGTGTTGGTTCACGTTCGCCGCCAGTTGCGCGGCTGCTTCGCTGGCACGCCGATAGTTCCCGGCGCGGCTGTAGGATTCGGCCAGGAAGTGCAGGTTGTGGCTGTAGTACATCGCAGGGTACATCCCAAACGTGCCGTTGGCTTTGAAATACGCGCGATCGACCGCCGCAGCCTGGGCGTTACTCCTCGCGGCAGCGTCGTAGTCACCCGTGCGGATGTAGATGTGCGACGGCATATGCACCAAGTGGCCTGCGCCGGGTGCGAGTTTCCCCAACCGTCCTGCGCTCGCCAACCCGCGACCAGGCGACTTTGACGCCTCCACGGCGTGGATGTAGAGATGATTGGCGCCCACGTGGTCCGGCCACCGCTTCAATGCGCCCTCCAGTACCCGCACGATTTCACCGGTATTTCCCAGCGGTTCGCCCTGCTTGCCCCACAATTGCCACGGCTGTACGTTCATGAGGCTATCGGCGTAGAGGGCCGCCGCATCCGCGTCATCAGGATACCGCTCGTAAACCGCGCGCATGGCGACGCTGTAGGCTCCTCCGAGTTGCTTGGCGTCCGGTTGCGCGGACAGTGTGAAGCGAGCGGACAGTGCGTCGATATACGCGCGCTCGGCCTCGGACGCCTCGCTCTTAAGCGCCTTCGCCTTGTCGACTGATTCCATCGCAGCCTTCATGCGTGCCGGGTCAATCGCCGGCTCATTGTAGTTGGGTCCGACGGCCAAAGCATGTCCCCACCACGCCATCGCCAGTTTAGGATCGAGTTCAGCCGCGCGCTGAAACGCCTGGGCCGCAGCCTCGTGGTTGAAGGCATAGATGAGAGCCAGGCCTTGATCGAAATACCGCTGGGCTTCGAGGTTTCGGGTAGTGACGGGATGCCGGTCTTTGCCGAGACCATCTACGGGGCGGGCAGCGGCTGGGGGCTGATGGCCGGCGTGTTGGGCCAAGACAATTCCGCAGCCCAACGAGATGCCGAACCCAAGAAAGAATCGTGGGGACAAAATGACCTCCATTTCTATGGAGTGTACGTCAGCAACGCCCCGGACGGATCTGCTACTGCTCCCATTCCTTGGCGAGAATCCCTGCGTATTCGCCGGAAGCAGGCACAATGTCTCGCCAAGACGCAAGCTAAAACCGGCACCGGCCGGCACCAGCCCCGCGGCTCGGGCCAGTGTGTGAATCTAAGGTTTCGACCCTATTTCTTCGCTAGCGACAAGGTCTTAAGATGGGGCTAAGGCACCGTTAAGAAACAACCTTTCCAGACTTGTCCTCCCGCGATCGAGGGCCCACTCCGTTGCGGTCACGGCTCGGTTGTTTCCCGTTAAATCGAATGCTCGGTAAGCTGGAACTGTTATTTCCTAACGCTGCCTAAGTTAGGAGGAAGGGTGGTATCCCTGACTTGCTCGCAATCCGGCGAATTGCCCCATCGGATCGTGCGCGAGGAACTCGCCACCGCACCATCTTTGCCCGTTGGTGCACCACACGCTTTGGTCGCATTGCCAGACCCGGGAGTTGCCTTCCTCCTCCAAATTCGCTGGCTACGGCGTGCGCTTGAGGACTGCCACTGATGCGGGCGGCAATGACGTCTGCTTGAAAAAAGCCGGCACATCCCAGAGACTCCGCACTTCGGCAATCTTGCCGCCCTTCAGACGGAAGAAAGCTGAGCCGGGAATCGTGACCTTGCGGCCGGAAGCGGGCAGACCCATCAGGGCTCCTGAATGCACCGCGGTGGTCCGGCCACATACGGCCACCCATTCGCCGTCGGAGGTCACAATGTCCGTCTTGAACCGCGGGCGCGTCAGGCCGGCGCGCAGGCCGTCGAAATAGGCGCGCAGCACCGCCAAGCCAACCACCTTATCCTCACCGTCAAAGCCCTTGACTTTCTGGTGAACCAACTCGGGTAACTCATCCAAGTCACCGGACATCGTGACCTTCAAATACCGTTCCACAATCGCCTTGTTCTTGCGTGCGCCCATGTTTCATCAAGATACACGGTTGGGCAGCGGCCAGCAACTCCCCGGCTTTGATCGACAGACGGTGTACGAGGACTAGGATCAGCATTGCCAGAGGAATGAAGTACCAGTCCGGAACGATGCCGCGCGCGTATCCGGTCCGCACAGTTTCACCCAGCCACCCGATCAGTGTGAGGCGGGTGGAGTGCGCCAGGATCGCAATAGGCACGATCGCGAGGAGAATCGTCATTTGCATGCGGGGGCGGTGCTCGAAGCTGAGAATGTAGAGCAGCGACCAGGCAGCCAGCGCCAGTATTGACCAGACTCCGCAACATTCTGCCGCCGGCGAGATCTGCTGGGTCGCCAAAGGCAGCCGGTCTCCTTCGCGAATCACTCCGAGACCCAGGAAGCGTAGCGCCCATTCGGTGACGCGGAGCGACGCGCCGCATCCGACGGCCTGGAAAAGCCATACCGGCACGAGGACGCCCGGAACGGCCCAGGCCAGATTCCTCCGCCAAGTATCATTCATCACGATTGCCTCCCAAGTGACGTCCAGGAGTTCGCGCCAAACCTCCCGGCGATTGATCCAGCAACGCATCGAACTCCGGCCCGTAACGTTGCCGCCACGCCGAAGGTTAGAGTTTGGCGGCGAGCTTGATCGCGCGTTTCATGCCTGCTTCAACCTCCGCTGGCCGGTGCGGACAAGGCGGCTCAAGCTGGCAAGCTGCGCTTCCAGGTGCGCCTGGCCGCTCGGCGTGAGCGTGTAGGGTTGGCGGCGATCAAGGGTTTGAACCGGCCGGATCCAGCCCTGATCCTCCAGGCGTGTGATGGCCCCGTACAGCGTGCCCGGGCGGAGACTTCGGCGGCTTGGCTGACGACAAGGAGACGGAAATTGCCTGAGACTCTACCTTCCTCGTCGGCATTTCTTGGATCGCGCGATGACTAACCAGCCAGTACTTCTCCGTTACTTCGATACCAAGGCCCGCCCATCTACGGCGTGACCTGCGGCGCGCTAGTTCTATGCCCCTCGCGCTTCGAGTCCGGGGCAACCGTACCTCGGCAAACCTTTGAAAGACAATGGTTTGGCGGCTGGATCACTCGTACCCCCGGGGCCCATGACCCTGCTACGGGCCTTTGATAGGGCCGGTAAGAAATCAGCGAATGGCTCGCGTTGGCCGCGCAAGTTACAACTGTCTTAGGGCGATCGAGGGCAATCTTCTAACTCGCCAAAACACAGAGAGGGAAATCTAATTACCATGAAGCGTTCATTTCAAGTTCACGGGCTGATGGCACTATCGGCCGTCGGTCTGGCGGTTGTCACCGCGGGCCCCGCGCAGGCCACGATCATCGTCAACGGATCGTTTGAAAACAAGGGAACGGCTACCAACAGCTTTTCCATCAGCAATCCCACGGTCCTGCCCGGCTGGGCGGCCACGCCGTCGGGCAACAAGGTGCTTGATTGCCTGGTGGTGGCGGGTGAGACCGACAAATTGTGCGGCACGCCCAACGGCTGGACGCTGCAGTTTTGGAACAACGGAGTGGGCGGTCCGTTCGCTGGCGGCTTGAGCCCGGATGGGGGCAACTACGTAGCAATCGACGGCTCCTCAGACTTCGCCACGCCGCTGACCCAGACCTTGACCGGGCTGGTGGTGGGCCAGAGCTACGACATCAGCTTCTACCAGGCCGCGACGCAGCAATTCGGGCCTAACTTTAACGGGGCGACCACGGAGCGCTGGAACGTCTCGTTGGGAAGCCAGTCGCAGCTTTCCACTCTGATGAACACGCCTAACCACGGCTATGTCGGCTGGATGCAGCAAACCTTGAGCTTCACGGCTCAGAATGTCTCGGACACCCTGACGTTTCTGGCGGTCGGCACGCCGAGCGGCGTCCCTCCGTTCGTGCTGCTGGACGGCGTGTCAATCAAGGAGACCCCGCCTTCGTCGACTCCGGAACCAGGCACTTGGGCAATGTTGGGAGTCGGCGGAGCCCTGTTGACGCTGGGCAGCAAGCGGCGCGGTGTCGCCCCAGTGAAGTAGTTCAGGCGTCCTGCCGATTCATGAGAGATGGCACACGCTTTCCCGAAGGGACTGCTGACTGACGCCGCGCCGCTGGCCGCCTGGCTGGTGCTGCTGCTGGTGATCTTTGTCCCGCTGGAACGTGTGTGCGGGTTGCGCAGGCAAGGGGTATGGCGGCGAGGCTTCGGCGTCGACGTCGCCTACTACTTCCTGAGCGGCTTGCTCCCCAAGCTGGTGCTGGTTTTCCCTGTGTCGATTCTGGCCGGAGCAATACACCATTTTGCTCCGGCCAGTTTTTATGCCGGGATGGCTGGGCTGCCGCTGGCTGTCCGGATGGCGGGCGCGCTGGTGGTCAGCGATATTGGTTCGTACTGGGGGCACCGGCTGTCGCACCAGATCCCGCTGCTGTGGCGGTTCCACGCTATCCACCACAGCGCCGAGGAGATGGACTGGCTGGTGAACTCCCGCGCGCATCCAGTAGATCTGATGTTCACTCGTCTGTGCGGATTGGCGCCGATGTACCTGCTTGGACTGGCGCAACCGATGTCGAACTCACTGGATCTGGCACCGATGCTGGTGATGATCGCCGGGACGTTGTGGGGCTTCTTCATCCACGCCAATGTGAATTGGAGGCTGGGATTCGTCGAGCAGATCCTGTCGACACCCGCGTTTCACCATTGGCACCACACCAATGACGGCGGGCAATATCTCAACAAGAACTATGCGGCGATGCTGCCGTGGGTGGACCGCCTTTTTGGGACTCATTTCCTCCCCGGGCAACAGTGGCCGCAACGATATGGAACGGATACGGAGGTGGCGCCAGGCCTGGGCGGGCAATTGCTGCAGCCCTTTGCGGGAGGCGATCGGGCCGCCGCCGAAAGCGATGGCCTGGTTCAGCCGCCGTCAGAGGCCGCGGCGGCAAACCAGTAGGCAGACATCTCACCCGCAGTCCCGGCGGGCGACTCGTAGATCGCACTCCGACTGCCTCGGCCAAACTCTCTCGATTGCCCGGCGAAGGCGAAGGCACTCGCATTACACTGATCATTAGCATAGGTAATTCATGACCACTCTCAAGCTGACCAAGATCGGAACGTCGACTGGAGCCGTCCTGCCGAAGGAGATGCTGACGCGCCTGAAAGTGGAAAAGGGCGATACCCTCTACGCCATCGAGACGACGGAAGGCTATCTGATCACGCCTTACGACCCGGCCATTGCGGACCAGCTCGATGCCGGGCGGGAATTCATGAAGGAATATCGGGACACTTTCAAAGCTCTGGCGAAGTGACAGTCGAACCGCGCTGGATCAGCAAGAATGCCTTGCTGCTGTTGCATGAGGAAAGCTTGGCCACCTTCGGCGGTGCGCCGGGCATTCGGGATGAAGGTCTCCTTGACTCCGCACTGGCGCGTCCGCAGAACACGCTTGCCTACAAAGCCGACAGCAGTCTTGCGGATCTGGCGGCCTCTTGCGCCTTCGGACTCGCGTAGAACCATGCGTTTGTGGACGGCAACAAGCGCGCCGCCTTCCTCTCGATCGGTACGTTCCTCGCCATCAACGGCCTTAGGCTGGTGGCCGATCAAGTGGACGCCTTCGAAACGATGCGGGCAGTGGCGGCAGGCGAACTCGACGAGCGGGGCCTTGCGGTTTGGATTCAAAAGAACATCCTACGGAGATAGCTTTCATGGGCCTGGCGCTGCCTGCGCCGGAGGCACAGTAGGCGGAGCAGTGTCCGTAATGTACAGGCCGACATCACTATTCCCCGCGCGCCATCGCCGGGGCTCCGATTTGCAATCGGGTAAGGCAGCGTGAGCGTAGTAACTTAGCCCATACCACCACGCCCGGTGCAGATCGGCCTCAGCGCAAACTCGCGCGGCCATCGCGCCGTGCGGACGAGCCGTATGCCGTTCGGCGATGCCTGCCGCCCAATGCCGCAAACCACCGAGTAGCAGGATCACCAACGCCAGCGTCCTTAAAAACGAACGGCCAGCCCAGCACCAACTGGCGGCCAGGCCGAGAAGTAACCCGGCCCACCCAAGGTTGGTGATCGGCGACGCATTCGCGCCGATCACGACATACTCAAGCAGCCTCTCATTGGGCGCGGCGTACAACGCGCCCGCCAGTCCGGCGGCCGCCGCCAGCCACTCTTTTGGCCGGTCTGATTCCACCAGCGAGACACCCAGCAATACGCAGGCCGCCGGCAGCAGGGGCAGTACGTAGCCCGGCAGTTTGCCGGACGAGAGACTGAAGAGCAGCAGCCCAAACCCGAGCCACATGACAAAGAATCGAGTGCGCTCATCGCGCCAGAGCCGTTGCGGGCGCGCCGCCAGCGCCAGCGGAGTCCAGGGCAGGAGCAGGATCAGGAACACCGGCAAATAAAACCAGAATGGCTGCGGATGCAAGACCTGCGCGGTGGCGGAGAAAAAGCGCGAAAAATGATGACGGATGATGAGTTCGTCAATCAGCAGGCGTCCATGCCGCGCATAGCATAACGCGTACCACGGGGCGGCCACAGCCAGCATCAAGAGCAAGGGCGCCACCAACTCGCGCCATCGCGCGCGCAACCACCAAAGCAAAGGCAGCGCCAAGGCGATCGGCACCAGCGCCTTGGCCAGAATCGCCAGCCCAAGACTCACCCCCGCCCACTTGAGCCATCCGCGCCACGCCAGGAGCATGGCCGCGCCGAAGGTGGCGGCTAGCGGAATGTCGGTCACCGCCACATGCGCGTAGAGCAGCCAGCCGGCGCACGTGGCCAGGATGCCTGTGGACGCCGCGGCGGTTGGTTCACCGAACTCGCGCATCAGGCACCACCAAAAGAGCGACAGGAACAACAGGGCCGCCAGCGCCACCGGCAGCCGCGCCGCCCATTCGTCGTGAAGCCCGAGCTTCCAGCCCACCGCCGTCATCCAGTACAGCAGCGGAGGTTTTTCGAGCCATACCTCGCCATAGAGACGAGGCGAGATCCAATCGCCCGATTCGGCCATGGCCCGGCCAATCCAGGCGTAACGCGGTTCATCGGTGCTGAGAAAGCCCACCTGCGCGAGGCCGAAAAAGTAGAGGAACCAGGCCGCGAGCGCACCCAAAGCCAGCCACCGCACGCGGGAGATCACTGCCTCTCAGTATAATTACCGCGATGCCCCGAATTGCTTTGATGGCCGCTCTGGCCATACCGCTTCTCGTCGCTGACGTGCGGCAATGCGCCTGTGATCCGGCCAAACCGGAGACCATGCGCAGCCGCGAGTGCAGCCTTTGTAACGAGGCCGAGAAACAGACCAGTGAGATCTTCTTTCTGAAAGATGCCAATCCGCGCAAGCCAAACCGCTGGCTGGCGCTGCCCCGCCCGCACTCGCCAGGGGGCCATTCGCTGCACACGCTGCCGCGGGCGCTGCAGACCAAACTATGGACTGAGGCCATCGCCAAGGCCAGGGAAGTGTGGGGCCCGGATGGTTGGGGCATCGCCTATAACGGCGAGGTGAATCGGACCCAGTGCCATGGCCATGTGCACATCGGCAAGCTGTTGCAGGGTCTGGCGCCGGGCAAATACTACGAGGTGGCCGGACCGGCGGGGATTCGCATGCCAACGGACGGATTGGGTATCTGGGTCCAGCCAATGCGAGGCAAGTTGCGGGTCCACTACGGCGAGGGAATTACCGAGACCGTGCTGCTGCGATAATTGAAAATTAAGGAAGACCATGAGCCTCGTTGACATCTCGTTGCCACCTACCGCCGACACAGCGGTGATTCACCTCAGCGCCAAGGACAACATCGCGATTGCGCGCGCACTGCTGGGCGCCGGACAGAGGATCCGTCTGGAAGGGAAAGAGATCACGTTACTGGACGCGGTGCCGATGGGCCACAAGGTGGCGCTGGTCGCGATTGCCGCCGGAGGCAACGTGGTGCGGTACGGTCAGATCATGGGCCGCGCGCGCATGGCGATCGAACCCGGGCGTCACGTTCACGTCCACAATGTGTCCTTTGAAGAGCAGACGTTTAACTACGAGTTTCCCGTCGGCGAAGTGCCATTCCCGCATGCGACGAACGTCCCCACGTTTCAAGGCTACGTCCGCGAAGACGGCCGGGTGGGCACGCGCAACTACATTGCCGTGGTGGCCGCGTCCAATTGCGCCGCTCATACCGCTGAACTGATCGCCGCCTCCTACCTAGGCGGCAAACTGCCTCCTAACGTCGACGGCGTCATGGCGTTTCCGCACGGTGAGGGCTGCGGCATGTC
>JAYTKJ010000199.1:0-1952 GCA_043730365.1 Acidobacteriota bacterium | reverse complement strand
CAGAATGGAGCCGGTGCAGACGATGCGCGCCGATGTGCCGCTGGTGTAGAGGCCGCGGCGCGGCACGCCTGGCGTGACGGGGTTGTTGCGAACCCCGATCGAAGTCTGCCCGTTGGTGCCAATCAGCGCGGTGACGGGGCGCTCGGAGTTGGCGTCCGCCGCGACGCGGAGTCCGGAGATTACGAAACCGGTTCGTCCGCTGGCCGGCATCGGAAAGGTGAAGGTGCCGAATACTACGACTGTACGGCTGACGAGCAGGCCTGAGGTGACCAAGGTTCGGGGACCGGTGGCGGTCTGCGCGACGACGCTGGCCTCGAGCACGGTTGAATCCGTCGACAGCTTGTTCGAGATCGGGTGTGACAGCGCCAGCGTGATCGCGGCCGAGACAGTTCCAGTTGATGGCCCCGTGCAGGTCAGCACAATCTCTCCCAACCTCTCGCTGAGGCCCTCGGAGCGAATCTGCAGAGGCTCGGCCGTGGCATCGCAATTGATCTGCGGGACCACTTGCGCGTTCGCCGGCAGGACGGCGGCAAACAGCGTGACAACCAGTGCGCACACGTAGGGTTTCATCGTTCTCACGCCTTATTGTATGCAGCGCGGCGCCGGCGCGTTGCAGGAAACGATATTTCTACCTGGAAGAGGGTAGGCGGAGATAGAATAACTTCCATATGAATTCCCGCTCAATCGTTCTTGCCGCGCTGCTGCCGGGTCTTTTGATGGCCGCCGCCGATTCCCAGCCACGTATCTTCGGCGCCGCCACGGCGCAGGAGGTTTACCGCGTGGTGCTGGACCGCAACGCACTGCTGCTTGAATCTATCAACTCCGTGATCAAGGAGAAAGCGATTCAGGACGGCCATGTGATGGTGACGGCCGGCTCAGTCTCCGAGTGCACCTACCACTACGTCACGTCGACGGCGGCAAAGCCTGTCGATGCCTTCAAGACCGTCAAAGGGCCATTTGAAATTCTCAATGCCGGGGGCATCATTGCCAATGGACAGCCGCACATTCACATGACGCTGTCGAGCCCGAAAGGAGCCTTTGGCGGCCACCTTGAGAACGGCTGCCGAATCCTCTATCTGGGCGAAGTCACGATCGTTAAGTACGCCGGCCCGCCGCTTGACCGCAAGAAGAACGAGAACGGCGTGGCGCTGCTGCAGCCGAAGTAGGCTGTTCGAGGACTCTACTCGTAGCGCAATGCCGTAATAGGATCCACGCGAGTGGCCCGTAGTGTGGGCACGTAGGCCGCGATGAGCGCGATCAAGCCGAGCAGGCCCAACGCCGCGGCAAAGATGAGCGGATCCGATGCCGTCATGTCATTCAGTTGCGATGTCACCACGCGCGACACGGCCCAACCACCAGCCAAGCCCAACGCCGCGCCGATCGCCATGCGGATGCCGATCTCACGCGTGCGCCTCGCCACGTTGTAGGCCAGCACGCCGTAGAGCCCGATGCCCGCCAGCAGCGCGGCCAAGCCCGCAAATCCCAACGTCATCTGCGTCATTAGCTTGTTGGCTGACAGGTTCTCCTCGATTTGCGCTTCCATCGTCTTGGCTTCGGAGACCGGCAGGTCCGGATCCAGTGGCGCGCCGCGGCTGCTCGTCCATGTCGCCGTACTTGCTGTCTTTGACCAGACCCACAATCGTGATATCCGGCTTGCCAGTGCCACGCGCGAACGTCTGGCCGAGCGGGCTGGCGTCCTTGAAACAGAACTTGGCAAAGGTCTCGTTGACCATGCCCACCTTCTGCCCGGCTTTGTTGTCGGCGTTGTTAAACTCGCGGAGCCCTTACTTGGTCCCAGTTATCCCGGCGTCCCCTCCCGGCTCATCTTTCAATTGGGGTTCGTCAGAAAAATTCGTGGGTTAGCTTGGGCTCAGGTAATTTCCCAAGTGAGTGATAAAGGGCGAGTTCCTGGACACGGAAGGTCCGGAAGCCATACGATCTTCTGATGGTGA
>JAYTKJ010000198.1:0-3382 GCA_043730365.1 Acidobacteriota bacterium | reverse complement strand
CGATCATCTTGGGCAGGCTCTCGCGCATCCCTGTTAGACGCTCGCGGTCGCAGTCGGGATTGTTCTTAAGCTCGTTGTCGATGGAGGTATGCAGCACCTCAAGGGCCACGGCTTGAGCCTTGGTGGCGCGGCGCTTAGGCCCGACGACACCAGCCAACGCCTGCTCATGCTCAGCAGCGATCCGTGCCTCAAGCACCACGGTCAGCCGCACAGCACGGGATATGCGCACATAGGCGAGACTGGGGTCATAGGTCAGAGCCTGCGCACCGCGCACCTTGGCCGCGATTTCACGGCAGAGACCCAAGCCGACCGCCACAATCTGCTTCAGCTCAGCCAACTGCTGCGCTACGCGCTCAGTCTTGGCGGCGAAGTCCTCGGAGATGCTGGTTTGCTTGTACACGAACGAAACAAGAACATACTAAACTCGATCTGTCAAGTTTAGTCTTACTTCCCCAAAGGTTTGAACGCCGAGGTCGCTGAGATTCCGCAGAGACCGCAGAGGGAGCCCGTCTCTGCGTCCTTCGCGATCCCTCTGCGGGCCATGCGTTCAAAGCCTTTCGTCAGCGAGGATGGTCCACAAACCGACATGAACAGCCCTCCGGTCAGACCGCTGGTATGAGCGGAGCAGAAGGTTGAAGTTTCGCCTCAGTCTGTTCAAGTCTGAGCGCTGAGATAGAGGAGCCCCAAATGCTGACCGGTCAGTGCAATTGCGGCGGGGTAAAATACGCTGTCCAGGGTGATCCGGTGGGCATCTTTGTCTGCCACTGTTCGATCTGTCGGCGCGCGACGGGGGCCAATGGGATCGCTGTGGTCTTGGTGCCCAAGGATCAGTTCCGATGGATGTCGGGCGAGGACAAGATTTCCAGTTGGAGTAAGCCGGACGGCGATTGGCACATGTGGTTTTGCAGGGTCTGCGGATCACCGGTGCCGGGGCTGAATGACGCCGAGCGGATGTTCATTCCGGCGGGAACGCTGACTGAGGGCGGGGAGGCTCTGAAGGTCGAGCATCACATCTGGGTCAATTCCCGCGCCGCCTGGGATGAGATTGGGGATGGCGGGAGGCAGCATGCCGAGGCGTTTATTCCCGGTGACGAAACCGGTTGAAGGGGGGTCCGACGCGGTGCCGCAAACGCGAGGTAGCGCCCTATTTCATACACCATCACCGTAATGCCTGGTTTCATTCAGCGCCGCCTTAACTCCCCGAGGCTGAACTTCGGCTCACCGACCTCTAAGCGGACGCCACAAATGTCGGTTGAGGGGGGAAAGCCGACGCGAGCGCCAAGACAGTCCAAGCCCAGCCGTTGACGTTCCCCCGCTTGTCGAACACTGTCACGGCTGCGGTTTGGGGGCTGCGTTCATGGCGGACGAAACGACGACGCCGGGAGCGAAACGCTCGCGAAAGGCACGCCCGCCAACCACCCCCGACCCCATCGAAATCGCGATGGAGGCTGAGGCGGGCGACACCGCAGCAGATAGTCCCGCTCAGCGGGTGCTCATCAAGCACGAGAAGCTGATCGAACTCGACATGCGCCACCGTGGTTGGCAGATCGCCAGCGAGCGGGCCGGGTTTGCGCTGAAGATGCTGACGGGGCTCGCTGGGCTGGCAGCCGCGATGACGCTGAGCGTCATGGCGTGGCAGGCGAGCCGCGCGAACGGCGTCGTGGTCGAGCCATTCGGCGTGCCGCCGGAGCTATCGGGCCAAATAACTGGCCAGGCCGTAGCCGCCCAAGTTCTGGATGAACTGGCAAGACTCAACACCCGAAAAACGGTCGCTGCCAACGACCCGACTTACAGTGGCGGGGACCGACAAGAGATAAGCTTGGCGATCCCCGGTTCCGGCGTAAACCTCGGCGACCTGCAGGCGGCGTTGAGAACCTGGCTAGGCCACGAGACGCGGATCTCTGGCGAGGTCTTCCGCACACCGAACGGTCTTGCGATCCGCGCGCGTCCAGCGGCCGGGCAGGCTGTCCGGGTGGAGGGACCTCTGGCCGACTTTGAGGCGCTGAGCCGCCAAATCGCTCACAGCCTCTACCGGGAAACCCAACCGTGGCGATACGCTTCGTGGTTGGCGATGCAAGGAGACCGTCCCGCCGCCTTCGCGCTGTTCCGACAGCTTGCGGAAGGATCGGGGCCCGAGACTGAACGCGCGCAGGCGTATCATTCCTGGGGCTATTGGCTCCAGTCTACCGACCTGCCTGCCGCCGCCGCCTTACAGCGGCGGGCCGTAGCTCTGGCACCGCAAGACGGCCGCAGGTGGTCCCAGCTCGCTTCATACGAGGGCGCTCTCGCTCACTCTGAACTGCAAGTCGCCTATCTCAGACGGGCAATTGAGCTGGGGCGAACCCATCCGAACAGGGAACTCCGCCGCGAGGCGCGAGACCTCGGCTTTGTGGAGGCGCAACTCGCCGACGCCGAAGCCGACTTTCAGGCGGCGCTTGCACATCGGCAAAGGTTGGATCGAAACACCTTGTTCGCCGATATACTGGGCCGTCAGGTCGACACACGCTTCGTCATTACGCTGGCGGCCCTGCACGACATCTCAGCTGCTCGCGCACGAATGGCTGCGCCGCGCTTCCCTATCACTGTCAACCAACCCGGCAACGAAGCATTCTTACGTTTGGCATTGCTGGTGCTCAGCGAGGATTGGGCGACCGTAGTCGCCCTGGAGCCGCAATTGGAGGCTGCAGGATTTTTCCCCCCGAGCCAAAGGGCGGTCTCCGTGGCCTGGTACGCAATCGTCCTCGCGCACGCAGAGGTGGGTGACGCAGCAGGCGCACTATCTCGCTTGCCGGTCCCGCCCCCCGATTGCGACACATGCCTCTACTGGGCCGGACGCGTTCACGCAGCTCTGGGAGATGTTGCACAGTCGGAGCGATCTTTCGCCGCGGCGTCGCGCCTGTTGAAGGAGCTGCCGCAGGCGCATTTCTATTGGGGGGAAGCGCGCTTGAGGCGGGGGGACGCAGCTGGAGCGCTCCCCCTGTTGAAGGAAGCGCAGAGGCGGCAGCCGCACTGGGCTGATCCCTTCAAGTCTGAGGGCGATGCTCTCGCCCGGCTGGGCCGTTGGGGGGAAGCCGAGAAGGCCTACAAGAAAGCCGCCAAGCTGGCTCCGAGGTGGGGCGGCCTGCACCTGAAGTGGGGCGAGGCGCTGGCCAGGCTGGGCAAAACCGATGAGGCCCGCGTGAAGTGGCGCGCCGCCGCGACTATGGACCTGTCAGCGGCGGAGCGGGCGCAGGTCACGGCGTTGCTCCAAAAGCGGACCACCTGAGCGTCCGCTTCGGGTCGTTTCTCTCCGTTGGGTCCGCGTCAACAAGCGGACGTTGGCATCCGGTTCCGGGAAGCAGACATTCGGAACTACGGTGATGGTGCACTTAATTGACTAATG
>JAYTKJ010000197.1:0-4573 GCA_043730365.1 Acidobacteriota bacterium | reverse complement strand
GGCGGTCCAAAATCATCTCACGGATTTTTTCGGAGAGGTCCAACAGTTCATGGATCGCCGTGCGGCCATGGTGTCCCGTGCCGCCACACTCAAAACAGCCCGCACCTTCATAAAAGGTGACGTCGCGCCACTCCTTTGGGTCCAGGCCCCCTTCCACCAGCACTTCGTCTGAGTAGCTCACCGGATGCTTGCAGTGTTCGCAGATCAGCCGCACCAGCCGTTGGGCCAGAATGCAGTTCATTGCCGACACGAAGTTGTAAGGCTCGACGCCCATGTTCAGGAATCGGCCCAGCACGTCGAGCACGTTGTTGGCGTGCACGGTGGTGAACACCAAGTGGCCGGTGAGCGCGGCGTTGATCGCGATCTGCGCCGTCTCCTGGTCGCGAATTTCGCCCACCATGATCTTGTCCGGATCATGGCGCAGGATCGAACGCAAGCCTCGCGCGAACGTGAGCCCCTTTTTCTCGTTCACCGGGATCTGCGTGATGCCCTTGAGCTGGTACTCGACCGGGTCTTCAATCGTAATGATCTTGTCCTCGTCGGTCTTGATTTCCGAGATCGCCGCGTACAGCGTGGTAGTCTTGCCCGAACCGGTAGGCCCAGTCACCAGCACCATGCCGTACGGTTCCTTGATGTAGCGCCGGAACTTGACGATATCCTTCGGCGCAAACCCCACCACGTCGAGCGTCAGCTTGGAAAACTTCTCGCTCATCGACTCTTTGTCGAGTACGCGCAGCACCGCATCTTCGCCGTGCACAGTTGGCATCACGGACACGCGAAAATCGATCAGCCGGTTCTTGTACCGCACGCGGAAACGGCCGTCCTGCGGGACCCGCCGCTCGGCGATGTCGAGTTCGGACATGACCTTGATGCGCGAAATAATGGTTGAGTGCCAGTCCTTGGCAATCGGCGGCATAGCGTAGGTGAGCACGCCGTCAATGCGGTACTTAATCACCACTTCGGTGTCGCGCGTCTCGATGTGAATGTCCGAGGCGCGGCGCTCAAGCGCGTTAAAAATGGTGGTGTCCACCAGCTTGATGACCGGCGCGATATCCGAGTCACCCGCCGATAATTTGTCGATCGATAGCGTCTCGTCCGCGTTCTCTTCGTCGGCCACGACGTCGAGCGAGAAGGTCTCGGTTACTTCGTCCAGCACCCGCTGCGATTGCTCGGTCTTCTTCAGCAGATCCGAGATCTGCTGCAGCGCCGCCACTTTCACCTTGAGTTTCTTGTCCAGCAGAATCGCCAGTTCGTCCACCAGGTTCAGGTTGCGTGGATCGGCCAATGCCACTTCGAGGGTGCCGTTGTAGGCGGCCAGCGGTACAAAATTGTACCGAAACATCAGATCGACCGGGACCTTCTGGAAAAGTTCATGGTCGATATGAGCTTCCTTGAGGTCGACAAATTCGCACCGGTAGCGCTCGGCCAACGCTCGCGCGTTACGGGATTCAGCCTCGCGGGTGGACTCCCTGGTAACTTCCGATTTTGGACTCTGCAGCTCTTGCGCCATTTATTCGCCCGGGTTCGGGGACAAGAATCCCACCCGGCTCTCAATAGGAATGACGCGCGCCCTGGTGGAAACGTGCAAAGGTCAGGCGAATATCTCTTGTGAGGTCAAGCGGAACCCGCGATCGGGGAACTCGATCGCATCCACGCGAATGAGGCTTTCGTCTTCGTACTTCTGAATGCGGCGGTGGCTTGGGTCGACTACCCAGAGATAGGGAATCCCCATGGCCGCATACTCGGCCAGTTTGTCATACAGCGTCGCCATCGCATCGTCCGGCGATAGGATCTCAATCGCTGAGAAGACGTTGGAGGGGTAGTCGCCTTCCGGCTCCCGGTCTGCAAAGATAGAGATGTCCGGAATGCGCCAGCGGTTGGCGGCAACGCGAATCCGCAATCCTGGCCGCGAAAACAATCGGCTGGTCTTCCTGGATTGAACCACTCCATGGTCGATGTTGGCTTGCGCATTGGCGTGATTGTTATTCGGCAAAGAGCGCTCCACCACCTCGCCCTCTACCCATTCCGCGTCGTACTCATACGACGTCCGCATGTACTCTTCCATCGGAATGGCGATTGCTTTGGTGGCCATAGTTCCATCCTACACCTTATCGGCCAGCGAGAAGATCGGCAGATAGAGCGCTACCAGCACGAAAGCCACAAAACCGCCCATAAACAGCATGATCGCTGGTTCGATCAGCGCCATGGCGGCGGTCAGCCGGGTGTTGACGTCATCCTCGAAGAACTCGGCCACACTGGTCAGCATCGCCGGCAGCGCGCCGGTCGATTCACCCACTTCCATCATGTCGATCGACAGTGGCGGGAACATACCGGTCGACTTTAGCGACACCGAGAGCGGCTGCCCCTCGCGCACCATCTGGCGCACTCGTTCAAGCGCCTTCTTCATCGTTCGCGCGCCCATCGATTCGCCAGCCGTCTCCAACGCCTGCACCAGCGGGATCCCGCCCAGCAGCAGCGTTCCCAGCACGCGCGAGAATTGCGCCACCTGATACTTGGTCCAGATCTCGCCGATGATCGGTAACCGCATTTGCACCTGCTCAACGGCCGCTCCACCGGTCTCGGTGCGAGTCCATAGCCGGAGCCCGACTCCCGCCGCGGCCAACGCCACCGCGCCGACGAGAATGTAGTTGCGTGCCGTGGTTCCTACCGCCAGCAGGACTTGCGTGATGTAAGGAAGTTCGGCCTGGAGCGAGGTGTACAGCTGCGCGAAATTCGGCACCACGTAAGTGACCATGAACACGATCAGTGCGCCCACCAGCACCACCAGGATGGCCGGATAGATGAGCGACAGTACGATCTTCTTCCGCACCCCCAACGCCATCCGCTGGTAGCTGAGAAACCGCTCGATCACCTCCGACAGCGAACCGCTCTTTTCCCCGGCCATCACCGACGTGATGTACATCGGCGGGAACACGCGCTGGCGGGCGAAAGCTTCTGACAGGAGCGTGCCGTTTCGGACCTCATCGCGCACGGCCTTGATGTGCTTGCCCAGCTTGGGATCGGTCAACCGGTCGGCCAGGAGATCAAGGCAGCGGGGAATCGGTAGCCCGGCCTTCACGAGCGTCAGGAACTGCTGATTGAAGATGAGGAACTTCTCGAGATTAATCTTCTTGCTCGAGCTCAGCTTGGCCAGTTCGCCGCGCGCTTTGACCGAATAGACCAGGAATCCTTGTTGGGTCATCCGGTCTCGCAACTCGCGCTCGGACTCAGCCTCGGCCACCTGCTGGTGGATCGAGCCTTTCGCGTCGGCGTACTTAAGAACGAATTCGGCCACTAAAAAGTCTTGACGCTCTGTGGCTGTAAAGCGTGCAGACTATTGGTCTTCGTCGATCAATTCCACGCCGTCCGGCTTGACGAATTCAAACGTCGAGGCCGGCAGCGCCGGGTTCGCCCGCTCGGCCGACAGCTTGTAGCGCATCACCGAGCCGTCCTGGCCGGCCACTTTTACGACCTCGATCCGATGGTCCGGCGTCACCAGAAAATCCACTTGGGTGTAGGGTGCGCGCGGCGACTTGGGAATGGCAGCGATATACGTGTTGGCGCCTTCCGGGGTGGTTCGGAACTCCTTGAAATCACGATAGAAGTCGAGTTGCCCGATCAGAAAGGCCAGCGGAGCGCGCAGATCCTCGGCATCCTTGACTTTGGACCGGCTTATCCTCTTGGTGTTGGGCGAGTAGTAGTAGGCGAACTTGCCGTCTGTCAGGAAGTACTTCCCGGCTGGCCGCGTGTAGTTCCACCGCATCCGTCCCGGTTTCTCCAGCAGCAGTTCCCCGGCTTCGGTGCGCGAAATCTGCCCTTGGCCCGATTGGGTCTGTTCGAACGTCATCTGCATGGTGCGAGCCCGGTTATAGTGCTTCTCCACTCCCTTCAGCAAAGTGCTCAGGTCGACGGCGGCTAACAGGCTTAAACTCAACGCGAAAGCGATCACACTCTATTGACGCATGAGGCCGGGTGCCGGAGCAATCCCTTCGTCACGCGATGGGGGTGATCTGGGCGGCCACTGCTCCGCGTACTCCCGCCGGACCCATCCGCCGGTCACACGTTGCCAACTTCCCCTGGTTGATGGCGGCGATGCTGAGCAGCCATGTATCGGTGATCTGCTTGTGTCCCGTAATGGCGGCCAGGTTGAACACGGATTCATCCCGCAGGCTCGCCGTTTCAGGCCACCAACTGTGGGTCTGGCGATTCGCCTCCACCAACCGAATCAGCAGATCCGCCGCCTGGGCGGGCGACAAATTTACGTTGGGGTACTTGGGGTTAGACAGAAGTCTGATGAAGCCGGACTCTGTGGTCGGGCACGTTGCCCACCCCTCGGCGCGATTGGACCGGAACCAAGCCGTGGCGGCGGGGTGAAACTCGTGCGCCGGGTCCATCAGAGCGATAAGGACATTGACGTCCAACAGGTGGATCGCCAAGGAGTTAATCCTCTTCAAGCATCTGGCGGACGAGTTCAGTGGTGACCGGAGCCGGACGGCGCGCGTGGACCAGCGTGGGGATGCCATCCAGCATCTCGACCGGAGCGCCTTGGACCGGCTCGAGGCCCCTACGGATC
>JAYTKJ010000196.1:0-37906 GCA_043730365.1 Acidobacteriota bacterium | reverse complement strand
GCGTTCTCGCAGAAGCTGGCCGCGCTGTGCGACCTGTACGTGAATGATGCGTTTGGTTCGGCGCATCGCGCGCATGCGTCAACCGAAGGCATGACGAAGTTTGTCAAGCAAGCAGCCGCGGGGCTATTGATGGACAAGGAACTCGAGTACCTCACGCTGGTGACGAAGAACCCGCCGCGACCGTGCATCGCGATTCTGGGCGGCGCGAAAGTCTCGGATAAGATCGAGGTGATTCAGAACCTGATAAAAGTGGTGGACCGGCTGCTCATTGGCGGCGCGATGGCTTATACGTTTTTGCGCGCGCTGGGGCAGCCCACGGGCAAGTCACTCGTTGAAGAGGACAAGATCGATCTTGCCAAACAATTGCTGGCCGAACATGGTGTCAAGCTGCTCTTGCCGGTGGATCACGTGGTGGCCGCGGAGCTAAAAGAAGCCGCCGCCAGCCAAGTGGTGACGACGATTCCGGACGGCCAGATGGGTCTCGATATCGGACCCAAGTCGATCGAGGCTTTCTCGGCCGTGATCGCGACCGCCAAGACGATCATCTGGAATGGACCGATGGGCGTATTCGAGAAACCGCCGTTCGACGTTGGCACCGTAGCCGTGGGCAAGGCCGTCGCCAGCTCAGGCGCTACCAGCGTGGTGGGTGGAGGCGACTCCGAGAAGGCCGTCAAAGCCGCTGGCGTGGCTGCGAAGATTTCGCATATCTCCACCGGCGGCGGCGCCTCGCTGGAGTTTCTGTCCGGCCTCGAGCTGCCGGGTGTAGTAGCATTGACCGATAAATGAGTTCAGTCCATACTAGGCGGCGGTTCGTTACCGCTTCAGCGGCGGGTACGTTGCTGGCGGCGACGTCGTCTCTCAAAATCGACTCGGTTCGCGCCGTTCCGATCTCGATCCTGCCGGCGTCGCGGTTTGGCACCAATCGGTTCAAGGACGACCGCGATCCGGCCCGCTCACGATGGTTCGGCCCGTTCTCGCAATTGACCGGCGCCACTCTCGTTGAAATCAAAACGGCGGAAGGCCTGACCGGTTATGGCATGGGCGGAGGCGGCGCCGCGGCTTGCTTCGTGATCGAGCAGCACCTCCGCGATCTATTGCTGGGCGCCAACGCTCTCAACGTAGAATTGCTGTGGGACCAGATGTTCTCGTCGTCCTCTTTCTACGGGCGCAAGGGCATTGCCATCCAAGCGATTTCAGGAATTGATCTGGCGCTATGGGATCTGGCGGGCAAGGCCGCGGGCGTTCCCGCCCATAAGCTGATCGGCCCCACCGTGCAGCCGAGAGTGCAAGCCTATTTCACTAGCCCGAAGCCGGAGATCGGCATCGAGTTGGGATTCACGGCGTTCAAGCTGCCGATGGAGATTTCGCCGGATGAGCCCGACGCGCGCAAACGGATCGTCGAGCGGCTCGTGGCTGTTCGCCGTACCGTTGGCAAAGACGCGCAGCTGATGATCGACGTGCTGTGCCGATGGAACGTGCCGTTCACGCTGGAGATGGCGCAGCGCATGGCCGACGCGGATGTGCGCCTGGCCTTCATTGAGGAACCCATTCTGCCGGACGACATTCCCGGCTACGAGAAGCTGTGCGGCGAAGTGAAGGGCACGCGGATCGCCAGCGGCGAGCACGAGTACACGCACTACGGCTTCAACGAACTCATCCGCCACAAGGCGGCGCACATCCTGCAGCCGGATCTCACATGGTCCGGGGGGTTGACAACCGGCAGGCGCGTGGTGGAACTGGCGACGCGCGCCGGTTTACCCGTGATGCCCCACCGCGGCGGCAGCGCCTTCGGGATGCAGTTGATTGTGACTTCGAAGCAGTGTCCGTTGGCCGAAAGCTTCGGGCCTGGCGAATCGAACGAGATGTGGTTGCGCCTCGCCGCGCCATTTGAGCGCGGTTTCTATCGGGCCACCGAAGGACCGGGGATGGGGTTTGAATTACCGCAAGGAGTGCTAAAACAATATGGGCTATAAATGGTTTTGCCTCGCGCTCGCGCTGCCGCTTTCGGCGCAGATCTTCAAGCTCAGCCAAGAGCAATTGGTAGAGGTGACGCGTAAGAATCCGTATGGCCGCTTTGCCGACGGGCGGCCCAAGGTGCCGGACGAGATTCTTGAGAAAGTGCGCGGCCTTTCGGTGGAAGAAGTGTGGGGCCCGCTTCGCGACACGCCTGGCTACACCAATCAGTACGAAGGCAACTGGCATGTCATGCACCCGGGCAAGAAGCTGGTGGGCCGGGTGGTAACCGCGCAATTCATGCCGCTGCGCCTCGATCTGAACGAACTGCTGATTGGGGAGCTCAAGAGCAAGTTCAACTTCACCAGCTCTCCGCATCAATGGGTGATCGATCAACTGCAGGAAGGCGACGTCTTCGTCGTAGATCTTTTCGGCAAAGAAGAGGGCGGCTCCATTGTGGGAGACAACCTGGCGATGGCGGTGAAGACGGCCACTAAGTGGGGCGGCATTGTGGTGGATGGCGCAATTCGCGACCTTGAAGGAGTTCACCCGCTCGACATGGCGGTCTACTACAAACACGCGACGCCTTCGGCCATCGGCAACGTGCAGCTCACTGGCTACAATATCCCGGTGCGAATCGGCAAAGCGACGGTGCTGCCGGGCGACGTGGTGCTGGGCGACCGCACCGGCGTCTACTTCATTCCGCCGAATCTGGTGAAGACGATCGTGGACCGTGCCGACGAAACGCATATCCACGATGAGTGGACCAAGGCGAAGTTCGCCACCGGGAAGTACAAGTCCTCAGAGTTGTATCCGACTCCGAAAGATCCGGCGATCAAGAAGGAGTACGAGGAATACAAGGCGCAGAAGATGGGGAAGAAATAATTGACGCGGCGATCTTTCGCAGCCTCCATCGCCGGCGCGGCGACGGCGCAACAGCAGGCCAAGCTGAACATCGTCGTGATTCTTTCCGACGATCATAGCTATCCGTATCTTGGTTGCTACGGCGATCAATCGGTGAAGACACCGAACCTCGATCGCTTTGCGGCGGAGGGCATGCGCTTTGATAACGCCTTTCAGGCCGCTCCGCAGTGCGTCCCCTCGCGCACGGGGCTCATGACGGGCCGGTCTCCGGTGGGCGCGCGGATGGGCCGCTTCAATTCCCCGCTCCCACCCGACGTGATCACGCTACCGGAATTGTTGCGCGATAAGGCCGGCTATTTCACGGGCGTCTGCCGACGCAATTTCCATCTGGACGGCAACGGGCGGCCCGGGCCGGTCAACAGCGAGATCTTCGCGCGCAACGAAACGCTGACGTGGCAACGGCGGATCGATTTCATTGACCGGTCAGGCGATCGCAACAAGACCGGCGCCATCGTCGAACAGTTCCTCGAAAAGAAGCCGGCGGGCAAACCGTTCTTCCTTTGGGTGAATTTCAATGACCCGCATCACCCGTGGGATCGCGCACCCGAGGGGCAAGCTACTGATCCGGCCAAACTCACGCTGCCCAGGCACCTGCCTGATTTGCCAAGCGTCCGGGATGATCTGGCGCGCCACATCGATGAGATCAATCGGATGGACTCCGAGTTCCAAATGGTGATCGACACGCTGCAGCGGCGAGGGTTCGGGGAAAACACGCTGGTGGTATTCATGGGCGACAACGGCATGGCGTTCCCGCATGGCAAGGGCTCACTCTACGATCCGGGGCTGCATGTGCCGCTGCTGGTGCGCTGGCCCGGGCGCGTGAAAGCGGGAAGTGTTTCGAAGGATCTCGTCTCTGGCGAGGACATCACGCCCACGCTGCTGGACGCGGCGGGCTTGACTCCAATTCGCCCCATGACCGGCCGCAGCTTCCTGCGCCACCTCACCGGAGAATCCTACAACGCGCGCAAGCACATCTTCGCCGCGCGACTTTATCACGGTGGCGTCGCGTTCGCTCCCGATACCCGCGCGAACACATTTGACCTGTCACGTTGCGCGCGTAGCGCACGCTACAAGCTCATCTACAATTGCACGCCGCAAATGGAATACTGGCCGGTGGATAGCGGCAACGATCCTGGCTGGAAACAGATGGTGGCGGCGCACGACGAGGGCAAACTCTCGCCCGAGATTGAACGGGCATACTTCAAGCGTCCGCGTCCCGTGTTTGAACTCTACGATCTGGACACCGACCCTAGCGAACTAACCAATCTCGCAGGACAACCGGAACTGGCGGCGACCGAGCGGGAATTGAAGATCGCTCTGCAAGAGAAAATGATCATCGATTACGATTTCCTGCCGCTGCCTTTGGGCGAAGTTTGAGTCGATTCTCAAACCACACTACGTTACCCATTTCCTGACCAGCTACCAGCACATCCAGATCGCCGTCGCGATCCATGTCCACCAGCCGGATATCATAGGCCGCCTGGTTTTCAAAGATGTGATGGGTGGTGAAGTTGCCTTTGCCGTCATTTTCAAACCACGCCGCGGTGGCCGAATCCTTGGCACACGACGCCGCGTCCATATCGCCGTCGCCATCGATATCACCGAGGATCAACGAATGCGGCCCCACAATCCACGGCGCCACTTCATGGGGCTTCCAGTCCGGCGCTTCATACCACACCAACCCGCGCCCATGGCCGCGTGAGGCGAAGAAGTCCGCCTTGCCGTCGCCGTTGAGATCGGCTATGTGGATGTTGGTGGCGCCCGGCTGATCGGCGGCGATCTGGTGGCGCGCCCAAGGCTTCCTCGGGTCGCGCGGCTGCTCCCACCAAGCGAACCAGTTGCCGCCCTCGACCACCTTGGCGGCCGAGGCGATATCGGGGCGTCCGTCGCCGTTCACGTCTCCGAAGCCGAGATAGTGGCTAAGCCCCGGCGCGTCCTTATCGGCGAAGATATAACGCTCCCAGCGAGCCGCGGTGCGCGGATTCTTCGGCACGCGGAACCAAGCCAGCGAGTTAGGGAAATTGCCCTTGGGCTGGGCGCTGTTGCCGATCAGATCGAGTTTGCCATCGCGATCCACATCGCCCAGTATGAGCCCATGGATACCGTCCACGCCACCTTGCGCCACATCGTCGATCACGTGGTAATTCCACTTGTCGGTCAACGGGTTTTTGGGCCGCTCCAGCCAGTAGATGAGACCGGGCGAATAACGAGCACCGATGAAATCGAGGTCGCCATCGCCATCCACATCCATCACCGCCGCATGAATCGCGTTCACCGATTCGTGCAAGACAACCGGCAGCCAATGAGGAGCGACATATAGTCGCGTCTGCCCGTTCTTGTTGTCGTTGGTGATGATATCGGGCAGGCCATCGCCGGTGAAATCCGCAGCCACAGCGGTGTAATTGGGGAAGCCCTTCGTCACTTCATGACGCGTCCATTGCGGCTCCGTCTTATTCCAAAAGATGCGCACGTTGCCGGTGGCGCGTCCCACGGCTACGATCTCCGGCTTGCCATCGCCATTCAGATCGTCCACCACCAGATCTTCCACCGCCACACCATCATCAACCGCCGTTTTCTCCCATTTGCCGCCGGGCATGCGCTTATAGACCGCTACGCCCCAGTTGCCGCCTTGCGGTTTGTTGCGCCAGCCCACGGCGATCTCATCAGAACCATCGCCATCGAAATCTCCCCAGCCGAGCGCGTGCGCCTGATTGAGTCCGGTTTCTATTTCGGTGCGCTTCCAGAGCGCGCCGGCAATGACGGGGGGATGGATCTTGGTGCCCGCCTGCGGGGCCGGCGCCTCGGTGGGCTCTTCATAGATCACCACCTTGTTACCGTGCCACGGCTCGACGGTGGCCAAGTGCCGAATGCGATTCACCGAGCCAAGCTTGATCTCTCCGGGCGCGCCTTCGGCAATCTTACGCTTGCTCCACTTGCCGCCCGGTGCACGTTTGAGTCCATGCACGCCTTCTTTGCTGGCGGCCCAGATTTCCCCGTCGACGACGATCAGATTGTGGACGATGTGAAGGGAGGAATCCGCCACTTCGATGCGCCAAGGTTCGGTCTCGGGCTTGGCGGGCGGCCAATACACGAGGATGCGGGCGCCCTGCCCTTCCCAATCCGGCGCCTTGGTGCCGCGCCCTTGCAGCGGCACGACGACCAACTCGTTCTTTCCATCGCCATCGACGTCCGCCCATTTCATGCGATGCAGCGTCGGCTCCTCGCCGAGAGGAAAGTGCTTCCAGGGGCCGGTGGGATTGGCAGAGTCTCGCGCGATCCACTGCAGCGTGCCCGCCGACTGCGTGTTGGCTGGTTGCCAATCGGCGCCGACGGCGATCTCGGGAATGCCATCGCCGTCAAGGTCATTCGCGCCAAAGCAGACGTTGTCTTTCTTGGTGACGCCATCCATGATGACGTGCTTGCTCCAGGTGGGATTCTCAAACCAGACCACCTGCGTCGGGTTGATGGCCACGATGTCCATCTTCCCGTCTTTGTTCATGTCGGCCGTGGAGACCGCATATACCACGCCGAAATTCGACTGGATCTCTTGCGAGCGAAAGCGGAGCGGTGCCGCTGCGAAGGTGACCGTGGAAAGCGCCACAACAGTGAAGAAGCGAAGGAGGTGAGAATTCATCTGGAGTACCCTGCTGACGCGCATTCTATCGCGGATCGCCCTGGGCGCGCTAAACTTCGGAGATGAATCCGCTTCGGGCTGCTGCGCTGGCCGCTGTGTTTATACCTCTGATGCTGGCCCAGCCGGCCGACACGCAGCTCGTGCTGTTCAAGACGACGCTGGGCGAAATCGAGGTGACGCTACTGCCGGGCACTGCGCCGGCAACCGTCGCCAACTTCCTCAACTATGTGGGCAAGCAGGCTTTTGACAATACGATCTTTCATCGCTCCGTGCGGGGCTTCATCATCCAGGCCGGCGGTTTCAAGTGGAGCGGGAGTAAGGTGGATCAGATCCCTGAAGACCCGGCGGTGAAGAACGAGTTCAGCCTTTCCAACACGCGCGGCACCATTGCCATGGCCAAGCTGGGCGACAATCCCAACAGCGCCACCAATCAATGGTTTTTCAACCTCGGCGATAATTCTGCGAATCTCAACAACCAGAACGGCGGCTTCACGGTCTTCGGGCGGATCAGTAATCAAGCGGGCTTGACGGTGATGGACAAGCTGGCCGCGGTCAGCACCCCCAGCCCCGCACCTGCCTCGCCCTTTGACCAGATCCCGCTGCTCAACTACAACGGTGGCGATATCAAGGAAGAGAATCTGCTGATCGTGCGGTCTATCCGCTTGGTGGAGCGGCCGCCGCAGCCAGCCATACGGAGCGAGAGCGGCGTCATCCTGGCGGGCGCGTTTGGTGGTACCGCGGTGGCCGCGCCGGGCGCCTTTATCGAGATCTATGGTGCCAATCTCGGCGGCGAAGTAAGCCGCGGCTGGGACGTTGAGAAAGACTTTACGAACGGTCGCGCTCCCACAGCGCTTGAGGGCGTGAGCGTGACGGTCAACGGACAACCCACTTACATCAGCTATGTCAGCCCGACTCAGCTCAACGTGCAGATTCCGGCCAACGTACCAACCGGCGAACCACTCCCGGTGGTGGTAACTCATCGCGGCGTATCCAGCAACGCGATGCGCTTGCCGGTGCTCGATCAAGCGGGCGGCCTGCTCGCGCCAGCCTCGTTCAAGGTAGGCGCCAAGCAGTATGTGGCGGCGGTCCGTCCCGCAGCGGGCCTCGTGTTTATTTCAAACGGCACGATTCCGGGGTTGCCCGCGGCGCCCGCGGCTCCGGGCGAGACGCTGGTGTTTTATGGCACCGGCTTCGGTCAAATTCGCGACATCTTAACTTCGCTGGGCGGCGAAATCGCCCAAGGAACCTCACGGGTGGTGGCCCCGGTTCAGTTTAAGTTTGGCGGGACGACGGCGGTGGTCAGCTATGCCGGACTCACACCGGGCCTGGTGGGCTTGTATCAATTCAACGTGGTGGTTCCGCCCAGCGTGGCATCTGGCGACGTTGAGTTGGAAGTGACGCAGGCCGGCCAGCCGATCGCTCAGAAGCTATTCATTTCGGTGCGCTGATGAAGCCATCGCTGCTACTCGCGTTGGTAGCCGTTGCGTGCTCGGGCGCCACATACCCGGAGCCTGCCGAGGGCGACTATCTGGCGAAGGATTTCCGGTTTGTCAGCGGCGAGACGCTGGCAGAATTGAGGCTGCACTACACGACTTTGGGAACGCCGGCGCGCAATCAGTCCGGGCAAGTGCGAAACGCGGTGCTCATCATGCACGGCACCGGTGGCAGCGGCAGTGGTTTCCTAAGTCCGAGTTTCGCCGGTGAGTTGTTCGGACCCGGGCAACTCCTGGACGCCACCCAGTATTTCATCATACTGATCGACGCTATTGGGCACGGCAAATCAAGCCGGGCGAGCGATGGACTCAAGCAGAAGTCCCCGCGCTACACCTACGAAGATATGGTCCGAGCTCAGCATCAACTGCTCACCGAGAAACTGGACGTAAACCATCTTCGGCTGGTCATGGGCACGTCCATGGGCGGCATGCATACGTGGATGTGGGGCTCCCTGTATCCCGATTTCATGGACGCGCTCATGCCACTGGCTTCGGCGCCGGTGGAGATCGCCGGACGCAACCGCATGATCCGCAAGATGGTGATTGAGTCGATCCGGAACGACCCGGAGTTTAACAACGGCTACTACACGGGCCCGCTGAAGGGAATGCTGGGCGCGCAGTTTGCGCTATTCATGATGACCTCAAGCCCCTTGCAGTTGTACAAGCAAGCCCCCACCCCCGACCAGGCTGACTGGGCCTTCAGGCAGCGCTTCTACGACGGCAGCCGGGCGGCGACGGATCCAAACGAATGCGTATGAGTGTTCGCGGGAGTACAATCCTGCGCCGCACCTGAGCAAGATCACCGCGCCGCTCTACGACGTCAATTCCGCCGACGATCTGGTGAACCCGCCGGAGTTGGGAATCTTGGAGCGGGAAACCAAACGCGTCCCCAGGGGGCGATACTTCCTGATTCCGACCAGCGACCAGACTCGCGGGCATGGGACGCACTCGCTACCGGCGCTATGGGGCCAGTACTTGGCCATGCTCCTGGCTGAGTCCGGCTAGCGAACGCGAACGAGGAATCGCTCCAGGTCGCCCGGATCCTCGAGGATATCGCGCTCGATCTCGGCGATCTCGCGCGCAATCAGCAGGTGCTCGGTGTTCTCCCCAAAGCTCGGATTGTGGCTTTCGACGCGAGTCGACTCAATTTTTTCCAGAATCGAAGCCGCCTCGGCCAGCCGCTCGTTGGTTTTGGTCATCTTGAAGAGCCCCCTTCCTCACCGATATAGATGCTGCAGCTAGCAAATTAATTTCAAACAAGTTGTGAAATACCCTCAAGACCTGACCCAGCGGGCCGCTCGGCGATGAAACGCCTGAGCCCGGCCAGCGTCTCTCAGGATCTGTTGCCGCAGGGCGGCCGGGTCCGGAAACTTGCGCTCGGGGCGTAGGTATTCAAGAAATTCCACGGCAATCCGGGCTAGCGCCGGCTCGGAGTATCCCGCCAGGATGAAGCTCTCAATGCTCACCGTGTCGTCCTGCGCGAACGTGGGCCTCACCCCGATGTTGGTAACGGCTGGCCACTGACGATCCGAATCCAGGTCGCGGACACGCGTGACGTAGACACCGCTGGCCGGAATCACTTCGGCGGCCGTCGCGAGGTTCAAAGTGGGGACCGTCTGGCGCGAACCGACACCATGGCCGGCCACCACGGTGCCGTTCAGCGCGTAGGGGCGAGTGAGCAGCCGCGCCGCCGCAGCTACATCGCCCGCATCGATCAGCGCCCGCACAGCGGTACTGGACACGGCTCGACCGCGATAGGTAACCCCGGTCACAATCTCCGTCTTGAAGCCGAACCGCCCGCCGAGCGCGCGCAGGGTGGCGACGTTGCCAGACTGCTTGCGGCCGAAACAGAAGTTGTCGCCCACCACCACCAGCTTGGCGCCGGCAGCCTTCACGATGACGCGCTCGACGAACTCTTCCGGCGACAGCGCGGCGAAATCCAAAGTAAAGGGAATCGCCAGCACCTGGGCGATGCCGGATTGACCCATCCAGAGAGCACGCTCGCTGAAGGTACTCAATAGACGCGGGGAGCGGGCCGGCGCAATCACACGCGCCGGATGGGGATCAAAGGTGAGCACCGACGGTTTGGCTTCATGCTGGCGAGCCCACTCAACGAGGCGCGCGAACAACTCCTGGTGGCCGCGATGCACGCCATCGAAGTTACCGATCGACAAAGCCGAGGGTCCGAAGGCGCCGGTGGCCTCAGCCTCACTCCTAAACAGTCGCGGCATCGACATGGGGGAGGCTCACCTCGATTTCCAGGCCGTCATAGGCCAAACGGACTTGCGACGGCAGCAGTTCTTCGGCCCGCGCGTGGCGAAGATCGTGGCAGATGTGCGTGAAGAAAGCGCGGCGCGGAGCCAACAGCTCGACGATCTGCAAAGACTGATCGACAGTGGAGTGGGTGGGGTGCGGCTTATAGCGAAGAGCATCGAGGAACAGGACATCGAGTCCGCCCAACAAAGCCAGAGACTCCGGCGGGATCTCGCTGTGATCGGTTAAATAGGCCAGCGGGCCAAAGCGAAAGCCAAACACGCGCCCGCGCCCGTGGAGAATCGGGATGGGCGTACAAGCTAGCCCGTTGAGCTCGAATGGCTCCCCGGATAACTCCCGCGTCTCGATCTTCGGCATGGATGACTCACTGGGGACGCCTCGGAAAATGTAGTGGAAGGTGCGGCGAATATTCTCCAGCGTTTCCGCGGATCCATAGATAGGAATCGGTCCGCGCTGACGGAAGTTGAAAGGGCGGATGTCGTCCAGACCCAGGATATGATCGGCGTGGGAGTGCGTGTAGAGAATCGCGTCAAGCCTTTCAATGCGGTATCGCAACGCCTGTTGGCGGAAATCCGGGGTGGTGTCAATCACGATGGACCGGCCGCCGCACTGCACCCACACCGACGGCCGCAGCCGGTTGTCCCGCGGATCGGCGGAGGTGCAGACGTCGCACTCGCAACCAATGCTGGGCACACCGACGCTGGTGCCGGAACCAAGCACAGTGAGCTTGAGCTTTTCTCCCGCCAGCGAGGCGTCCGCCATCAGCTTTCCGCCGGGGCGGAACTGGCCGCCAGACGGCTCGACTGCTGCACGAAGAGGAAGCGCAATTCGGTGACGCAATTCTCAATCAGGCGCTGTTCTTCCAGCGAGAGGTTGCCGCGCGTCTTCTCGGCCAACATACCCAGCATGTCGATGGCGTGACGCGCTAAAGGCAGCTTGGGCGTGGGGCGGTCTTCTTCCGGACCGAAATGCACCAAGCCGAGTTGAATCTCGGCCTGCGCGCGGAGGCTCATCACGAGGAACTCAAAGGAAGCCGGCGGAATCGCCATGTCGGCGGGGCTACTGTTATCCATTCGTTTCCATTATAGAATTCGGCAACAATAGAGAGGAGCATGTCAAAGCGCGGCACGGATTTCAGCGCCTCCCTGGAGGCACGCGGGGGCTGGTACCACAGCTTCTCTTTGCCGGACGGAACGCAGATCGAGGGATACAACTCGCTCGATCATCTGAACTACCGCTATGGAAAGTTTCCGATTCCAGGGGACTTGACTGGCCGCACGGTGTTAGACATTGGGGCGTGGGATGGCTGGTTTTCCTTCGAAGCCGAGCGGCGCGGGGCGCGAGTCACTTCAATCGATTGCGTGGAAGTTGAGAATTTCCTGGCCATGCACAAGCGGCTGGGCTCGCAGGCCGACTACCGGATTCTCGATTTCTATGAGCTGCCTCAGGCGGGGCTGGGCTGCTTCGACTATCTCTTTTTTCTGGGCGTGCTGTATCACCTGAAGCACCCGCTGCTGGCGCTCGAGATTGTCTGCGCCTTGACGCGCGACGTGGCCATCGTCGATTCCTTTGTAATTGATGGACCGGATTGGCAAGAGAATTCCGACAAGATTCCGTGGATGGAATTCTATGAACTCGATGAATTGGGTAGCCAGCTCGACAACTGGATCGGACCGACGGTGGCGTGCCTGGTCGCGATGTGCCGGGCGGCTGGGTTTGCGCGCGTGGAGTTACTCGATATCGAGCATGGCCATGCGGCGCTCGCCTGCTATCGCCGCTGGGAGCCGGAGCCGAACCTCGCCAGCGCTGCGGCGCCTCCGGAGATGATCACCGTCGCGCACGCGCGCCACTATGGCATCAACTTTCGGTCACGCGGCGACGAGTATGCTGCTTGCTGGTTCCAGGCTGGCGCGCGCATGGTGCGTCGCCCGGAGTTGCGTATGGAGATCGGTGGGTTTGGTGTGCCCTGTCTGCACGTCCATGAGGAAGTGACGGGCCGGTGGATGGCGAATTTCCGCTTGCCTCCCGGCTTGGCACCCGGTTGGCATGAGGCGCGGCTCCGGTTCCATGACAGCGGATTCTCTCAGGTCTCTCGCATCGCGGTGGACATGCCGGTTTATGCCGAGACGATCACGGTGCGTGCAGTTTTTGATGGCGTCTCCTGGAGCGAGGGCACTGTGAAGCGCGGGGGCATCGTGAGTTTCTGGATTCTCGGCCTGGCGGAAAATTGCGATCGCAACAATGTCCGGGTGACGATCGGCGGGCGGAAGCAACCGGTGGACTATCTGGGTAAGCCGGAGGCCGATCTCTATCGTCAGATCAATGCAAACGTGCGGCCCGATCAAGCCGCAGGCGAACAGGATTTCGTGGTAGAGTTCGCCGGAGTTACGTCGGCTCCGCTGCGCGTGACGGTGAAAGAATCGGCGGCGTGACTCTGAGAATTGTATGGCGGTGAGGGTGAGCAGCGAATCGTTGCGGGCCTCGTGGGCCGCTGTCGGCCCTGACTCAGGATCTCTCTAGACCGTCTCAGGATCCATACGAATTGCGCCACAAGGGCATTCTTCGGCACACATGCCGCAACCCTTGCAGTACTCGTAGTTGATCTCGTACCGCTGCCCAGGGCCCAACTTGATGACCGCGTTATCCGGACACACGCCGAAACAGTTGTCGCACTCAAAGCAATTGCCGCAGGAAAGGCAACGGCGGGCCTCGAATTGCGCACTGAACTCGTCCAGGCCCTTCAGCACTTCCTCGAAGGTAGATTGGCGGCGGGCTCGATCGAGCGTCTGCTGCACGGCTGGAGGCGCATCCGTGTAGTACCACGTGTTAAGCTTTTCGAACTGCGCAACCTCATGCTTAGGTGCCGGGGCGAAGCTGGCGCCGCGGAGCCAAGCATCCACGTTGCGGGCGGCCTTCTTGCCGTGTCCTACGGCAACGGTTACGGTGCGCTCGGCGGGCACCATGTCGCCACCGGCAAACACGCCCGGATGGCCAGTCATCATGTGACTGTCCACTTTCACGGTGCCATTGGTGAACTCGATTCCGTCGAGCCGCTCTAGGAATCGAAGGTCCGCATCCTGGCCGAGCGCCAGCACCAGCGAGTCCGCCTCCATGGACTCGAATTCACCAGTCGGCTGCGGGAAACCCGTCTCGTCGAGCTTCATCTTCTCCACCACAAAAGAGGAGCCGCCGGCTTCTCTGATCGTGGAAAGCCACTTCAACTGCACGCCCTCTTCCAGCGCTTCCTCCACTTCGAAGTCGTGCGCGGGCATCTTGTCGCGCGTACGGCGATAGACGATAATCGCTTCCTCGGCACCAAGGCGCTTGGCCGTTCGCGCTACATCGAGCGCCGTGTTGCCGCCGCCGTAGATCAGCACGCGGCGACCGAGTTGCGGAGGCTCGCCCGTCTCCATCGACCGCAGAATGGACACCGCATCGAGAATACGGGTGGCGTCGCCGGCGGGAATGTAGGCCCGCTTCGCCAAGTGTGCGCCCACAGCGAGAAAGGCTGCGTCAAAGCCGCCCTCCTTCATTTCGGCCGCCAGGTCTTCCACGTTGCGGTTAAGCCGGATCACGACACCCATCCGTTCGATGCGCGCAATCTCGGCATCAAGGATCTCCCGCGGCAGACGGTACTTCGGAATGCCAAACGACATCATGCCCCCGGCACGTGGTCCGGCCTCGTAGATTGTGACGCGATGACCGAAGCGTCTTAGGTGGTAGGCGGCCGCCAGACCAGACGGACCAGCGCCGACCACGAGCACGTGCCAGCCAGTATCCATCGGCGGCGCAGCGAAGTCCCACCCCTGCCGGATCGCTTCATCACCCAGGAAACGCTCGACGGCATGAATGCCGACCGGGTGATCCAGTTGGCCGCGATTGCAGGCTGATTCGCAAGGGTGATAGCAGACGCGTCCCATGATAGCGGGCAGCGGATTGTTCTCCACCAGCGCGCGCCACGCGCCCTCGTAGTCGCCAGACTCGGCGCGGTAAAGCCAACCTTGAATATCCTCGCCAGCCGGGCACGCTTGATTGCAGGGCGGCAGCCGGTCAACATAAACCGGCCGCTGATTCCGCCAAGAGCCCGTGTGGTTGGCCAGACTCGAGCCAACGTCCAACGTAATGGCAAATGGCTTAGTCATTCTTTGCCTCCATGGGCTTCTCATCGGGGAGGAGCCCGAATCGCCGGATGTTACGGTCGGCGATTCCTTGTATGGCGGCGAGGCGTGCTAGATCTTCCTCCGGCCGGAACAGATGCGCGAATCGCCGCTGCAGTTTGAGGTAGGCGTTCACCGGCGCTAGCTTGCGGATTGGCACGCGGCCCGTCACTTCGCCGTACTCGGCTTCATAAAGAGGAAAGAGCCCGCTCTCGACGGCCATGCGGGCCACCTTGATCGTATCGGCAGGCTCCGATCCCCAACCTAGCGGGCACGGAACGTGCACATGGATGTACCGGGAACCGCGCAAATCCATGGCATGCTCTACTTTCCGCTCAAGATCATGGAGGTTGGCCACCGACGCGGTGGCGACATACGGAATACCGTGCGCCATCGCGATTAGCGGAAGATTCTTGCCCTGGCCGAACGGCGCTCCGGGCTCGGGACCAGCCACGGGAGTGGTGGCTGTGCGCGCGCCCGCCGGCGTGGCACTGGAGCGCTGCACCCCAGTGTTCATGTAAGCTTCGTTGTCGTAGCACAGATACAGCACGTCGTCGTTCCGTTCGAACATGCCCGACAGGCAGCCGAGCCCGATATCCGTGGTGCCGCCGTCGCCGCCCTGCGCCAAGACGCGAATATGCGATTTGCCCTGGACCTTGAGGGCCGCAGCCACCCCGCTGGCCACCGCCGGCGCATTGCCGAAGAGCGAGTGCATCCACGGCACCTGCCACGAGCTCTCCGGGTACGGCGTTGAGAAGACCTCAAGGCAACCGGTCGCATTGACCACGATCAAGTTGCCTTGCGTAGCCCGCACCGCGGCGTCTACCGCGTAGCGCGCACCCAGCGCTTCGCCGCAACCCTGGCAGGCGCGATGTCCTGACGTAAGCGAATTGGCGCGCTCGTTATCGGATTGGACCGTGCGCAGGGCAGGATCCAGCAGGCGGTTACCCACGGTGAACGTGCCGGTCTGATAGAAGCGGATCGGTTGATGGGACATATTGCCGCCCTCCCTTCTCAATGCGCCCGCGATGCGACGGTGCCGACATCGCGTAGAATGGCCTCGGCGGTGGGACCGGATCGGCGCTCCCTCGCCTCGCGGTCCAGGTGCCGCCGGACTACGGACCAGTTGAGGTCGAGAAACGTCACTGGTTCGAGTTCGTCTAAGAGCGCGCGGTCCAGCAGTTGGCGAAGCGAACTACAGGTGATGGATCGTCCTCCGAGGCCGGCGATCACCGTGTAGACCACGGTCCCCAACCCAGCGACTGATTTGCGCACATCCATCGAGACAATACCGCCGATACCAACCGCCAGATCCTTCTCCACCACAACCAGGCGCTTGGCTGATCCCACCGCGTCCCGCAACGCCTCGAGCGGAAATGGGCGAAAGGAGCCGATGGACACCGAACCGATGCTTACCCCGGCGGCTCGCATCTCGTCCACGACATCCTGAATCGTCCCGTTCACCGATCCGAGCGCGATCACTATGGTTTCAGCCTCTTCGGTTCGATATGGCCGCACGAGACCTCCGCAGGGGCGGCCGAAGTGACGCTCGAATTCGCCGCTCAACTGCGGAATCAACTCAAGCGCCTGCAGTTGCTTGTGATGCTGCAGGTAGCGCACTTCCATGAAAGCCTCCGGACCCACCATCGCGCCAATCGATACCTTGTGCTGAGGGTCCAGCATCTGGCGTGGCGCGAACTTCGGCAGAAACGCATCGACTTGCGCTTGGTCCGCAATGTCGACTCGTTCGTAGGCATGGGTGAGGATGAAGCCATCCATGCACACCATCACCGGACACGATAGCTGCTCAGCGAGACGGAAAGCGAGGATATGGAGATCCGCCGCCTCCTGGTTCGTGTCGGCAAAGAGACTGGATCCACCCGGCATCGCGCATCGACATCGAGTCCGAATGATCATTCCAGATATTGATGGGCGCACCGATAGCGCGATTGCCGATCGTCATCACGATGGGGAGGCCAAGACCTGAGGCGTTGTACACGGCTTCAGCCATGAAGAGTAAGCCTTGGCTCGCCGTGGCCGTGTAGGAACGCGCGCCGGTGGCCGACGAGCCGATGGCGACCGACAGCGCCGCGAATTCCGACTCGACGTTGATGAACTCGCAGTCAGCCAACTCGCCCGTACGAACCATCTCGGCGAGCCCTTCGACGATATGTGTTTGCGGTGTGATTGGATAGGCGCAAATCACTTCGGGGCGGCACAATGCCACCGTTTCCGCCACGGCGCGCGAACCTTCAATTTGCTTCCACACTACCCGCCTCCTTATCCATCACCGCACCATACGCCTCGCGTGCGGCAGCGATGTTGGCCTCGGCCACCTTGGCCGCGAACTTTCGCCGGATAGCCACTTCGAGCGACTCCAGCCTCACTCCACCAGTCAACGCGACAAAGGCGCCGAGGAGCGCGGCGTTGGGCAATGGCCGGCCGATCGCGCGTGTGGCAATCTCGGTGGCCGGTACAGTCACGATGTTCTCTTCGGCATGCCGCCCAAGCAGACTCTCTATGCCCAGATCAGCTAGCGACCGTCCAGTGTTGATGAGCAGGTAGCCTTCGGCGGGGAAGCCAGCAAACAGATCCACCTGATGAAGGAGCGTCGGATCCTGCACAATGAGTGCGTCAGGGCGCGTGACGGGTTCGCGCAAGCGAATTGGCCGGTCATCAATGCGCACAAAAGCCATCACGGGTGCGCCCATACGCTCGGAGCCGAAGCTAGGGAAGGCCTGCGCGTGTTTGCCCTCTTCGAAGGCGGCCACCGATAAGAGTTCTGCCGCGGTGACAACGCCTTGCCCGCCGCGACCGTGAATACGCACCTGAAACATGTAGCGCCTCGCCTTACCGCAGTCCGAAACATGTCTCGGGCACGTTCTGGGCCAGCCACAAGGCCAGCAAAAGGCAGCCAGGTATCACATCCGGGTGGGGCCAATGCCCCAATCCGGCCAGCTATTTTGGCCGGGGTGCGTGAAAAGCCGCAGCATTACCGTAACCGTTGCATACACATCGGCCAGCCGATTCGCTGGTCGCGTGCTCAAGGCGGTGCCCCAGCCAGGCAATGAGCTCCGCCGAGCATTGCTGGCCAGCGTCCAGTCGAAAGTACGGCAGCGTCAACACCGCACGATCGAGAAAGGTTAGTGTCTTGTCCGGCCACTTTCCTTCGCCTGATATTACAAGAGCATCCGCAGCCTGAAGGCAGAGGCTTGACGAGGGCTTCCAATCGGAGATCCCCGGTGAGGTAACGAACAGAACCAGCTCAGGCCGGCACCACGCCACCATCCGGTTCGATTCGACAATGACGTTTTGCCCGCTTTCAATCATGTTGCGAACCGCACCGGCGGCCTCTCCGAACCGCTCATCGGGGGCTCGCACAAGGAAGGCCTTGCGCGCACCGGCTTGCAGATATCTTGCCGACTGCGATCCGGAGCCAGCATCCGTCTCTTCGATTAAACCAGTGCCCGAACCATGCATGTGGCTGGAAACCTTGATTGCCACCCAGTTTGCGGGTCGCAGGACCGCGAGTGCGGCGGCCACCACCGTGGTCTTTCCCACATGCCGGCTGTGCCCTCCCACCACGATCAGCCGGCCAACACCGCTCATCGGCCCGCGCCCTTCTCCAGAGACAGTGCACGTGGAAACAGGATGTTGTTCTCGAGGTGGATGTGGAGGTGGAGGTCTCGCTCCAGCGCCTCGAGCCCCGCATAGAGGGCTCGAAACGTGTTGCAAGCGTCCGGCGGGGGGGCTGAAGCCGGAGGTGATCCGCCGCATCTCCTCAAGCGCTCGCCCAACGGTCTCGTGCTCGTGCTCCATCATCCGGATGGGGTTAGCAACGCTGCCGAACAAAGGGTGGGGCGGCGCGTGTCCCGCTGCGGCAGCTTCATCGAGGCGCTCTACAAAAGGGAACAGCACCGTCTCCTCTTTTTGCATATGCACTTCCAACTCTTCCCGCATGGCCGCGAGTATGGCGCTTAGCTGCTGGAGAAGCGGACCATGCGCCACGCGGTGGGCCCCGAGGACTGTCGCCATCCGGACGGTCAGCCGTGGCAGCTCACTATTCAGGTAATTGTGGTGAGTGGCCAGGATGTGGCCGATCAACTCGGCAAGAGATGTAGTTTGCCAATTACGAACGACGGGTGAAGGCTCCCCTTCCGACGCCTTGATTTCGGCGATCAAATCATTGGGGTCGATACCACGCTGCTGGCAAGCCAGTGCCAGGGACGGACGACCGCCGCAGCAATAGTCGATCCCTTTGTTCTCGAAGATGCGAACCGCAGCCACGGACTGCGTCGCGATTTCGCCTACGGTTTGAGAAGTGGTGATCGTCATAGGATTCTCCGGGCTCAGATCTTGATCGGGCCAAAACGGTAGAGCAATTCGAGATACCCGAACTTGCCGTCTTTGCCCTTCGGGTATATGGCGGCAGGAACAGCTAAGCCTTGGGCGTAACCGAAATAGCCGGTAATAGTCAAAGACAGCCGGGCGCGGTACTCGACACTGGTGTCGTAGAGGTTGGCGAGCGATCTGGCTCCACCCGTCGCGCGGCCTACATAGCCGAAGGTCCAGGGCTGGAAAGCGCCGCCACCAACGTACCAGAGATCGCGAGCGGACGACAGCCGGAGCGCGTGGAATTCGCTCGACAGAGTGATGTCTTTGTGCGGACGCAGGATGAGGATGGCTAGATAGTCGCGGTTATTGACCAAGTCGAAGAAAGGGAAGCGGGCGAACGGACGCGGCGTGGGCAGTACCTGAAAGAAGGTGTTGTGGGTGCGATCGTCCGGATTCGCATCGCCGGAACCTTCGAAGAACCCGGCGCGGAGCCACGGTTTCAGCCTACCGCCTACCTTCGGTTGAATCCCACCCTCCACCGCTATCGCGTGGGCCCGATGGTCGAGCCGGCCCCATTTCCCGGTCTGACCCACACCCCAGAGCATGAAATCCAGGGTGCCGGCTTTGGTGGTTAGCGCGCTGAGGTGGTGTCCGCCGAATGAGCCGATACGCAAATTGGCGAGATCGCCACGCCGCACCGCCAGTGGCCGCGAGTCCGTCTTCACGACGCTGCGCCAATCCTCGTAGTAGAGCGCGAGAGCCCGGGTCTCAGCCGCATGTTTCCCTTTTCCCCATGGCTTGGTGTAAGCGGCGTAGCCGAAGGCGGTGTTGGTCCATCCCCAACCGTCGGTCTGGAAAACACCCCTTGTCGGAACGGCTCCGATCAAGGTGAAATTGCCAGAGGGTTTGTTAAAGACGTAATGAAAGCCGTCGAAACTGCGGCCCACGTGCGCCCAGCCGAAGTGGCCGAGCAAGCGCTGATTGATCCGGTCGCGCTTGATGGCGGCCAGTGACGCATTCTTCGGCGTCACTTCCGAGCCGTCCATGAATTCAAAGCGCCCGAGCCGGATCGAATGAGCTTCACTGCCACCGAGGTTCTTGAAGCGGACGAAGGCTTGCTTGGGAAACATCATGGCGGAATTGCGGCTCGAACCGTTGGCGGCGAAATAATTGGCGCCGAGACCCAGCTGTCCCTGCGGGCCCGGGGCAATCGCATCGTTAGGGAGTCCGAGCAGAATCGGAGCCGCCAGTTCCACCTGCCAGTCGAACGCCTTCTTGCTCTGCGACAATGAGACCCGCAGTATGTTTCCGGAGAAGGCGTAGGAGTTATTCGCTTCGCCCTGAAACCAGTCCCAGGCTTCGAGTCGCGTCCGCAGACTGCCTTGCACGACGACACTCCCAACGGCTGGCGGTTTCGCCTGCCCGCGCATGATCGAAGCGGCCACCGCGATGCTGAAAACTAGGCGCCGCATTCAAAGCCCGCCTCTGTGCAGAAAGCCTCGCCGGCCAGATTGGCGATTACGGGCAGAGTCCTGCACGGCCCCACTCGTGCCAAGAGCACTTGTCCAGCCAACGACAGGTATTCCACGCCGGATTCAGAGAGCGATGCGGCGAGAGGCTGGGCAAGATAGGAGAGATGGTCACCGATGAAGGCCTTGGCTGCGTCAGCGGCCAGTCCAGCCGCGTCGGAATCGCCGGCGGAGAGTGCGAAGGCCTCCTTGAGCCGCAGGTAGCCGACGAATCCCGCTTCCACCGAGATATGGTCGAGTGCTTCCTCGGTCATGGGGCGATAGGCGAAGGCGTCGTAGTACGAGGTCAACTCGGAGACCAGATAGCCAAGCTGCAAGGTGTCGTGATAGCTGACCTCCCGTGCCGGCGCGGGACCGCCGGGTCCGAGAATCGAATGGTAGTCGCCTTCGGTCGCCTCAGCGCAAGCGCGTTGCGCCACCACCTTCAGCCGCTCATCCGGGATCTCCTTCGCCAGCGACTGCACTTGTTCGCGCCACGGCGGTGTGGGGCATTCGAAAAGCAGGCCCAACAGCCGCCATGCCGCCGCATCGCGGAGCAGGTCCTCAACCCGCGGTTTCATTTCGCCTCCTTCATGGCCAATGGAATCCAGCCAGTCCGCATCTTTCGCGCGCCTGCCTCCTGCGACGCCCCTTCCCACACCGCGAACGCAATCTGAGTTCGCTGGTCAGGAGCGAAGCCTTCGGGGAGTTTGCGCGCTATCACGACCGCCCATCCATCTTTCGTCCGTACGCCCCCGCCGCGAGACTGCTTGGCGGACGCTGGAGACAGAGTGCCGGGGCCTTCGGCCACCATGTCTTCCAATGGAGACTCGCGCGGGCCCACGCGCCGGTTGCCCACCGCTTGCGAAGGAGAGTAGCGCGAGGCCATTTCCTTTTGCGCGGCGGAACCGGGCTCGAGAGGCTTCGCCTCAAACGGATAATGATCCACGGCGGCGTTGGGATAGATCTCGCGAATCGTATCCTTGCGGCCATTGACCGATGCTTGCCAGTCTGCCCTCCAGAATGAAATCTCCACCGGCTGGCCGGCTTGACCCATTTGAGGATCGGGTGGATTGGCTGCGATCGTCTTGGGAATCTGAATCGCACACCCATCGAGAAAACGGGCCGGACCCGGCATGTCGCTTTGCGTCGCGTCGGCCCATTCCAGGCGAAACGCGACTTCGCTCCCGTCATTCACGGATCGCACGCGCACTTCGGCTGTCGACGGCTTCATTAGTCGCGGATCGACCAGGTCCTGCAGCAGAAGTTTGGCGAGATACTCGGGCACCTGCTCCCAGACGGGGTCAGATACGCCGAGCGGGATCTTCGCCGCTGGCACCGTCACCACTTCATTGGTCCGGTTGGGTGCGCGGTGACAGCCTGCCAGCAACGCCGCGGAGAAAACCAAGGCCAAGCGTCTCATCGCAATTACTCCTTTGCTACGGGCAGTTGGTGCGCGTGATTTGATAGAGCCGGTCGTAGGCCGGGCGCACGTGCACCGGTTCGTTCCTGGGCACTTTGACGATCGTGCCGCCCTTCTCGTCCATGCCATAGGCGTCGTCGCCTACACGCTTCCAACGCGGCATCACCTGCTCACTCGAGCCAAACAGGCAGAGCAATGAGGCTAGGTCGGGATCGTTCATCGCGTTGCGATACGCCTTCACCGCGTCGTCTGCACCCGGTCCGAACAACTGCCGCGAGAATGAGAGCGGCACGTGAATCGGCGGGATGTAGTAGACATTCGGCTCGAGGCCGTACTGCGGAAACAGTGGCAGCGCGATCTTGCGGATGTGGACGAGGTAGTCGATCGGGTTGTCCGGCTTGGCCTCATTCGGTTTCGAGATATAGCCCGCCATCCGGATCTTGCCGATGCAGTTGACGAAACACTGAGGCTGGATACCTTGCTCCATCTTTGGGTAGCAGGCGATGCACTTTTCGGAGGTGCCCGTCATCGGGTTGAAGAAGACCTTCTTGTATGGGCACCCCTTGACACACTCCTGATAGCCGCGACAGCGGCCCTGATCCACCAGCACAATGCCATCCTCTTCGCGCTTGTAAATCGACCCACGCGGGCACGAAGCCAGGCACGCCGGATACGTGCAGTGATTGCAGATCCGCGCCAGGTAGAAGAACCAGCTCATGTGCGGCAGCGACATGAGGGCCAGCCCGCCGTCCACTTGCCCGGCGCAATCGTCTTCACCGACATTGGGGTACGAGTAGTCCTGCTGCTCAGGCCGCCAGCCCAGGACGCGCTCACCGGCAGGAGCGGACTCGAAGATCGTCTGGCCTTCGTAGACCTTCTTGTCGTTCCAAGAGCCCGAGTTAATCATGTCCAGCAGCTTCACGTCGTAAGCAAGCGGATAGCTCCCGTAGGGCTTCGTCTCGACGTTGTTCCACAGCATGTACTCCTGGCCCTTGCCGGAAGTCCAGGTGGTCTTGCAGGCCAGCGTGCAGGTCTGGCACGCGATGCATTTGTTGGTATCGAAGACGGCGGCGAACTGCCGCTTGGGCCGGCTCTCCGGATACCAGTAGGACATCTCGCGGCCGAGCTGCCAGTTATAGACGCGTGCCATTCTATGCTTTCTCCTTCTGATTGCCGAAGAACCCACCGGCAAGATACTTTTTCATCGCTTCCGATTCGTTCTTCGGCCGGATGCCGAGCGTGACGGGCCGCCACGCGCTCTTCTGATCGATGCCGCCGGGCTCGGCCCTGGTGATTTTCACCATGGACTCGCGGGGCGCGCCAGTGGGACAGTGGGTATCGGCAAGAAACCCTTTGCCGATGCTCTGTCCGAACATCTCTTTACGAACCAGCGAGTCTGTCATCAATGTCGGCTTGAGCCACCCGCGCGTGGCCGATTGGTGCGACCCCGAGCGGAACATCGCCTGATAGTTGGTACGCGGGTTCTTGGCCAGCCCGTCGGCACGCGTCTTGCGCCCTTCCACCGACCCGGGCGTGGATCCGTACATGTTGAACCACATCCGCGTCACGCCCCTCGGTGTGCCGGGATAGTAACGAGCGCGGCAAAGCAGGCGGGCGATCTCGTAGTCGCGCTTGTTGTTCTGCCAGCCGCGGAAGGGGCGGTCCTCCGGATCGGCGTCGATCCACACATAGTCACCATCTTGAATGCCGAGCGATTTCGCGTCGTCCGGGTTCATGTCGACGTACCCTTCGGTGACAAACGGGCTGCGCTTGTCGAGGCGATAGAGATCTCCGAACGGCCCGAACAGCAGCGCGATCATGTCGGTGTCAATGGGCATGGTGTGCGCGCCGTGGCGGTACTTCGGGGTGTGGAAGATGAACTTGTAGCCATCCTTGGCCAGCGGGTGAGCGGTCTTCCGGGCTTCCTCCCAGGTGAGCACCACGTTACGGCCGCAGCGGGTCTCGCACGACAGATCGGTGCGGGACACGCCATACGATTCGGGGCTGGCAGGCCGGAGCGCCTCGTGCTTGGCGGAGATGATCACGTTCGGTTCGTAGAACGTGGAGTCCACCGGCTCGCGATGCACGGGAAGATTCTCGCCGGCTTCGATGAACTCGTCTTCGTCGCGGTAGAACTCCAGGCGCCCGGTCTTGGTGTACCAGGGCTGGGAATCGGCCACCTGCTCGTAGCCGCCGATCTTCGGCGACGTGCGGGTCTGGAGAATGGTCGGGATGCCTTCCCTCGCTTTCGCCTCGAGTTCGGTGAACTTGAAACCCTTGGTATTGGTCGAGTGATCGAGGATGCGCTGCAGGTACACGTCGGTGCGGCCCTCGCGCACAAATTTCCAGCAGTCGTTGAATCTCTGGTCTCCGGTGAGTTCGGCCATCTTAGCCCCCACCAGCGCCAGTACTTCGATATCGCCGAGCGTGTTGAAGATTCGCTTCATCGGCGTGCGCGGGAAAACCGACAGGAAAGGATTGGTGACCGACGCGGTCATGTCCGGATGCTTCAGCTCGGCCCACGAGTCCACACCGAAGACAACGTCGGCCCATTCGCAGGAAGTGGACCACCACCATTCGTTTACCGCGATCAATTCGATCTTGGGCAGCATATTGACCACGGTGTTGTAGTGCCACTTCACATTGCCGAGGATCGAATTGGCGTTGGCGAACCAAAGCGACTTGGTCGGACAGGGAATATGCGTCTTGCCCGTGAGCAGCTTCTTGCCGACCCGGAGCGGATGATCCTCGTGGTTGTAGTAGTGCGCCGACTCAGCCTTCCAGTATTGTTTGGGACGCGCCGGCTTAGACGGATCCAGTTCGAGATCGAATGGATTCTCATTGATGTACTGCGGCGCTCCATTGAACAGCGCGGTGCGGTAGTTGCCGGCGTAGGAACCGACGTTGCCACCCAGCTTGCCGATGTTGCCGGTGAGAGCGGCGAGCAGGAACAAATCGCGATCCTTATTGTCATTGTTGAAGAACTGGTTCGGCCCCATTCCCACCGCGAACAGCGTGGTGCCAGGATTCTGCGCGAAGCTACGCGCCAGGGCCTCGACGGCGGCCGCGGGCGCCCAAGTAATCTCTTCGGTCGTCTTAGGGGTGAAATGGTCTACATACTCGCGCACCAAATCGAAGCTCGGCCTGCAGCGAACCTTCTTTCCATCGGCCAGTGTCGCCTCCACCGAGCCTTCGAGCAGCGGATCGCCGACGGTGGAATTCTTTCCGACCATGTCGCGCGTCAGCGGTTTGGGTTGGTTGGAGACCCGATCCCACCAGACGTAGTCGCCCCATTCGGCACGTAGCTTTTCCGGGATAATCTGTTCCGCCTGAGCGCTGGGAGGCGGCATCTTCTCGTTGGCGCCCAAAGTCCGCGAACGCTTCAACTCAGCCGGCTGGCCACCAAACACATCTTGCGCGCGCAGATTCTTAAGCGTATCCATGCGCACCAGCAACGGCATATCCGTCCACTGCTTGACGTAGTTGACGTCGTAGAGCTTCTCCTTGAGAATGACGTGGGAAAAGCCGAGCGCCAGCGCCGACATGGTTCCCGGTCTGACGACGAGCGCCTGGTCGGCTTTACTCGACGTGGAGGAATACTCGCAGGCGATCACGACGATACGCGTGCCCTTCAGCCGCGCCTCGGTAAGCCAGTGCGCGTCGGGCATCTTGGTGGTGATCCAGTTCATGCCCCACACCACCAGCGTCTTGCAGTGCTCCACGGCCGAGAGATCGAACTCGACGGTTTGTTGGCCGGTCACCATCGGATGGCCGGGCGGCAGGTCGGTGTGCCAGGAGTAGTTGTCGAAGCCCTTGGCGCCCACCGCCTTGTCCGGGCCCACCTTGCGAATGTGCGCGTCCAGTAGCGCCATCGAGTTCGCCATGCGGTACATCCCGAACACGCGAGTCATCCCGAGCAGCGGCATGCCGCCGCGAAACTTCATTACTTGCGTGCCGATGCCTTGCGTGGCTTCGATCACGGCGGGGTCATAGTGCTGCGCTTCGAGCCGGCGCTTGCCCTCCGGGCCGGTGTAGGTCTCGGCGATGTTCTTGAGCGCTTTGGCGACGATCGTCGCGGCGGTATCGTGCGGGACGCGAATCCATTCGTCGCGCGCGCGCTGGAAATAGCTCTCGGGCGGTTTACCGTCGGCCCCTCGCGGGAAGCCATCGTCGACCCATTTTTTGTACCCGGCGCGCACCATGCATTGATTCACGCGCCGGTCTCCGTAGAAGCGCCGCGTGAGCGCCAATCCTTTTTGACAGACGCGCGGATCCCAGCGGCTGGTGGTGTGATTGTCGCTGAGGTCGAACGCTTCGCCATAGCGCATCGTGGGCCCGATGCGCGTGATCACGCCTTGGCGCACATAGGCGTTGAGCAGGCAGTTGTGCGTATCGTTTGGCGCGCAGGTGAAGGTGTACTTGGAGTCGTACTTCCATAGGTCGCGATAAGTCCGCTCCCAACCGCGGTCCGGGTAGGAAGCCAGGGGATTCGCCACAGCCTCCAGTCCCCAAGCTTGGTTCGCCGAGGCAAGAAAGCCGCCGAGCCCGGCCCCGGAGATCGCCGCCAGAAAGCCGCGTCTCGATTCTTTCGGATCCATTTGTCTACCTCCCCTGCCAGGCCCTTACGTAGGCCACGATCGATTCAATCTCCGGCTTTGCGAGCGCGCGCCGCGTGGGCGAAGGCTCTTGAAAGCCCGCCATCGCCGTGCCGCGGCGGCCCAGCCGCACGGTCTCCATCAAATACTTGTCCGACGCCAGTTCGAGAAATGCGCGGTTGTTAAGCGCCGGGCCCTTGCCGCCCTCACCCTTGGCCCCGTGGCAACCCGAGCAGTTGGCGGCAAATAGATCCGTGCCGGTTTGCGGTTCACTCGCGACCATCCAGCCGTCATCGGCAGCGGGCATCGGCGCACCGCCGCCTAACTCACGCAGGTGCGCCACCACGCGAGTGATCTCGTCCGGTTTCAAGCCGCCTTCCTTCGCCCAACCCGGCATGCGTCGGCCCGGCCGGCCCTTGCGGATCGTCTCGGTTAGGAACTGGTCGCTAACCAACGCGAGGAAGTCCGGACTGGCGATCGCCGGAAACGTCGTGCCACCAGGAGCGTGCTTGCCTTTGCCTTCGTGGCCGTGGCACCCGGCGCAGAAAGTGGTGAATAGCGTGGCCCCGCCGGATGCGAATTCGCGCTGCCCCAGGCGGGTGGCTTGCATCCTGTCCCTGGGCAGATAGGTGCCTGGCAGCTCGCCTCGCCGCAGCGAGAGCACGTAGAGCGTCAGTTGATCGATCTCTTTCTGCGACGCGACTACCGGTGGCATTTGCGACGCAGCCACCACCGCCCCCGGTGACCGGAAGTGTTCGGCGATCCAGCGATCGAGCTTCTCGCTGCCGGCGACATGTGTGAAGTCGGCCTGACCAGGATCTTTCAATCCGGCGCGCGAGAGGTCGGGGCCCTCGTCGCCACCCACACCGTTCACCCGGTGGCAGCCGAGGCAACCGAAGCTATGGAAGGTGGCCTTGGCCTCCATCAATACCGGAGCCGCAGTGCGCATCGACAAGAACACCGCGACGGACTCCTGCGCTTGTTCGTCGATCTTCGCGAATGAGGTCTTCCACGGGCCGTTCGGCGTCTTCTCGCTCTTGTCCAGATGCTTCCCGTACCAGCCCTTGTCGTAGCCTGTGATGCCGATGCGAGAAAGGTCCGGCCCTTCCATGCCTCCTCCATCGGGGCGAATCGCGCCGCCGCGATTGTCCACGCGGTGGCAGGCCATGCAATCGAGCCGCTCGAACGTGAGTCTGGCTCGTTGATAGGCCTCGCGGTTGGGAATCCCCAGCGCCGAGTGACAGGTTCCGCAACCGGCTTGCGCAAAGCGCACCGGGATCATTGGCTCGGGCCAAAAGTGAACATCGCCATGCGCGTCGGCTTTGTTGGTGGCAGAACCTTGACCGCCGTGGCATACGGTGCAGCCGTATTCGACCGGATCGTGGACCACGGGTTTGTGGGGAGCGAAGATCGGCGCGCCCTTGACGGACTGCTCGCCCGGGGCCATGCTCACATGACACGATACGCATCGGTCGCCCACCCGAAGATTGGCGTTGGTGATCTGGCGAAGTTGAACCGGAATGGCGGCATCGTCCATGCGTCCAACACTCTGGATTTGCCGCCAAGGATTCAGCCAGTTCTCCTGCACGGCCGCAGTGAGGAGCAACACCAGCACAGCCAGACTCGAACCGAGAAGCAGGTATTTGTTTTTCTGCATAGCGCTAGTGCCTCGGCCAATCGGAAGGAGACCAATAGAAAACCCAGTTGGGCCCGCGGAAGTAGGTGCCAATCACTGTCAGCACCAAAAATCCACAGAGGAAGCAAGTAAAAAGACCGAGGGCGCCGGCGCGGGTCGAACGGTGGCGCTTCACCAGCCAGATAGAGTACAAGCCATAGGTAGCCGCCAGCAGCGTACCCGGATTCAGAATCGTGATGATTAGTTGCGGTGTGTTGAGATACCACTCTCGAATCCAGCCAAAGCGAATCGCAAACGTTTCGATGGCCAGTGCCGCACCGAAGCCAACCCACAAGGCCTGGCGCACGACTCGGCGCCCGCCTGATCCGCCGAACCACTCGCCGGTGCCGGACTCTTCCCGGTCAAGATAGGGAATCAGGCCGAGGCCGGCCAGCACGAGCATCGGGATGCCGATACCGCCAATAAAGGCTGAGAACGAAACCAGTTCCTGCAGGCCGAGGAAATACCACGGCGCCTTGGCAGGATTCTCAGGTACGCTCGGATTGGCCAACTCCTTCAGCGGTGCGTCGGAAATCAGCGCGAGCGCGAGGCACACCAGCGTGGTGAGCATGAAGACGCCGAGCTCGGCATAGAACAGGTGCGGCATCGACGGCACCGTATTCTCCGGCCCCTTGCCAACCGCCGCCGTCCTGCCGCGCACAATCGCGGCGAGTGAGTAAGTCTTCGCCGGCGCTTGCGTGAATACTGGATAGATCGCTCCGGAGGGATCGGGCAGCCGCTGATCGGCGTTCTCAGGGCGCGCCAAGCCGCCGTCTTTTCGGATGCGCCAGAAGTGCACCGACATCAACGCGAAGAGCACGAGCGGCAGAATCATGACGTGCAGCAGATAGAAGCGGATGAGCGCTTCCGGACCCACATTGTCCGATCCAAGCAAGAGGAAGCGTTGCATTCCACCGGGATCGAACCAATCGGTGACGCCCAGGGCATCAGTTACTTCCCGTGGCGACTGCGCGATATTCGCACCGATCGTGATCGCCCAATAGGCGAGTTGATCCCACGGCAACAGATAGCCTGTGAAAGAAAGGCCGAGCGTAGTGGCCAGCAGCCCCATACCGATCAGCCAGTTGAACTCGCGAGGCTTGCGGTAGGACGCCGTATAGAAGGCACGGGCCATGTGCAAAATCACGGTCACCACCATGACGTTCGCCGCCCAGCGGTGAATGTTGCGCATGAAGCGGCCCGTGGGGACCACGAAGTGGATGTCCTTGATCGACTGGTACGCCGCTTCCGGATACGGCTTGTAGTAGAACATCAGCAGAATGCCGGTGATCAGCGTGATGAGAAAAGCGGCCGTCGAGGCGATACCAAGGCCCATGCTGGTGCTCCACCGGAGCGTCCAGCGGTGAACCCGAACCGAGTGCAGATGCAGGAAAACGTTGCTGAAAATGAACGTGGATCGTGTGCGGTCCGTGCTGGGCTTACCGCTGCGAAAGGCGGTTTCGTAGATCCGGCGCGGCGCGGCGCGCAGATTGTCCTTGAACTCTTGTAGCGGCGAAGCGGGCGGAGGCAGTGTTGGGGTACTCATGCCTTCACCTTGGTGCCCGGCGGCACGGTCTTCCCTTCGTCAACGTGAACCACGCCGTCGGCGGCCGTCACTTTCAGCCAGGCGAGTGGCCGCGGTGCGGGCCCTCGAGAGACCGCACCGTCGTGCTGAAATCGCGAGCCATGACACGGGCACTCGAAGCCTTCGGCGCCCGGCTTCACCACGCAGCCCAGGTGGGTACATATGGTCGAAATCGCGTAGACACCCTCGCCGTCGCGAAACACCGCCACGGCGCGATTGGGCGGTACGAACGCCTCTCCCGCGGGAAGCGACTCCGGCAAAGTGATGTCAAATCCTTTGGATGGTGCGGCCACGATGGCGGCCTTCGGCAACCGCATCGAACCGACCAACGCAAACAGCATGGCCGTGCCGGCCGACCACAGTGACGCCAACCCTAGCCAGTCGCGGCGCGGCATCGGCTCCGGGTCCAGGCGGGATTTGGGAGTTCCGGGAATAACCGTCATTGGTACCTCCAGGAGGTCTGAACTTCAACTCGTTCCATGGCGATCGCCTCCACCGGACAGCGCATCGCGCACAACGCGCAGCGGATGCAACGGTCTTCGTCCTTGACGATGGCGGAGTTCTCTTCCAGATCCGCTTCGGCGCCAAGGAGCCCGGCAATCGCGCTCTGCAGCGGCGCGCTGGTTTCGATGGCACTGAGCGGGAGAATCTTCAAACACTGCGTGGGGCAGACGTCGACGCAGCCGCCGCAGAGGACGCAACGATTGCCGTCGAACACGGGAGTGACGCCGCAGTCGAGGCAACGCGACGCCTCACGCATAGCGTGCTCGCGGTCAAACCCCAGCTCGACGAGCGTGTCCGGGTGCGCCAGCCGCTCATCGGGATGCCGGACCGGGATCTCCTGGCGGCGGATGGATTCGTAACCGCGCTCGCGGCGGTAGTGATCGAGCAGGCGATGTGCCGTGACTGCGTCCGGGTGCAGCGTGTGGCCGGTCAGGTGGCGATAGATCGACCGCGCCGCTGCCTTGCCGGATGCGACCGCGTCAATAAGGAGCCGCGTTCCGTGCGCCAGATCCCCGGTGACAAAGACTCCACCACCGGTTGTGGCGAGCGTAGCTGGGTCCACCTTCGGCCAACCGGGCCGCGCCATCTCGATGTCGGTGCCGCCGTCATCCAGAAATCCCAGCGCAGGCGACTGACCCACCGACAACAAAACGGTGTCACACCGAACAGCGCGGCGGTTCGCGTCATCATAGACGGGAGCGAAGCGCCGATTCTCATCGTAGACTCGCAAGCACTTCCTGAAGACCACGGCTGACGGGTTGCCCGCTGCATCGCGCTCGACCTCCACCGGTCCCCAACCATTCAAACGCTCGATGCCTTCTTCGTCGCCTTCCAGGATTTCGAGCGTGTCGGCCGGCATCTCTTCGAGCCCTTCGAGTGACACCAGCCTCACCGCTGCGGTGCCCGCCAACCGCGCGGCGGTCCGGGCGATATCGTAGGCGATCTGTCGAAGTACGGTGCGAGCAACGTCGTAAGCGACATTGCCACCGCCGATGACGACTACCTCTTGACCGACGTCTATCTTCGATCCCAGCGAAACAGCACGCAGCAGGTCGACGCCGCCGTAGACGCGCGGTCCCCGCTCGCCGGGCAAGCCAAGCCCGCGGGACGATTTCGCCCCTACGGCGAGCAGGACGGCCGCGAAGTCCCGCCGCAGATCGGCGAACGACACGTCCTTGCCGATGGCGGTATTGCAGCGGATTTCCACGCCCAAGGCTTCGATCACCGCGACCTCTCGCGCGATCACCTCACGCGGCAGTCGATAAGCGGGCACACCCACGGAAAGCATCCCGGCGGGTATTGGTTCGGTCTCGAAGACGACGGGACGGAAGCCGAGCAGCGCCAAATCGTGGGCGGCAGACAAACCCGCCGGCCCCGCGCCGATGATGGCGATACGCTCCCCATTTCCTTTCCGGATGGCTGGGTCAAGCCCGGCTTTGAGCAGCGCGGCCATTTCCTCGGCGTGCGCGACGACGGTGGGCGGAGCCGAGCGAGTGTTTCGCAGGACGTCCTCAAGGGGCCTCGACTCCGGGCCAGCGAATTCGCAGGCAAAACGCTTGAGCGCCCGAATCGCAATCGGCCGGTCCGGCCCGACGAAATGACCGTCGTCGTCCACGCGCGGCACTTTGCCACGCCGGCAAGCCGCCTCGCACGGGGCGCCGCAAATGCGCCCGCAGATCGAAGCGAATGGATTCGGCCCCCGCGCGATTAGATAGGCTTCTTCAAAACGCCCCTCGGCGATGGCGCGCACGTAACCCCGGGCGTCGGTCCGGACCGGGCAGGCCATCTGGCAGGAGATCAAGCCTGCGTGATAGCCATCGGCCGGGATGTCGACGCGGAGCGGTAGCATGGTTCACGTGTTCTTATACGATTGGAAGACGGCGGGAGAAATCCCGTTGAGTACGGCGCACGGCAGCTTGGCGCCCGCTGTTTTTGCCGAAGGGGCAGGCTTCTGCAGGAGCTGCTCGAGCGTCCAGCGCGACAGCACGCCGCTGATGGCCGCATGGAGTTCGGCAGCCGCCCGGTGATAGGCGCAAACCGAAGTGAGATCGCACCCGGGTTGGCAGTAGTCGCCCACCAGCGTTCCCTGGCAGGCCTCCACGACGGCCAGCAGCGTGATCCGGGAGGCGGGAAGACCGAGGCGGACGCCCCCCTTCACGCCTTTTTCAACCCGAAAGATCCCAGCCTTGACCAACTGCCGGGTAACCTTGGCCATATAGGTGGGAGATTCGTCCAGCTCTTCAGCAATGCGGCGGGGCGAGAGCGATCCGCCCTCCCCGTTCCGGGCGACGTACATGAGCGCCCTGATTGCCGAGAGTGAAGTCTTTGTGATCATCTAATACGGATAATATATATCCACATTGTCCATTTGTCAATATGATTCTAGAGCCCCGGCCGGCCCCGGCATTACTCTAGTGCGCTGTGCGTGCCCGTGCGTGTGATCTCGAACACGCTCTTGCCGCAGGTGACCAGCGTGCCGCTGAAGAGTTCGTCGGCTGCGGACTTTTCCAAGGGCATACTCTCGCCGGTGAGGATCGATTCGTCTACCGAAATGCCCGGTCCCCGCAAGCCTCCATCGGCGGGCACTCGATCACCAGCCTCAAGACGCACCACGTCCCCCGGCACCAGTTCCGTGGCTGGACGATGAACCCACACTGCGCCGCGCCGCACCCAGGCCAGCGGAGTAGCCAGGGCTTTTAGGCGAGACAGCGCGGCTTCGGCCTTTGCTTCCTGCCAAACGCCCATGCCCGCGTTAAGCAACAGAATCGTGCCGATGACCACGGACTCAAAGGGAAATCCGTGCATGCCCTCCTTGATCCATAACCCAAGGTCCACAGCGAGAGCAAAGAGCAGGATGTTAGATGAGGGGGCTCTGGAACTGCCGGGCAAACCGTCGCCACGCCGCCTGCGGTTTCTTTTCAGGCAACGAGTTGGCGCCGAACTGCTTCAATCGCGCCGAGGCTTCCGATTCTGAGAGCCCTAGCAGCCCAGTCTCTATATCCATAATTGGAAGACAATCTGCTACTGACTCTCAAGCGTACCAGGACCTTCACCGGAAACAACTAGGTCTCAGCCCAGCCTACCAACGGCGCCTGGCCCAGAACAAAGCTCGGTGGAGCAATCTCAGGCGGCTTTCTTGGAGGCGAGGCGCAGTAGATCCACCACTTCCGTGTCGGTGGTCTGCCTGAAGTCTTCATACCACTCGCCGATGGAAGAAAGTGTGGCGGGCATCAACACCGAAACCACTTCGTCGGCGTTGCGCGAAAGCCGCGCGATCGTATCCGGAGGCGCTACACCCGCCGCCACCACCAAATGCTTGACGCCCAGCCGGCGCAAAGCCTCCATGGCCGCTTCGGCTGTAGCTCCAGTGGCGATGCCGTCATCAACCAGCAACACCGTCTTGCCTTCCAAGGCCGGCATGGGGCGGTTGCCGCGGTACACCTGCTCGCGCCGCCTGAGTTCTTCGAGTTCCGACGCGGCCTCTTGCTGTACTTCGTGTTCTGTAATGTCGAGGTCCGAGATGACGTCCTGGTGGAGAACCGTGACACCACCCATGGCCACCGCGCCCATCGCCAGTTCGGGCTGAAACGGAACACCCAGCTTGCGAACCACGCAGATGTCAAGCGGCAGGCCAAGGGCTTGCGCTACTTCGAAACCTACCGGCACACCGCCCCGCGGCAGCGCGATGACCATGCAATCCGGGCGTCCTTGATACTTGCGCAGCAGCTTGGCCAAGCGCTGGCCGGCATCCCGGCGGTCAATCAAAATGCGCTTCCTCTTTATCATGACCTCTGTAGAGCAATCCGCGTTCCCATTTGGCGATTCGCTTGCACCTACACGAGCGTGAACAGACGAATCGCGCAACAACTGATTGAAACGGCGGATCTGTTGGCTAGACGGAATGATGGCAATCCGCACCGCATCCGTGCCTACCGGCAAGCTGCCGAACATCTACTGCGGCTGCCTCGGCCGATTCAGGAAATCTTTCGCGAAGAGGGCGAACTCGGGGTTCGCAACGCGCTGAATGTCGGCGAGCGTTTGGCGGGGGCCGTGCGCGAGATCATCCTTGGCGGGCTTTTCCATTACTCGAAAGGCTTCGGGCATCCGGCCCACACGGCACGGTGCTGGAGACGGTACCCGGGCTCGGCCCGGTGTGGGTGAAGCATCTTCAGCAGGACCTGGGCATCGCGAGCTTGGAAGAGCTGGAAGCCGCCGCCTACGACGGTAGGCTTGAACATGCATCGGGCATGGGCGCCAAGCGGCTGGCAGGAATTAGAGACTCGCTCGCCGCGCGATTGGCTCAAGTCCGGCCCACGCAGGTTGCCACTTCCGAAACGCCGTCCGTCGCCGAACTGCTTGATGTGGACCGCGAGTATCGCGAAGCGGTGGCCGCCGGACGGCTTCGCATGATCGCGCCTCGCCGGTTCAATCCCACTCCCTCCGCATGGCTGCCGATCCTGCGGACCCAGCGCGGAGAACGCCGGTATACAGCGCTTCTTTCCAATACGGCGCGTGCACATCAATCCGGCAGAACGAATGACTGGGTGGCGATCTACGAAGAAGGGGCCGGTACTTCGGCCCAGTCCTGCACGGTCATAACCAGCCGTCGCGGTCCTTTGGCTGGCCACCGCGTCGTTCGGGGCCGGGAGGATGAGTGTGCGGCTCTGTTCCGAGAGCGAGAGCCGGCGTCGTCGGTGGAGGCTGCGTGAAAATACCCAGGGGGTCCACCACCATGTTGAATCGGCCTCAATGGCTCGGCCTGATATGCGCGCTTGCCGTGGTGCAACAGCCCGGCCTGCGGGAGTTGACGGAGAAATCCTACTTGGACCTGCTTGAGAACGAGGTCCGGGTTGACGCCGCTGCTGTCACGCAATTCCGGAAGGCGCTGGAGGGCGAGAAACACTCGGAAGAAAAGCGGCTCCAGGTAGACGAGCAGGAGATCAAGAAGCGCCTGGACGATGCCCACGCGAAGCTAAGGGCGATGAACCGATCTGGTGGGCCGGCCGAGGAGGACACCAAGACCACTGACCGGCAGAAACTACACTGCGAGATCCTCCGCCTGGAGCGCGATCTTTCCTTGAAGCGCACCGAGCGAGAGCGCGGCTTGCCCATCGCCTACGAGAACCGCATCGCCAAGGCGGAACTGGTGCAAGAGGGCTGAGATTCGCGAGGCCGTGCGAAGCGGACGGGCGCACACCCGCAAGTTCGGAGATGTGGACGACATCGGGGTGCGCGAGATTAGCCAGGACCAAGCCAAGGACATCAAACTCGGCTAGGATGTCATCCGCGAAATGAAGGTCTACGGGCTCATGCCGCCCAACTGGCAAGATGACAAGGTGCGCGAGTACGTGGAGAAACTGGCACAGGAAATTGCGGGTCACTCGGACCTGCGCGTGCCTCTCAACCTAACCCTGCTGCATAGCCAGGAAATCAACGCCTTCATGCTGCCGGGCGGCTACCTCTTTGTCAATACGGGCCTGCTTGAAAAGGCCGAGACCGAGTCAGAGTTGGCCGGCGTCATCGCACACGAGATCTCCCACGCCGCCGCCCGGCATGGCCACCGGCTCATGACACGGGTCACCATCGCCAACATCGCCTACCAGGCCGCGCAAGTGGCTGCCTTGATTTTCACTGGCGGTGCGGCGGGCGTGGGTACCTACTATGCGCTGCAGTACGGATTCTATGGGCTGGGCATGGTGCTGGAACTGACATTGCTCGGGGTCTCCCGCGAGTTTGAGGAGGAGGCCGATCAACTCGGGGCCCAGTATGCCTGGCGCGCCGGGTACGACCCGCGCGGGTTCATCACATTCTTCGACAAGATGGCTGCCGAAGAAGGGTATGTCAGATCAATCAGTTTCTTCCGCACACATCCGCCTTTTTACGAGCGCATCATCGCCACGTTTTCCGAGGTCGAGTATTTGCCCAGGAAAGCCGACCTGAAATTCGATTCAACCAGGTTCCAGGATATGAAACGGCAACTGAAGTCCGTTCTCAAGCCGGCCCCTGGGGACCCAAAGAAGCAACCGAACCTGCGGCGCTTTCCGGAATGTGACGACGAGGAACCGAGCCGCTCCAAGACCGGCGAGTGCTGACTGGCCTTTGGCGTGCAACAATATGGTCGAGAGCCATCCGATGAACGCCCCAGTCAAGATTCGGTTTGCAACGCTGGTTGCAGCGGTCCTGCTCATCAGTCCGATCGGCGCTTGTTCGGAAACGCTGAAAGGGTCGAGTCCGCCTGCGCATCCTTGCTGCCCGGGCAAATCAGCTCCTGTGCAGAGCGACTGCGCCAAACCAGGCTGCATATTCATGGACACTCGAGTTGTCCCGGTTGGGCTTACGGTTGAAGCTGGGTTATCGCACGCAGAACCTGTGTGCGAAGGCTCACTCGTAGACCCCCTCCCAACCCGTGCAGCCTCGGTGGTTCCTGTGGTTACGCCACATCCGCTTCACCGTTTCGTAATTCTCCATCAGTTCCTCATCTAGCGCATCTCCCGCCTGAACAATCTTTTACCAGCTTGAACCGTACGAAATACGGACTCCGAACGCACTCGGAAACCAAGCGGCGGCGTGGTCTGTGCGTACCCGCGCCAAGTCAGCATTCATCAGGAGATGTCTTATGAAAACCGCAACAGTTGTATTCGCCGGGGCGATGTTCGCATCCATGGTAATGGCGGCCGTAAGCGACCAGTCTTCCGAAGAACGTTATCGAGCGAAGTATGGGAGATACACACCCGCCCAGAAGTCCCGCGTAAGGGATGTGCAGGCGGCGAGCGCCGCGACCGCAACGGAACCAGCGGGCCCGGTTTGCTGCCGGTCCTGGCATCGGCACGACCGGCTCGTTGTTTCCACGTCCATATCCACGGGAGACCGCTTTCGCGCCAAGTATGGAAGAAGCCTGGCGGTTGAAGAACGAGACCGGAGGTCAGCGGAAGAACATCTGGCAGTACATAGAGGCAAGTGTCTCGAAATTGGCCAGTGCTCACTCATGTCCCCGAAAACGGAGGCCAGCAACGCTGTGACCGCGACGTCCAGTGAAGAAGCTCGCTTCGTGGCGAAATACGGTCGCATCCGGTCAGTGCCCGACCCAGCCACCGGCATTGGCAGTGCGCCGTGCGAGCACACTTGCTGCCAGCACGGGCTGTAGCGTTGAGGGTAAATGGCTACCAACTGGTTCAAGGTCTTCGTGCTGATCGGCGTCGCTCTCGCGATTGGCCCGATTCCCGCGGGGGCCCAACAGGACCAACGGGCGAAGGAGTCTCAGGAGCAGGACCCCTTCGCCGGCTTGGCGGCCGAGCCCAAGCCGCCACCAGCCTCCGCTCAGCCAGCGCGGTCCTGGATCAAAGCGCTGGTGACTGAGAACTTCGGATTCAGAAAGGAAGTCATGTCGCAGTTCAACACGAACGAAGAGGGCCGGGGGGCCAGCCGCCAGTCCGTTGGTTTCGAGGTGTTGAAGAAGTTTTCCACTTCGACGTCCACGGTGGCCAGCTTCAATTTCCAGGGACGGCTGGTGCGGCGCGACGGATTCAACCCGGTGCAGAACGACATGGAGGGAGAGCACCGGCCTGGCTGGGCCTTCGAGTATCACAACCTGTATGTCGACCTATACAACATACTGAACCCTCTCCTCGACGACAAACAGCGAGGCCGGAACCTGGGGCGCGTCAATCTCCGCGCCGGGCGGTTCTACGTGCCGTTCGGCCTGAATCTCCAGACGGATACGCACGGCACAGTACTTCAGCTTTCGAATGATCGCAATTTCGGATTCGAGCGCGACTGGTACACGGGTTTCTGGGGCGCTTTGAACAAACACCTGAACTATGACGCCTACTATCTGGCGGGTTCGGGC
>JAYTKJ010000195.1:0-5611 GCA_043730365.1 Acidobacteriota bacterium | reverse complement strand
TGAAAGGCATCGCGCGGTTGATGTGGTCCCATAACGTCGTCGCATAGGGCCAGTAACTCCCCACGGTTTTCTTGGGAGTCTTCGTTCCCAGTGAGCCCTTCCCGCCCACTAATGCCGGATACTCGCCCTGCTTGCCTTCGCCCCGTTTGTTGTGGCAGCGCACGCACTTCACCTCGTAGATTTTGAGTCCCTGCGCTGCATTGCCGCTGCCGGCTGGGAGACCCGCACCGTTGGGAAACACGGTGATGTCGAGCCGCTGAATCTCTTCGGCTGTGGCGGGCCTGCCGCTCGCTTGCGCGGTGAGAAGAGTGGCCGCGCCCAGCAGAAGAACGACTATCTTAGACATGCACGCTTCCATCCTCACGCACAAACCAGGACCTAATCGCGTTGTAGTGATAGCCGGCGTAGATGCCGCGCACCGCAATAATTTCATCGCGAGTGGGTTGCAGGTATCCTGTCTCATCCGTACATCGCGATTGCAGCACGGCATCTTTGCCGTCCCAATGCCAGACAAACCGGAAACGAGTCAGCGCCTGAGATAGCACCGGCTCTTGCAACTGCGCTTCGGACCAGGTCTTGCCGCCATCGGTTGAGACTTCTACCTGCTTGATCTTGCCTTTGCCCGTCCAGGCAAAACCGGTAACCTCATGGACTCCCGGCCCGGCGGGAAGCTGCTGGCCGCCGGACGGCCGCGTGATGACTGAGCGCGCTTCCATCTCAAAGGTAAAGATCTGCGCCTTGCCGTCTGGCATTAGTTCGGTGTAGTAGGCGGTCTCTTTCACCGACATTGCCGGTTGATCGGCGACATTCAAACGATGCAGCCACTTCACGTTCACGTTGCCTTCCCAACCGGGCACGATGAGGCGAAGCGGATAGCCTTGTTCGGGCCGCAGCGCTTCGCCGTTCTGGCCATAGACCACGAGCGTATCCTTCAAGCACTTCTCAAGCGGGATGCTGCGGGCCATGCGGCCGTTGTCGGCGCCTTCGGCGATCACCCACTTGGCTTGCGGCTTCAATTTCACGTCGGCCAGCAGCGCGGACAGCGGCACACCGGTCCACTCGGTGCAGCTGAGGAGGCCGTGACTATCCTGGACGGTGGGCAGCGGGGCGAGGCGCGGTTCGCCCACGTTGTTGCCGGCGCACTCGAGGAAATAGATTCGCGAGACCGACGGCAATCGCCGAATCTGCTCCATCGAGAACACCAGCGGCTTCTCCACCAGTCCATGGATCAGCAGCGAGTGCTGCGCCGGATCGATATCGGGCACTCCTGAGTGATGCCGTTCGTAGTGAAGGGCCGAAGGCGTGATGATGCCGTAGATATCCTGCAGCGGCGTCCGGCTGGACCCTGTACCTTTGCTGGCGGTCAGTTCTCGAATCACTCGCACCGGCTTTTCGTACGGTGAGCGATGGCCATAGGGACGCATGTGCGCGCCGGAGGTGGTGCGCTCCTCCTCTTTATGACAGCTCACCAGTGAGGCGGCGCCAGCGCCCAGGGCCAGGAAACGGCGGCGATCGGAGGCAGGTGATTTCTTCATATTTACTACTTGATGAAGCGAATCACGCCGAAGCGCTTCGGGTTGTGCGGATGCGGGCGCTCCAGCCCTGAGTCGCTCCACATGCTCAACCGGCGATCAGGCTGCACGCCGTCCCAACGATTGAGATTGAGCGTCCAACGTTCGCCGGGTTTCGGCGGAAAGCTTTGCGCGAGCGGCTCGAACTCAGTAAAGGGAATCGCTACTTCGAGCGTCCAGCCCTTGTCTTTGTCGCCGCGCGCGTTGATCGTCCCGTCGAGCTTGGTGGCCAGCGCCAGGCCTTCCATATTGAGGCGTTTGAAGAGATAGCGCGTCTGGAAGTAGACGTAGTCATACATTACCGCGCGGGCGTTCATCTCGAAACCAAAATAGACATCCGTTTGATCGGGCCGCGGATTAATGAAGGCCTCGACGGCGTCGTCCATATAGGTCGGGTCGTCACGCTTTTCGTACTGGGCGGTGATGTCGGTATCCTCGCATTCGTAGCCGAGGTAAAGATTCTTGTCGTCCCACAGCAGCCGCACCCGCGTCTTCTGTTTGGCGCCGGTCTGCGAAGCCCAGGGGAAGCTCAGTTCGAGCACGGGCGCCTGCTTCCAGGCGGCTTCGCGCAACTCGCCATCGACGGCGATTTTGGTGCTGGTCCAAGGCACGTTCGTCTCCGGAATGGGCGGGAACGGGCCTGGGCGTTCGACCGATTGTGCGGGCAATAGCAGGGCGCTGAGGATGAGGAGTGCGATCAGTTTCATCCCTACGATCTTAATCCCGGGGGGATCGGAGTCGCCAGGCAATGTGCGGGAAGAATATCTAAAAAATCTCTGTTGTACAAGAATTATTTTGTAAGTTTAGAACTTTGGGCGTATTCTGGGCGTGGGAGTCCGCGAACCAGTACCTCGGGCCGACCGGGTACTGGTCTCCCCAACGCTACGCCGTTGATCAGGTGCGATCTATATTTTGAGTGCCAGTCATAGCTAAGCTGATAAGGTGTGTGGGGGAGGAAGCGTTGAGCCACACAACCGAATGGATCCCTACGAACGGTTTCATCAGCTACTGAGGCGTGATCTCTCGCCACTGCTCCGCGCCGACGGCTTTAAAGGCAGTGGTACTACATTTCGGCGGTTAACCGGTGATCGGATTGATGCCGTGAATATTCAGGGGTCCCGTTATGGCGGCAGTTGCTGCGTCAACACTGCCGTGCACTTTTTCTTCTTGCCGACCGCTAGCGGCGGTAGCGTGGACACCAAAAGAATCAAGGAATACGAGTGCGCATTTCGAACACGGCTCCACGAGCAGAGCGCGGATCACTGGTGGACGTACGGAGAAAGCGGCGGGCAAGCTGAAGCAGGCATTGCGAGACTCGTCGAAATGTACAACAGACGAGGTAGGGCATTCTTTGGCCAGTTTGAGCCTTTTCCTGACGCGTTCGAGTCGATCACGCCAGCGCAACTGGAGGCTGGTGATTTTTCGAAAATGCCGGGCCAAATGACAATAGTCCTGGCATCTCTAACCATGGCGCGGATCCTGGACCACCTTGGTCGGCGCACGAGGCGCCAAGAATTTGCGGAAGTCGGCCTTCGGCACCTCGGGGGCGCGGCCAGGCTGAAGCCGGAGTTGGAGCGGCTGCGGTCAACCGACCGAGGTCCAACCTAGACTGTCTACCTAACGATAAGTCGCTTTTAACCGCGAAATAGAACTCGGCGGGCGGTCGTACTGGCCGCCTCGATCCGCGACGGCGTTCTCTGGTACGATCGCGAGGCCGGTGCCAGTCTTCTACCGACATTGCCGTTGATCGCTACTAGACCGGAAATCGCATCGCACCAGGATGGTGCATAATGGTGTCATGAGAGCCGAAGCGAAGACCGTGCGGCAGAGCATCAGTCTGCCGACCAAGACCGCGACACAGGTGCGGGCCATGGCGAAATCGAGGCGACTCAGTGCCACGCGGATGCTAGTGGAGTTGATTGAGAACGGCATCGAGGCGGAGAAACGCAAGCAGCAGGAGTTTTTCGATCTCGCTGAGCGTTTTCGGAGCGCAAGTGACCCAGAAGAGGTTAAGCGCCTAGGTGAGCAGATGGGCCGGATGGTGTTTGGCAATTGAATGCCAAAAATCGAGCGCTGGGATAACTTCCCGGAAGGTGTGCGGCAACACCTGATCGACCGCATGCGGGATCGAGCGATTTCCATCGCCGACTTGAATCAGCTTCGGCTGTGGGTTGACACCAACCCGGAGGTTCCTGAGGGCGACTGGTTCAAGGATTTCGGTTCGTTCAAGCTCTGCGGCCAGGGTTCGTTGGCGAAGACTTTCTTGCTTCGCGGTCACGTCGCCAAGGGGCAACAGCTCTGAACATTCGAGCAGGGCTTCGCATGTTTGCGAACGTTCGATCACAGTAACAGGTCTGTACAACCGGTTCGGGCCTGGTTCACTGCGCCCGATAGCTACTTGCAAAGTGACACTAATTTGCAGAGGGGCGTGGAAGTGCGCCTGCTGGCGGCGCGGAGGCTTTGCGGCTCATCTGTTCGGCGTGCGCTTGCCGGACGGGCTCGGGCATCGTGGCCATGAGACGGGCGATGCGCGCCTGGAGATCGCCCACCACTTGCGGGTTCTCGGCAGCCACGTCGTAGCTCTCGGCGGGATCGGCGCCCAAATCGTAGAGCTCGGGCTGAGCCAGCGGCAGGCTCACGCGCCCAGCCTGTGGGGCCGGGTTGTAGACCATCACATTGTGCCGCGCAATATGGAGTTTCCATTTGCCCAGGCGCGCGCACTGCAGATCCATGTTGTCGAAGTAGAGAAAAACTTCGCGATCCAGCGCCGGCCGGGCCGCCGTGAGGAGCGGCCAGATGTCGACGCCGTCGAAAGGATTCTTGCCCTCGGCCCCGCACAGCTTGGCAATGGTGGGATGCAGATCCATCACGCCCGCTACGCCGTGCGAAATCTTGCCGCGAGGAATGCGGCCGGGAAAGCGCGCGATGAACGGCACGCGTTGACCGCCTTCCCACGTTGAACCCTTGCGGCCCCGCAACGCACCGGCGCTGCCCTGATACCACGGGCCGTTATCGGACGTGAAAATGACAAGCGTGTTTGACGCAGCTCCGGCGCGCTCGATCGCTTTGAGAATTTCTCCCACGCTCGCGTCAAGCTCTTCCACCACGTCTCCGTAGATGCCCAGCGGCGACTTGCCGCGGAACGCCTTGGACGCGGCCAGCGGGATGTGCGGATAGGTGTGCGGCATGTAGAGGAAGAACGGCTCGTTCGCCCGCGCCGATTCGTCAATGAACTTGACGGCGCGTTCGGTATAGCGCGGCGTCAGCGTCTCCAGCGTCGCCTGCTCTTCAATCACTTTGGTGTCGTCCATCAGCCAGCGCGGGTTCATGTCATTGGAGTAAGGGATGCCGAAATAGTGATCGAAGCCACGCGTGGTGGGCAGATATTTCTCGTGGTGGCCGAGGTGCCACTTGCCGACGCACATGGTTCGGTAACCCTTGCCCTTCAGCGTCTGCGCGATGGTGGTTTCAGATTCCGGCAGTCCCTTCTCGTCATAGGGGAAGAGCACTTTGGGAACACCGGCACGCACGCAGTAGCGCCCGGTGAGAAGCGCCGCGCGCGAGGGAGAGCAGACGGGATTGCCCGAGTAGCAATTGGTGAAGCGGATGCCGTCGGTGGCGAGCCGGTCCAGGTTCGGAGTCCGGATTTTCGAGCCGTAGCAGCCCAAGTCTCCGTAGCCGAGATCGTCGCAAAACACAATGACGACGTTGGGAGGGCGAGTGGCGGCGGCGACGGAGGCGGCAGCAGTACCGAGGGTCGCGAGAAATCGGCGGCGGAGCATCCGTACGATTATGCCTGATGGCGCGCCCGTTCCCGGATGCCCGGAATCCTTCCCCCCGTACCCGCGAAATTGTCCCTCGCCAGGCTCCCTACGAGTTGAGTGAAAATGCTGCGCGACATGCGCCCAATCTAGCACTGGCGAGGCTCCCAATCAGCTACCATCGTCTACATGCTCGTTGACGTCCACAGCCATTATTGGGAGTATCCCAAGCATTTCAACGACGATTTCAAGAAGCAGGCGGCGCGAGCGCGCGGGGAT
>JAYTKJ010000194.1:0-2996 GCA_043730365.1 Acidobacteriota bacterium | reverse complement strand
CTTGATGCCCTTCATCTTCAGGTCCCGATGCCCTTCCACCATCTCGTCTTGCCAGCCCGGCTGCGTCGGGTCGAGCGACATAAATCCGATCAACCGGTCTGGCCGCGCCGCCACGTAAGCGGCCACCTCCCGGTCGGGTACCCACAGCCCCGAAAGCCTGGCCTTGCCGCCAAACACAATCGTTTTGCCGCAGTGCTCCGCCGTGGCCAGGTAATCCTCCCAGCGGACCGTCAGGTCCACCTCCACATCGCCCCGCGCCCGCGCCGCCTGCCTCTTGAAATCGTCGTTGAAGTGCTTTGGATATTCCCAAAAATGGCTGTGTACGTCTACGAGCATGTAGATTATGGTAGCTTGCGGCACCTTCCGGCGCACCAGGCCAGAAGTAGAGCGGCTATACTGATAAGCGGATATACGACTATCCGCCGAGGAATGCCATGCCCGAACCCGCAGTCACCCGTCTGACCATCAGTTGGTCCAAGGACACCGATCTGGCCCTACGCTCCCATCTTGGTTCCCAGGGCCTCAAAAAGGGAGCCCTTTCGAAGTTCATTGAGGACGCCGTCAAATGGCGCTTGTTCAATCAAACCGTGGGCGAGGTCCGCGAAGCTTTCGCCGGCGTACCCGCTGACGAACTCGACAAATTGATCGGCGAGGCCGTTAAGAGCGTCCGCAAAGACAAGCACCGGGAGCGCCAAGGGCGCACTCGGAAATGATGCGGCTGGTACTCGACACTAATGTGCTCCTCAGTGCGCTGATGTCACCCGCTTCCCCATCGGCTGACATCCTTTCTCTCTGGCGCGACTGCAAGGTAGCCGTCCTAACTGCCGCCGAGCAGATCGACGAGATTGCGCGGGTAACGCGCTATCCAAGGATTCGCACCCTGCTTGATCCGGCCCTCGCCGGGCGTCTGGTTAACCGTCTTCGGGACGTGGCCATCGTGGTAGAGAAACTGCCTACGGTTGATCGGTCGCCCGATCCCGACGACAATTACCTGCTGGCGCTCGCCGAAGCGGGCGAGGCTCAATTTCTGGTCACCGCCGATAAACCGCTCCTCGGCCTGAAACGCCACAAATCCACCCGGATCGTTACGCCCGCCACACTGCTCGAATTGTTGCAGTTGCTGCCCCGTAATCGACGGAAAATGGAGTGACGGATGATGCGGATCGCGGCGCCGTAGGTGGCAATCCTTGACGCCCAGATTTTGGAAGTCACCCAGCAGCGCGTGGAACAACTCCCAGAAACGTCGCGTAGCAACGGATACCAATGCGGTTCCCCATTCTCAGCGCCCGGAACACGTCTGCGTAAGGCCCTACCGGGACGAATGAGGAAGCTGGGCCGGCGCGATCTTCCCGCCCTCTATCTAGCCCCCTATCCAGCAATGACGCCCAATACGTTCAGCGTATCCCGATCGAACATTCGTTCCATCTTGTCCATATTCATCGTCGTTGAAGTCCTTTGGATATTCCCCAAAATGGCTGTGTACCTTCGGCACTCTCCAGAATTGATCCGGGTATGCTCTTCAGAATTGACCCGCCGGCCCGGCGGGGGCCGGGGATGATAACGCCTTGCCCACCTAAGGCTTGCGGACCAAGGTGCGGCGCGTGGGATGGGCAACTCTAAATAAGCGCAAGGGTCAATTGTCGAGAGCGCCGACCCTCAACCTCGACGATCCTAACGAACGGTTGGCTTTCTATCGCGCACTGAATGAAGCAGGCCGCAAGAAAACCGGCGCACAGCGCCGCGCGATGAGAGACAAGGGGATCATCGACGCAAAGGGCAATCGGATTTCCACCAACATGCCCCCGGATATGCTTGATCCGGCATCAAGCGTTGAATGGTAATCGTCACGGCAAGCACCTGAACCGCAAAGAGCGGCGGGAGCTGCCGCGGCGGCTTTTTTCCGACGATCCGGGGCTGGAGCGCGGCATCGTCAGAACGGTCATGACCGGAATTCAATTCATCACCGGCGACAAGGGCAGTATTCCGTTCGATAAGATGCAACGCTGAATTGAGCCGGCATCGTAGCGATGCACAAATTCTATCGCTTAGGCCGGTGTCCAATTGTCAATGGCGGATGCGGCGGCTCAGGAATGCGGGGATGTCGCGCGCGCCTTGCGTGATCGCCACGATCTCGATGGGCGGGTGTCCAGCGCGATAAATGATGACATACGCGCTCACCGGCCAGAGGAGAACCGGGTAAGAGGTAAGGTCTTCGCGTTTGTGTCCCATGCCGGGATTCCGTCCCAACGCTTCAAAAGCATCGAAGAGCTTTTCGATCCACCGGTCGGCGGCATCTATGCTGTCCTCCGCGATGTATTCCCAAATGCCATCGAGGTCGGAATCGGCATCGACGCCGAGGATGTATCCTCCGATCACGCGCGGGAGTTCCGGCGCTGATCGGACTTACGTTGCAACCGGCGGCGCGCTTCGACCGGGTCAACGGTTTCGCCACGGTCCAGGGCGGCGAGACGGCGGCCAAGCTCCGCGTTGAATTCCGTCAGTTGGGCGGCACGCGCCGAATCGTGTCCTTCCAAAAGCCGGAGGGCTTCCCGGACGACTTCGCTCGCCGAGTTATAACGGCCCGATTCCACCTTGGCGCTGACAAACTTTTCAAGTTCGGGAGTGAGAGAGACGTTCATCGAAGTACTCCTTTACCCTATCAGTCTAGCGGCGATAGCGAAGATTGTCAATCTTTGGCATCGCAACTGAGTGTTGATCCAAACGCCCGCCCCGACACCATGCCGGGATTCGGCCGATCAGCGCGCAGTCCATCCAGCCGATGTCTTTATCGATCGTCCCGCCCATTGGACAAGCACCGATTCCATTCTTCGCGTTGGACTAGCATGAATGGAGAGGTCTAATGCGGACACCGGTACACCTTCTAACGCTGTCGCTCTTGGTACCCTGGGCTTGGGCGCAAGACGCTTCGTCCGCCCCCGACCTCTTCCGCGACCACATCCAGCCTCTCTTTAAGAAGTCCTGTCTCTCGTGCCACA
>JAYTKJ010000193.1:0-13459 GCA_043730365.1 Acidobacteriota bacterium | reverse complement strand
CGCCACGGCCACGCGAAGCCAGAAGATGCTCAATTCCTGCATGGCACCTTTTAGTATCGCAATGTTCATCAGTAGTCCTTGGGCACCGAACCGATTTGACATTCGTTTGACTGAATTTCCTCTCCCTCTTGCCGATAAACTTCTTGGAGACGCTAATCGAAATGACTTCCACCTCTCGGTGGAGCCGGCGCTCCTGGTGGTTGGTGGCTGGGCTTTCCGCTTTGATTGCCAGCCTTGCCGGTCTTGCTGCTCAGCAAGCGCCTCGCCCCCAGGCTTTTTCCAGCATGCCGCTGCGCGCCGATGCTCCCAAACCGATCATCCCCGTGATGTTTCTTAAACTTCCCGGGGGGCGTTATGCCACGCAAACACCAGAAATGGGAATAGAGTTTGACTCCGGTGGCAGGCTGCTCCTCCAGGCGCGCGGGCAAGCTCCCTTTCAGGTGCGTTTTGACGGCGCGCGACCGGAGGCCCAGCCTGAAGGCCTGGAACCGCTGCCGGCCACGATTACGGTTCTCGGCGGCAATAGCCCGTCGGCCTGGCTACCCGCACTGCCCACCTTTAGCGCAGTCCGCTATCGGGCGCTATACCCCGGCATCGATATGGTGTACCGGGCGGCCAATCGGATCAAGAGCGAGTTTGTGGTGGCTCCCGGCGCTGATCCTTCCAGGATCAGAATGAGATTTTCCGCTGGCCAGACTCTCTCAGTCGAAAAAGACGGGAGCTTGCGCGTCAAGAACGCCCAGGGTGAACTGCGCGATGAGCAACTCGAAGTGTTTCAAGTGATCGCCGGGCGCAGGGTAAAGGTTCCGGCTCGGTTCAGTGTTTCCGAGAGCCAGGTGGCCGGATTTGAACTCGGCGCCTTTGATCCAGCCGCGGAACTGGTGATTGATCCTGTGATCTCCTACAGTAGCTATTTGGGGGGATCGAGGATTGACCAGATCACCGCGGTAGCAGTTGACGCGGCCGGCGCGGCTTTTGTTTCGGGCTGGACTGACTCCCAAAATTTTCCGGTGCTTTCCTCGATACGCGTTTTCTCCGGCTCGGTCGAGGCTTTCGTCGCCAAGATCGGGCCTTCGGGAACCCTGGAATGGGCCACTTTCATCGGTGGATCGGGCGATGACCGCGCCCTCGGCGTCGCCGTGGACCCGTCGGGGAACTCCTTCATCGTCGGCTACACCACGTCCACCAACTTCCCCACGGTTAGCCCTCTGCAGGCCACCAAAAGCGGCGGTCGGGACGTCTTTGTGACCAAGCTCAATCCCGCTGGTTCGGCCATCGTCTACAGCACGTACTGGGGCGGCAGCGGCAATGATCAGGCCAACGGGGTGGCCGTCGATGCCTATGGGCAGCCCTATGTTGTGGGCGACACAGACTCAGCCAATTTCCCTACCAAGTTTCCCTGGCAGAGTGCGCTGGGTGGTCTCCGCGATGCTTTCCACTTCAAGATTGGCGTGAACGGCGCCATCTCGTATAGCACCTACGCCGGTGGCAGCGGGGATGACCGCGGTATGACCGTCGCCATTACCGACACCCTCACGCCCTACATTGCCGGTTGCACTTCGTCCAACAACTTCCCGACGGCTAGAGCACGTCAGCCCAACAACGCTGGTGGCCAGGATGCCTTCGTGATTCGCTTCAACTCTGACGCGGATAACGTCATCTTCAGCACCTACCTCGGCGGCAATGGCGGCGCGGTGGGTCAGCCTGAGTGCGCCAATTCGATTACCGTCGATCCATACAACAACGTATATGTCGCCGGCGTCACCGGCTCCACCAACTTCCCGCATAAGGTTGCTGTACAGAACACCTTGAACGGCTTGATCGACGGTTTCATCACCAAGTTCGACGTTGACGGCGTCATCCTGTTCTCAACCTACATAGGAGGATCGGGAAGCGACGTGGCTACCGGAGTGCGGATCGATGCTGCTCGCCGCGCCTATGTGGTCGGTTACACCACGTCGAAAAATCTCCCGGTGGCCAACGCTGTTCAATCTTCGCTGGCCGGCAACTTTGACTGCTTCGTGCTCCGGTACGATGAATCGGGGTATCCGTTTAACTTCGGGACCTACTTTGGCGGACAGGGAAGTGATATCGCGACGGGCCTCGGCCTGTTGCCGGGCGGCGCCGCCTTCATTGTGGGAGCCACGGCGTCCGGGAACTACCCCACGCTGTCGCCATTCCAGCCTAACTTCGCAGGAGCCACCGACGGATTCATCACCAAGATCACCGGGTTTTAGCTGCGTATTGTTTAGTCTTGCTGTTGCGCTCGTTGGTGACCGAAAACGCGCCGGACTTCTCGGCTGACACCATCAGACCGAAGCCCTTGCAAGCTTCGTCCACATTGGCAATCATCTCTTCGGCGACGTTATTGTCCTTGCCGCCGCCCAGCGCAAAGTGGACCTGCCAAAGGTCCTCAAGCCCCGGCGAGGCCTTTATCACCTGCCAAGCGGGCACTGCGCCACCCTTCTTGGCGCCGTTGTTCATGATCGCCACTCTGGGCGCGATGGAATGAACGATAGCCGCCGGGCCTGACGCATCCATGCCATGGTGCGTGGTCAGGTACACATCCACCGGGCCAAGCCGGTTGTTCGGGCAGACCAATTCGAGCTCTTTGTTCCACGTCAGGTCGCCCAGATCGAGAAAGCGGAACTTGCCAAAGCGAACATGGATGCCCAGCGAGCGGGCGTTCTCGGTCGGGTCCGATTCCTTCTTAGGCGCGGCGGCGCAAAGAGGATTAGGCGCGCCGCCACCGGTCAGATTTCTCGCCACCACTGCGCCGCGCGCACTCACCGCCGTTATGTCCAGCTCCTTGATCGGAATGCGGTCGCCCGGCTTGAGCACTAAGTGTTTGGATTTGCCCATCGCTTTTTCATAGGAGGCCGATAACTCCTCGGCCGCCTTGCCGGTCTCGGTATTTTTCCCGTGATCGACAAAAGTCCCCACCGGGATCGTCGCCGCCAGTTGCTCCACGCCGCCAACATGGTCCCGATGATAGTGGGTGATCATGACGTAGTCGATCTTGCTGAGCCCCGCCTTCTTGGCGACGGCCGCGATCCTGTTGGCATCGCGGTTGTTGAAGCCCGGCCAGCCAGCGTCCACCAAAAGTGATTCCTTCTTTGGCGTCACGAGCAGCGTGGCCTGTCCGCCCTCCACATCGACGAAGTAGAGATCAAGTGTGGACTTGGCCGCAGCAGCCAACCCCGTCAAGCCCATCGACAGCAATGCGACCGCGAATGTGATTCTCATCACGCGCATCCTACCACGGACGGGGTAGCCAGGAACAAATAGGACCTGGCTGACGTATCCTAAACTAGGGCAGTCAAGCAAATGGCATTTTGCACACAATGCGGCAATCGGGTCGGCGACACAGACCAGTTCTGTGCCGGATGCGGCTCCCCGCAGCGTGGCCGAACGGGGCCGGGTCCGGCGTCGTCCGCAGCCGGAGCGGGCACAGGATTCAAAGGCATTTTCGACAACCTTACTCCCCGCAAAGCCTCGCTGCTTTGCTACATCCCTGTCGTGGGTTGGATCCCGTCCATCGTCCTGTTGGCCTCCGATCGCTTTCAGAATGATCGCCAAGTGCGCTTTCATGCCTTCCAGGGACTCTATCTGTTTGTCGCCTGGCTGATGGCGGATTGGGTGATCGGGCCGATGTTCCGCGGCCTCGACCTGCACATCGAAGGTCTGCTCAAGGCCGCTGTCTTCTTCGCCTGGATCTTCATGATGATCAAGACCAGCCACAACGAGCATTATCGTCTCCCCGTCTTCGGCGAACTCGCCGAGCGCTCTGCCAACGAACAGCGCTGAGGCAAGAGGCCGCTTTCAGCCGGCGGTCCGTTCGGGATATGATGTCCAAACGTATGTTGACACGCAGGCAGGCTCTCGGCGGTTTGATCGGCCTATTTGGCCCCAGCGCATGGACAGACGCGCAGGATTGGGATGACCCGCTCTACGGCCCCATCAACGTTTTCGATTTCGCTGCCCTCGCCAAAAAGAAGCTCGACCCGTTCGCCTGGGACTACCTCGACGGCGGATCCGAGGACGAGCTCACGCTGCGCGACAACCGCCGCGCCTTTGACGATCTCATCATCCGGCCGCGCTTTCTAGTGGACGTGTCAAAAATCGACACTCGCATCGAGCTGTTCGGCAAGAAAATCGCGTATCCGATTTTTCTCGATCCCTCTGGCGGCAAGAACTGCTTCTTCAAAGGCGGTGAACTCGAGGTGGCCAAAGGCGCCGCCGCCGCCAAAGCGCTCCACATCACCAATGGCGGCATCGATGAGTTCATCGAGTCCGGCAAAGGCCCCGAAGCCTGGTGGCAGCTCACCACCGGCGGCAACATCATGACCAAGCAGTCGCGCAAGGCTCTCACCCAGCGCCTGGAGGATTTGGGCTGCTCGGCCATCTGTTTCACAGTCGACATCATGCACGTCTCGCACCGTGAGCGCGACATGCACAACAAACTCGAGCGCGCCTGGTGCGAATCGGGCCTGCCCCCGCGCGATGCCGCCGGCAACATGCCGAAGGCGAAGAACCCCTGGCGCGCCGGAATTTATCCTGACCGCCCGTCGCCCACCGCCACCTGGCAGACGCTAGCTGACCTTTGCTCGGAGACCAAATTGCCTGTTGTCGTCAAAGGAATCATGACCGCCGAAGACGGTGAACGGTGCGTCAAGCACGGTGCGTCGGGCGTGATCGTCTCCAATCACGGGGCCCGCCAACAGGACCAGGTGGGCGCCACCATTGAGGCGTTGCCGGAGGTGGTCAAAGCGGTGAGTGGCAAAATTCCCGTGCTGTGCGACGGAGGCTTTCGCCGCGGCACCGACGTGCTCAAAGGCTTGGCGCTGGGAGCCAAGGCCATTTGCGTGGCGCGCCCGTATCTCTATGGCCTTGCCAGTTTCGGCCAGCGAGGCGTGGAGCGGGTGATGCAGTTGCTGCACACCGAGTTGGCGCTTAACATGGGCCTCGCCGGCGCGCCGAATCTGGCCGCGATTGACCGCGGGCTCGTTCGTTGGAGAAGAGAGCACAAAGGTTGATCGACCGGATACCGCTCTCGACGAGTACGCTGGTTACATATGCCGCATCGCACTCGGCTAATCTGTCTTGCCGCCGCACTGATCGCCGCCGCTGCCGCCGCTGAAGAGCCCGGCGCGATTCTTGCACCGCCGCCAGACTCGGCCCACCCCGCCGCTGGCTCCGTGCGATTCATCGGCCGCGGCACCGGCGCGCTCAAGCTGGACGGTGCCGCCTTCACCACCCAATCACCACACGAGGGCGTTCAAACCGCGGAGCTGAAAACTGTCAAGCCCGGGGTTCATGAACTCGAATTCGACGGCCAAAAGCTGCGCTTCTCCATCGGCCCCGCCGAAAGCTTCACCGCCTTCCGGCCGCACCCGCCCGCGAATCAATGCGAGACCTGTCACATGGTCCGCAATGGCAAGTGGCGTTTCCAGCGCGTGTCGCTCGCCAGCGTCTGCTCGCAGTGCCACGCCAAAAACACCTTCCAGGCCAAGCACACCCACGAAATGGGCTTGCTGACTGACTGCCAGCTTTGCCACAACCCGCACGGCACCACCACCGCCGTGCCCGCGCACCTGAAGCTCGCCAAAGACGCGGCCTGCAAACAATGCCACGCACTCCCGTAAGCAAACTGGTCATCTTCGTTGGTCTGGTCAGCGCGCTCGCGTGCCACGAGCCAGCCGTTCGAATACCGAATCGAGTCCAACCTGAGGAGTACGAAGTCTATTCTGCCTGGCTCCAGAACCGATTCAAGGCCGCACCCCTCGGCCAGCTCTATCTGAACGTGCGAACCAGTATCTTTGACAGTCATTGCGAGAAGGGGCTGCGAGAGTGGTTGAAGCTTGACGGCGTCCTGGTCGATCAGTTTGCTCCGCTGGGAGAAGCAGAGTATCGTTTGGACGTCTACTCCTCTCCCGGCAAACTGAAGTCTCCTTGGCCGTTCAAACCATCCGACGAACTTCCAAGCGACGAGACCAAGCCCCACTCTCTCATCACGTTCTCGCGTGTCGCCTTCAATTCCACGCACACCGCCGGACTCTTTGCGGCTGACAACGCCTGTGGCGGCCTCTGCGGCGAAGGCGGCTTTTTGATGGCGCGCAAGAACCAAGGAGTCTGGGCTTTCGAGGGAGGAGGCTGCGTATGGGAAGCTCAGCTTGAGGAGCCAGCCCTCACCCGCACGGCGCCGCCACCGCCGTGCCAGCGCACCTGAAGCGTGCCAAAGACGCAGTCTGTAAACAATGCAAAATGCTCCCGTAAGCTTCCTCGTGCTCGTGCTCGCGATGTCCGGATGTCGCGGCATCCCCAATCGAGTTCAGCCGGAGGAGTACAACGTGTATTCTGCCTGGCTCGGGAAACGTCCTGTCAAACATCCGCCGCCCGGGAATCTCTATATATCGTTTCGAACGATGATTTACAATGCTACTGAGGAATGCGGCAAACAACTGCGTCCGCTGTTGAAGTCAGACGCCGGCCTGGCAGATCAACTCTCGGCGCTAGGAGAAGCCCAGTATCCTCTGGACCTCTATTCAACCCCTCCCAAGCTGAAGGTGCCGATGCCATTTAAACCGTTGGGCGACTACCCGTCGCAAGAGCCCAATCGCCCATACCGGCTCATCACATTCTCCCGGGTGGCTTTCAACACCGCCGGCACCGTCGCCCTCTTTGCCGTCAGCGGCTCGTGCGGCGGACTATGCGGAGGAGGTGGCGCACTCATTGCCCGTAGGGATAACGCCGGCGTCTGGGCGTTCGAAGATACAGGTTGCGTGTGGGTTTACTGAGGGGCCGAAAACGCAACGCGACGCCACCTCGAGGTCTGACCATCGTCGGCGAGGCACCGTTGGTGATCTCGGAAGTCATCTCAGCGTCCAACCACACTCGACACAATTCGACACTTTTTAGTTTTTTACGCGAGCGCCGCGCGGCAGTAGTCCATGCACTTCTTGACTTCGGTAACCGGGTCCGACGCCCCTTGATACTCGTACTCGATGTCGGCCGGGATGGGGTACTTCTCCTTCTTCAGGAGTTGCAGTACCGCCTTGATCGGCGTATCGCCCTCACCCCATACGGTGTTTGGGCCGTCATCCTTCTTGCGGTCTTTCAGATGCAAGTTGGTGATGTTCGCGTGGTGCTCTTTGATATAAACCACCGGATCGAAGCCGGCCGCGAAGAAGTGGCCAATGTCCAGGTTCACGCCAATGAACTTGGATTCGGCTATCGCGGCTGCAAAGCTCTCCGGCCTGGCGAACTCTTCGGGGTCCTTCAGGTTGGAGTGGCCATGCATCGCCACCGTAATTTTATGCTGGGCCGCAATAGGACCCAATCGCTTGGCCATGCTCACCGTCGAGGAAGCCGTGATCACTTTCACGCCGAGCGCTCTGGCCATCTCAAAGCCGCGATTGATTTCGTCGTCGGTAAAGTCTTTGCGGAAACTCAGATTGTAGGCGTGCAGATTGATGCCGGCATCGTTAAACATCTGGCGCACCGCCTTGAACTTCTCAATCGGCACCGTGGTGCGCCACTTGCGAACCTCTTCGCGGAAACCGGGAGGCATGCGGAACCCGCCGCCCTTCTTGCCGCCTCCGGCCGGAGGAGGGGGAAGCTGTGGGGCGCCGGCCGCGCGTTCGGCGTGCGAAGAAAATAGCTCGCACTCGCCGATGCCGTCCTGCACCATGGCCTTGATCGCCTCGTCCAACGTCATCGTGCGGAAGCTGTAAGATTGCACGCCAATCCTGACGCCGTGGATCTTTGAGTCCACCTTGGCCGCACTGGCCACGGTGGCTGCTGCCAGCGCCGTCGTGGTGAATTGTCTTCTGTTCATAGCTTGATTTCCCAACCTTTTCTGAACTTCGGTTTGATGAATTTGTTGGCTTCCGGGTTGTTGGTGAAACGCATGCGCGCCGCGTCCCACTCCAGCTTGCCGTCAAAGTGTAGCGCCACGCTGCCCAGTACGATCCACTCAGTGAGCGGGCCGGCCACGCTAAAGTCTGAGCATGACCGCTCGCCACCCTTGCATGCGCGAATCCAATCACGATGATGCCCGGGCGAACGCGTTAGGAATTGCGGCGGGGCCTTGTACTCTTTCATGCGCGCTTCGGGCAGCAGTCGCACGCTGGCCGCGTAGGTATCGGTCGTGATGATGCCTTTGTCGCCCATGAAAACCGCGCCGTTCGTCGCCGGCCCAACCGGACCGGGGCGCGGCGGAGCGGTGGCGCTGGCGGCGCGAGGTGGAGGACCCAGTGCGCCGGGACCGCCGATCAAGGGCTCGCCCGCCGGTACGCCTTCCGGCCACCAAGCCTCTTTCGTAGCGCCGTCATACCAGAAGAGTTTCAACGCGGGCATGGAGCCGCGCGCGGGAAATTCAAAGCGTGTGACGGACTGCTTGGGGAACGTAAAGGGGTTCTTGCCGTCCCGCTTGATCACTTCCACGCTGGTGGGGGCCGTGAGCCGCAGCGCCAGATTCGGCGCACCAAGAATGTGACAGGCCATGTCGCCTAGCGCGCCGCAACCAAAGTCAAACCAGCCACGCCAATTGAACGGCAGGTAGGCGGAACTGTAAGGGCGCATTGCCGCCGGGCCCAGCCACACGTCCCAATCGAGCGTCGAGGGCACGGCGTCTTCCTTCGGCAGTGCGTCAATGCCTTGCGGCCAGAGGGGCCGATTCGTCCACGCGTGGACCTCGGTAACGTTGCCGATTTCGCCGGACCATATGATCTCGGCGGCAATCCGCGCGCCGTCGTTCGAGTAACCCTGATTGCCCATCTGCGTCGCCACACCGTACTTGGCGGCGGCGTTGGTGAGCAGCCGCGCTTCACCCACTGAGCGAGTGAGAGGCTTCTCGCAATAGACATGCTTGCCGAGTTGCATGCAAGCCAACGCGGCGGTGGCGTGCATGTGATCGGGAGTGGCCACGATCACCGCATCAATGTTGCGCGCTTCCTTATCGAGCATCTTGCGGAAGTCGGCATAGCGGGGCGCCCTGTCGTGCTTGGCGAAAGTCTCGGCGGCGCGCTTGGCATCAGGATCCGCCAGCGCGACGATGTTCTCCGATACGCAGCCCTGGATGTCGGAAGCCGCTCGCCCGCCAGCGCCAATCGAGGCGATGTTGAGTTTCTCATTGGGCGACTTGTAGCCCATCGACCGCAGCGAGGCCGAGCTGCCGAAGCCGCCAATGGGAACCGCCCCCGCCAGGAGCGAACCATAGAAAAAGTGACGCCGTGAAATCATGTTGCCTTTACCCCCACCATGTCTCGCCCGGAGCCAGATGCGCCTTGGCGACATCCGGGTTGAGCTCAATACCGAGACCCGGCTTATCGCGAATTACGTGGTAGCCCTTCTCGATGATCGGCCCGTCGTGAATCACCAGGTCCTGCCACCAGTCGATGTACTTGGCCAGTTCGTGGATGCGGAAGTTTCGCATCGACGCAGCGGCGTGCGCGGAGGCAATCGTGCCCACCGGGCTGGCCGGATTGTGCGCCGCCGTCGGGATGTAGTAGTTGTCCGCCATATCGTGAATGCGCTTGGACTCGAGCAATCCGCCCGACTTCGGAATATCGATATGGATGATGTCGCAACCATTCAGCTCGATCAACCGCCGGAAGCCTTCTCGCGCATAGAGATTCTCGCCCGTGCAAACCGGCACGTTGACCGCGCGCGTGACCGCCGCCATCGCGTCGGGATTGCCGGGCGGCACAGGATCTTCGAGCCACATCGGCTTGACACCTTCGATCGCCTTAGCCATGTTGATGGCGTCGCGCACGTCGTACTTCCAATGGGCTTCGACGGCGAAGTCGATATCCGGACCCACGGCGTCCCGCACGGCGCCCATCGCCTTCTCGATGCGGCGCAGGTCGCGATTGGAAAGGCTGCGCGTATAGCGGTCATGTCCCGGCTCTGAGTACGTTGGATCGGCCTTCGGAGGAATGCCGTCGCCTTGAACCTTGATCGCCGTCCAACCGAATTTCTCGGCCAGCGCGCCCTGGCACTGCGCCCGCCAGTGGCCCATGTCTTCCACATTCTCAGGTGTCTGCAGCGTCCGGTAAAAGCGCACGCGATCACGGAAACGGCCGCCTAGCAGATTGCACACCGGCGTTTGAAGAATGCGCCCGGCCAGATCCCACAGCGCAATCTCAATGCCGCTGGCTGCCGTGACCGTGATGCCCGCGATAGCGCCTTGCCCCGCGCTCATCATCAGCACTTTGTGATAAAGCTTGTCGACGTTGAGCGGGTCTTCACCAATCAGCAGATTCTTGAACTGGCCGAGGATCAGGTCTTTGACGCCGAAACCCCAGTAGGCCTCGCCGATTCCGTAGATGCCGGCATCGGTCTCAATCTTGATCAGATTCCAATCCCAGGTGCCGCGCACGATCATCACTTTGACGTCGGTGATCTTGACCTTGCGGCGGTTCTGAGCGGCCAACCGATGCAGCGGGAGAACGCACGCGGCGCCCGCAGTCTGAAGGAATTGTCTACGATTCATGATGAATCGCCAAGTTTATCAGGTCTTCTTAATGAGCCTGACCAGCCATACCAGGACCACTGCGCCGATCGTGGAGACCACGAGGCTGCCGATGATCCCGCCCCCGGACATCAACCCGAGCGCGCCGAAGATCCAACTGCCCAGAATCGATCCCAGGATGCCGAGCACCAGATCGCCGACGAGCCCATAGCCGCCGCCCTTCATGAACTGCCCGGCCAGCCAACCGGCAGCGATGCCAATCAAAATGGTCCAAATGATTCCCATAGCGTCCCTGATGATACTACGCTATTAGATGCCATGCTTCGACATCACCGAATTCTCAGTCCGATCGCCTGCCTCGTTGCGCTCTCTCTGGAGGCCGCCGCGCAACCGCGGGGTCTCAAGCGCGCCATGACTTTTCACGCCGGCTTCGACGGCGGTACCGATGCCGCCTTTGGCGCCGGCGACAAACATCTCTACACCGCGCCCAACTACAAGGCGCAAAGCGAAGCTCAACCCGGCCTGGGCAACTCAGACGTCGAGATCGCCAAGGGCGCGGGCCGTGTTGGCGATTGCCTGCGCTTCAAGAAGAAAAATGAGCGCGCCATCTTCTACAAGGCCGACAAGAACGTTGCCTTCGATGCCGCCAACTGGACCGGCACGATCTCCTTCTGGCTGAAACTCGATCCGGACAAAGAGCTCGAACCGGGCTTCTGTGACCCGATCCAGGTGACCGACAAAGCCTACAATGACTCGGCCATTTGGGTGGACTTCACCAAGGACGACAAGCCGCGCCACTTCCGGCTCGGCGTCTTCGGAGCGCTGACGGAGTGGAATCCCGGCAACCTTCCGCCGGACAAGAATCCGAAGTTCGACGCGCGACTGGTCGCGGTTTCAAAACCCCCGTTTGCCGCCGGCAAATGGACGCATGTGGCGATCGTTTACTCAGGAGTCGGATCGGGAAAAGGCAAAGCCCAGTTGTATCTGAACGGTCAGTCCATGGGCATGACGCCTTCTATCGAAGAAAAGCTGCAGTGGGACGTGTCCAAGGCGGCGATTCGCCTGGGCGTGAACTACGTAGGCTTGTTCGATGAGCTGGCCATTTTCAATCGCGAGCTCACCGCTAACGAGATCCGCAGGTTGTCTACATCTCCCAATCGGTAGGTTTCTGGCCGGGTGGGAGTAACTCGCCTTTGTCCAGATACCGAATGATCGCCGCCGCCTTTGCGGCGTGAGGATCGTGCGTCACCATGATGATCGTCTTGCCGAATTCGCGATTCAGCCGGCCCAGCATGTCGAGTACGTCACGCGCCGATGCGGCGTCCAGGTTGCCGGTGGGCTCGTCGGCAAGAATGAGATCCGGGTCGGTGACGATGGCGCGGGCAATGGCCACACGCTGCTCCTGTCCGCCGGAAAGCTGACGCGGCGTGTGCGAGAGGCGATCGCCCAGACCAACCAGTTGCAGGGCCTTGGTGGCGTGCGCGAGGCGCTCAGACCGGCTGAGCCGCGTGAGCTTCAGCGGGAGTTCCACGTTCTCGAGCGCCGAGAGCACCGGGATCAAATTGAATGACTGGAAGATGAAGCCGATATGCGCATTGCGCCACCGCGCGATCGCACCATCGTTCAGACTGCGCAGATCCTCCCCGAGCACGCGGATGTCTCCGCCCGAGGGACGGTCCATCGCGGCGATCAGGTGAAGCAGCGTCGATTTGCCTGAACCGGACGGGCCCATCAGAGCCACAAAATCGCCCTTGTTGATCTGGATATTGGCGTCCTTGAGCGCAATCACGTGGAACTCATCCCGCACGAATTCCTTGGTGAGATTGCGGGTTTCGATGACGACTTCACTCATGTTGATCCTTCTCTCGCTCTCACGCCCGCGGCTTGACGCGAACGCCTTCTTTGATCTCTGACGTGGGGGCCGCGATAATCTCCTCGCCGCCGATCAACCCCTCTTCCACGCGCAGTCCTTGCGCCGTCACGCCGGCGGTCTTCACCGGACGGCGCAGCACTTTGCCATTGAGTACGACCCAGACCGCGCCCTCGCGAACAGCCGTCGCCGGCAAATAGATTACGGGCTTCGAAGGCGCGGCACTTGTGCCGGACGGGCTCGGCTTGTCTTCGCTGACGAAGGCCACGCTGGCATTCATCTCCGGCCGCAGATAGTCATCGGGGTTGAGCACCTTGACCTTTACCTGCACGGTCGCCTTCTGGCGGTTCGCTTCCGGCGCAATCTCATCGATGACGCCGTCATACTTGCGGTCCGGATAAGCATCGGTGGTGAGAACGCCCTTCTGGCGCCGGTCCAGGCGGGCAAAATCGGCTTGGTTGATGTCGAGCTCAACCTGCAAATCTTTGAGGTCCGCCATCGAGACCACGTAGCCCTTCGCGCCACGATCGCCCACAAAACCGGTGGTCACGAACTCGCCCTTCTCCACGATACGTTCGAGAATGGTGCCCGTGATGGGCGCACGGATCACAGTATTGTTCAGCTGCGTCTGGTAGAAATCCACTTGCCCCTTGGCCTGCTGGATCTGCCCTTCCACTTGCTGCATCTGCTCCTTGCGAGGACCAAGGCGAATGAGTTCGAATGTGCGCTCAAGCGAGGCCACGCGCGCGGCCTGGTTGTCGTAGCGTGCCTTGGCGTCATCCAGCAACTGACGGGCAGCCACCTTTTCGACCACCAGTTTTTCGTAGCGCTCCAGGTTGATCCTGGCGTTGACCAGTTCGGCTTGCGCGGACGCGAGATTGGCTTTGGCCACCTGGATCTCTTCGGGCCGCGACCCGTTGTTGAGTTCCAGCAGACGAGCCTCGAGCGCGGCCACATTACCCGTGGCCTGCCGAAGCTGCGCGCGGTATTCGTCGTCCTCCAGCCGCACAATCACTTGGCCTTCTTTGACGCGGTCGCCCTTTTCGACGCCGAGTGCCTTGAGCGAGTTGGCGAACCGCTGCACCTCACCAAGCAGGTCGCTGTAGGTGATGGTG
>JAYTKJ010000192.1:0-30823 GCA_043730365.1 Acidobacteriota bacterium | reverse complement strand
TGTTGGGGATCGCCGAAATCAATGCGGCCCCGGTCGTCCATCGCTGGGGCAAATTCGAGGCGCTTGATGAGTTTATGTTTTAATGAAACGCTATACTAGAACTGCACTACCACCCCCAGCGTGACAAACCGGCCCAGAAAGAATGATGTCGGATCGCCTACTTTGCCGCTGGCTTCGATCCTGTCAATGCCTCGGAACGCCAGATTCCGCCGGTTGAGGATGTTGACGCCTTCGACGCCGAAAGTCCAACGAGTGCGCCACAGACTGACGGCTTTCGATAGCCGCAGGTCAAGGCGGCTGTATGCCGGTAGACGCTCGGTATTGCGCTGTGTTCCGAGAGAGTAGTCGGCCCCGCGGCGCACCAGGAATCCAGTGACCGGCTGTCCGCTGCCGTACCTCCACAAGGCGGAGATGTTCCAACTGGAGCCAATCCGGTAGCTGGCAAACAGGCGCGCGGCGTGGCGCTGGTCGGCATCAGCCGGGAACTGCAAACCGCTCGCCGATTCCGTCAGGCTGGTCCGAAGGTAAGCGTAGGAAATCCATCCGGAGAAGCGGTTGGCGCTCCGGCGCTGGATCATCAGCTCAATGCCCCGGGCCCGCCCATTCACGGAGTTGAGAGGCCGTCCATCGGGCGCCACAGCGCTGTTGAGGAGACGGGGTTCATCCAGCGTGAAGACCTGCCGCTGATCCCGCCGCTGGAATAACTCCAGGCTGATGCGGCCTCGAGCTCCCAACGCACGGTCCAGCGCGATCGAGTTTTGATGAGCGATTTCTGCCCGGAGCCGCCGGTTGCCAGACAGGCTCAGCAAAGTCGCCATTTCAGGAAACTGGTGATGGCGGCCGTAGCCGGCGCGCACTTGCCAGGCTTCCGTCGACCCCCACGCCAGCGCCAACCTTGGGTCGACCACGGTCTCACCGGTCAAGCTGTTCTGTTCGGAGCGGACGCCGGCCGTCAACGCCAGGTGCGCGGAAGGAATGCGGTAAGTGTCCTGGGCGTAGAAGTTCTTTTCATCGGTGCGGCCGCGATAGTTTTCCACCAGTTCGGCGCGGCCCTGCAGGATTCCGGAAAAGAACCGAGCAAAGCCCTCACCCTCAATGCGGCGAAGGTAGGTGCCCCACCCGATCTGATGCCGCCCGAGCGCCAGGGCCCAGTCCTGCCGCAAGCCCCACTGCCGCCTTGGCTCCCGGAACAGCGGACGGCGTTCGAAATTGAGTAGCCGCAGGTTCGTCTCCAAGTGAAAGGCCTTGGTTTGGACGAGGAGATTTGGCCGCACGGTCCAATCCCAGCCCGCTATCGCAGCCAGGCTGAAGGCCCGCGTACCGGTGGGGGTGTTGCGGCCCATGGGCCTCGGCGCATCGGGTTTGTCGTCATCTCTCAAGGTGCCGAAGAAGGATGAGGCTGTCAGCTTGTGGGTGGGAGTGAGATCGAAAATGAACTTCGCTTGTCCGTCTGTGAACACCGTCGTATCGGAGTCGGCCTTCGGAGTCACCACCCTGTTCAGGTAGTCAAACAGTGTTGACCGCACGCCGATCAAGTAGGACGCCCGTTTGTGGGCCAAAGGGCCGTCCGCGACGACGGATGTGCCTAACAGAAATCCGCTGGTAATGCGCACGTCGGGCTTGGCTCGATTTCCCTCGCGCGTCTCGAAGGCGACAATTCCCGCGGTGCGTTGCCCGTAGCGGGCGGGGAACGCGCCGCTCAATAGGGTAGCGCTGGCAATGCGGTCCGTGCTGAGAATCGAGAAGCTGGCGCGGTCGCTCTCGTTACCCACTGCGTCCCCTTGCGCTTGATGCAGGAATCCGTCTACGAGGATGCCATCCACCAGGACGCCCACGCGCTCGAAGGAGGACCCGCGAATCGAGATCTCGCCGCGAGCGTCGTTGGCGGTACTCACCGAGGGCAGCGCCTGCACGGCTCGCAGCGGGTCTGCCACTATCAGCGTGCCGAGCGACTGCAACTCGCTCTTGGCCAGCGTCTGCTGGCTGGGCGCGGCTCCGCCGTCAACTCCTTCAAAGGGCGATGCCGTCACCTCTATGCGAGTGGCGATGCTGGCGGCATCCTGATGCAGGCGGACCTCCATCTCCGCGCCTGCCGCCGTGACCGCCACGTCTTGCTTCAGCAAGCCGTAGTTCATCGCCTCAAACTGAATCGTCAACCGGCCAGCCCTTCGGGGCTCCAACGTGAAGCGCCCGTCCACCGCCGTATTCGTGGAAGCTCCGCCCGCCGAGACCCGCACTCGCGCCATGGGCTCGCCGGTGGACGCATCCACCACCACTCCTCGAATCACCTCGCCCCAGGCCGGCGATACCATCATCACCGCAGCTATCATCATTGAACTGTAGAGTCGCATCAGGACTATAGAATGCGGCCGTGAGGCGGTGCGGGGCATCAGCCATAGGTGGCTGCCGCCATGCTACTTTTGGCGGATGTAGCCCGTCATTCCGTTGTCATTTCCAGCGGCTACACTACCGCTGTGCGTCGCTATCGTCTCGTGCCGATTCTTTCGCTCTTCATCGCAGTGAATGCCTGGGCTGCGACCGTCGGGGAAACGGACCGGATTCTTCCGCTGATCCAGGACGGGGGAGGCTGGTCCACGCAGGTATCGATCACCAACCTTGCGGCCAAGCCGGCCACGGTGGTCGCCGCGTTCCTGACGAAAAGAGGGTTCGCCGAGGCGTGGCCTGTCAGCTTGAAGTCCACCGCCGGCACCGTGAAAAATGCCACCGCGGAGATTCCGCTGGCGCCCGGCGCGACGGCTATCATCGAGACCAGCGGCACGCCTGCCACTTTGACGCGCGGCTTTGCCGAAGTTGCGGAATTGGCTGACCAACCCATCGGCGTGTCGGCGACCCTGATCCAAAGGGAAGGCGATCTGATCATCCAAAGCGTGAAGATCCCGTTGGCGCCGGCGCACGAGCGGAAGTCAGTCGTCCCCTTCGATCTGACCGACCCTCTGCTGAAACCTCAGATGATCTGGGTGTCTATGACCTCCAGCAAGGTACTCGACGTGGTGTTCCGAAACCTGCGAGGTGAAACCGTCCTCACCGATCAGATTAGCTTCGACGGAAGTGCGCAGCTAACTCTCAATGTGCGCGACTATTGGCCGCAACTGAAGGAGTTTCGCGGCACCATGCAATGGTCCGTAACTTTTCCCTTTGCGGATCGCTATGAGCAACGGTACCTTTCCGGACTGTCCCTGTTGATCCGCGAAGGTCAACCTTGGACCGTTCTGAACGGCATGACGCTCCCGGCTGATCAGGCGTCCATCAGTCCCTATTAAGCGGCGTTGTTAGAGATAGCCTTTCTCCAGCCCGCGCAGCACGGCGCGGATCCGGTCCCGGACGCCGAGCTTGGAGATGATACTGGACACCTGGCTCTTGACGGTGGCTTCCGACGTGCCGAAAGCCTCGGCGATCTCCCGATTACTCAACCCTCCCGCCATCAAGCGCAGTACCTCAAGTTCCCGGGGAGTCAGCGGATCGGGGTGGGGTGAACTTTCAAAGGCGAGGCGGGCGCGGTCCAGATGTTGCCGCGCTGTTTCGGTAACGGCTGGCTTCAGGTAACGCTCGCCCCGCAGCACCGTGGCGATGGCGTTCTTCAATTCGCTCAGGCTGACATCTTTTCTCAAGAATCCATTGGCGCCATGGCGGAGACCCTCGAAGAAAGTCTCGTCATCGTCGAACGTGCTGATCAGCAGGATCGGGACTGAGTTACCGGCCGCACGAAGCGCGCGCACGATGTCGATGCCCGATTCACCCGGCAACCGTAAATCGAGTAACAAAAGATCCGGCTTGGCCTCGGCTACCATGCGGCGGGCCTCGGCGCCATTGGCGGCTTCCCCGGTCACCTCGTATTCCGGTTGCAGCGTGAGCAACTCCTTGAGGCCCAAGCGAAACAGCAACTCGTCTTCGACAATACCGATGCGCGTCACGCCGCCAAGCTCCGCGCCGCTGGGATGTGGACTTCGATGGTGAACCCGCGGCCAGGCTCGGAATCGATCCGCAGGCTCCCGCCCAATTCGCGCACCCGGTCTTCCATGCCCCTGAGCCCGGTTCCGGGCTTCACCATCGCTACTCCACCGCCATCGTCGCTAAGCACCAGTTCGAAGCCGCCCGCCGTCGCAGTTCTCAATGTGACCATGAACGTGCGCGCCCCGCTGTGGCGAAGCGTGTTGGTGAGCGCCTCCTGCACGATCCGGTAGAGCGCATGAGAGGTGCCCGGGCTGGCCGGCGGCAGATCGGCCGCCAGTTCGAGTTTGGTCTCCAATCCCGTCGCGCCTTCGCAGAGTTCCCGGATGGCCGCCGGGAGCGCCTCAGACTTCTCCAGCCGCCAATCGGAGGCCGCCTCGCGAACTTCAGCCAACAACAGGCGCACGAGCAGCCTTGCTCGCTCGACCGGCCGTTGGACATCGGCTCCTCCGACACTGCCGGCGATCTCGAGCTGCAGCCCAAGGCTGGTGAGATAGTGGCCCACCGAATCGTGTAGTTCTCTAGAGATCTTCAGGCGTTCTTCAATGCGCGCGGTTTCGGCCAGCATCGTCTGGGTGCCCCGTAACTCGGCGTTAGCCCGTACCAGCATTCGCCGGTCCATCTCCAGTTGCACGAGCAGGCTGCCCACCAGATACGCAAAGCCACCCCAGGCCACGCACTGCAACACACCAGCTCCCAAGGCGGAAAGCAGCGGAACCGGATCGACGTTCATGGCCGCCCGCAGCTTGCTCCACTGCGCTGGGTCCACCAGATTCAGCCACCCGAACGCGAGCTGCAATACAAAAATGCCACTCTGCGCCCACAGCCATGGGCGGCGTCGATGCGGCGCGACGGCGAAGGGCAAAGCGAACAAATTGAGCGCTGAAAGGTTGTCGAAGTCCAGCGGCAGCGAGCACAACATCAGGGCAGCCATGAGACGGCTGGGCGCACCCGCCGCCGGCTTGATGCGCAGCAAAACGGCCAGGATAACCGAATAGGCGACGGCGAGGATCACGAGCGCGGGCTTGGGAAAAAGACCGCTGAAACCCTTGACGGTGTCCATGTCGACTGCCGACACCAGAACGGTGGTTACGCAGAGCAACACCGCGCCCCAGCGGGCCCATCGCAGCAATTGCTCACTCACCATGCAGTATTCAGCGTAGCCGAGGCGGGAAAATCCGGCATCGGCCGGAAGTAGGACAAGCCAATTGGGTTGGCCTGCGATACTGGGTACTCCGCTCATGCTCCGGTCCACCCCCCAGCTTTCCGCTCTAACCATCGCAGTATTGCTCACGTTGGGCGGCTGCGCGAAACCGGCCACGGACAGGCGTGTCGTCGTACTTGGCATCGACGGCATGGACCCCGCCTTCCTTGAGCGGCACTGGGAGACACTCCCAAATCTGAATCGCCTCCGTCAACAAGGCGGCTTCCAGCGGCTGAATACCACAGTTCCTCCACAAAGCCCGGTGGCGTGGTCCACCTTTATCACCGGCATGGATCCGGGCGGACACGGAATTTTCGACTTCGTGCATCGCAATCCACGGACGCTCGAGGTATTCTCTTCGCTCGCCGAAACCATCGAGCCGAAGTGGAAGATTCCACTGGGGCCCTGGGAACTGCCGCTTTCAAGCGGCGCTGTCCGGTTGTTTCGCCGTGGCAAGGCGTTCTGGCAGGTACTGTCCGAAGCCGGCGTTCCCGTCACCGTGATCCGGATGCCGAATAACTTTCCGCCTGTGGATTGCGAAGGGCTATCGCTGGCGGGGATGGGCACGCCGGACTTGAGCGGCACGTTTGGCACGTTTACCTATTTCACTAATGACCCCTTTGAACAGCCGCGCCAAGTGGCCGGTGGACGGATCGTGGAGGCGGCGCCCACCGATCATCACGCCATCCTGCGCCTCGAAGGCCCGGCGAATTCGCTGCGGCGTGACCGCACTGCTTCGTTCGTCGACATCGCCGTCGACATCGATCCCACCCAGCCGGTAGCGCGGTTTCACGCCGGCGATTCGGTACTGATTCTGAAAGAGAAGGAATGGTCCGGCTGGGTGCGGGTCCGATTTCCCCTGATGGGCCGCCTGGTATCCACGGCCGGCATGTTCCGCATCTACGTTCGAGAGCTCCACCCGCGGTTCAGGGTTTATGTTTCGCCCGTGAACATCGACCCCGAGGATCCTGGCGTGCCATTGTCGACGCCGCCTTCCTACAGCCGGGAGTTGGCGCGGAGCGTTGGTCCTTACTATACGCAAGGGATCGCCGAGGACACGGCCGCGCTACGACAGGGTGCATTGAGTCCCGATGAGTTCGTGCAGCAGGCAACCTTGGTCGCCACCGAACACTTGAAATTGCTTGACTACGCGCTGAGCAAATTTCAGTCAGGTCTGCTTTTCTTCCATTTTTTCGGCGTGGACCAGATATCGCATATGTTCTGGGTAAGGAAGGAGCCGGAGGTGCTCGCGATGTACCAGCGGGTGGACCGCGCCATCGGCAAAGTAATGGAGCGCATCGGCGTCGGCGACCTCATCGTGATGTCCGATCATGGTTTCACCTCGTTCGATCGCGCGATGCATCTGAACAGTTGGCTGCGCGGTGAAGGGCTGCTCACGATGAAGGACGAATCGGGAGCTGGTCTCGGTAGCGTCGATTGGAGCCGCACCCAAGCCTACGCCGTGGGTCTCAATGGTCTCTATCTCAATCAGCAGGGCAGGGAGGCGCAAGGCATCGTCGCGGTTGAGCATCGCCGCCGGATTATCGAGAGCATTCGTGACCGGTTGCTGGCCTCTCGTGACGAGAAAGGCTTGGCTCCGGTGGAGGCCGTGTATCAACCACGCGAAATCTTTCACGGCAGCCAGTTGGAGGCCGCCCCGGACCTCATCGTCGGCTACGGTCCCGGCTATCGCGCCTCGTGGCAGACCGCCCTCGGCCAGGCGCCTCCCCTCGTTTTTGAAGACAATACCGATGCCTGGATTGGCGATCATTGCGTCGCCGCGCACCGGGTGCCGGGAGTGTTCCTAAGCAACCGCCACGGCGACTCCGGCCCAGCGGAGTTGCAGGACGTGACGGCGACTCTCCTTGAGCGGTTCGGCGCGCGACCGGAGCCGGGGATGAGCGGAAAGCCGCTCGGGTTGAAGCGGAACTGAAGGTTAGATTAAGGAATGTTCGTTTGACACCCTCCCCATGTTCCTGTAGCCTTGACAACAAGATTGAGTGTATTGAAGGGAGTCTGCAATGAGACCAGCTTTGGTCCGTTCCTACTTTGGCCCCGTCGCCCTACTAGCAATCATGAGTTCTTCGGCCGCTTTCGCCCAAAGTGGTCTGGCCACCGTCCGCGGAGCCGTCACGGACGCGACGCGCTCTATGGTTCCCAATGCGAAGGTGACGCTTACGAACAACGTCACCGGAGTAATACTCCGCACGGAAACTGCGGCGCTGGGGACCTACTATTTCGGTTCCATCCGTCCGGGGCCGTACACCGTTACTGTCGAAGCGCAGGGATTCAAGCGCTGGTCCGGCACTCTGACTCTCGAAGTGGGTCAGGTCGCGTCGGTCGACTCGATACTTGAAGTGGGCTCCGTCGAAGCAACGGTGGAAGTCTCCGGCGCGGCGCCAATTATTGAAACCCAAGGCGCGCAGGTGAGCGACGTGAAAGACTCCTTGCGCATTCAGCAGCTACCGCTGAACGGACGGCAGGTTACGAATCTATTCGACCTCACACCCGGTGTCGAAGGCGGCGCCAACCCGCGCGTAAACGGAATGAAGGTGGGCTCGGCGGAAATGTTGCTCGACGGCATTTCGTTGGTGGATCGCTTCGGCGGCGGCATGTCGCGCGTGCAGCCGGGCCTCGACACCATCTCGGAGTACCGCATCGAAACCGCCGGGTCCGGCGCACAATACTCGCGGCCCGCCACGGTTTCCCTGGTCACCAAGAGCGGTACCAACGAATTGCACGGCTCAGTCTTTGAGACGCACCGGAACAATTTCGGCGGTTTGCGTGCACGGCAGAGGCAGGATTCTGGCGCGCGGCCGCCGCAACTCATTCGTAACGAATTCGGCGCCTCGGCCGGTGGCCCCGTCATCAGGAACAAGACTTTCTGGTTCTTTGCCTATGAGGGCCTGCGCGAACGACAGGCGAATTTCGCTCGCACTCAGGCGCCGACAGACGCGATCTGGGCAGGCGACTTCAGCTCTGCCATCAACGACAACAGCGATCGGATCACGATGTACGATCCGCTGTCCTCGCGCGCCGATGGCACGCGGGTGCCCTTTACTGGCAATCGCATTCCGACATCCTTGATCAAGCCGATTGCCGCGACGATGAAAAGCATATCGGCGAGTCCCACCAATCTGGCCGCCAATCCGTGGATCGAACCCAACTTCGAGGCGTACTATCCGATCACCCGCGACATCTCCAACTATACCGTCAAAGGCGACCACATCATTTCGGAAAAGGACAACATTTCCGGGCGCTATACGCAATCAACCCTGCCGCGCAAAACCTTCGGCGGCCAGTATGGCTACCCGAAGCCGGGAAGCACCGACGCCGGCGGCACGGGCCGGCAGGATGCGAAAGTCTATTCGGTCTTCGGGCGCTGGAATCGCGTAATCCGGCCGAACCTGCTCAACGAGTTTCAGGTCTCCGGCCACCGCTCCACCAATAGCACCGGTACATTGGCGGATGGAACCAACTGGGCCAACAAGCTTGGTTTTCCGAATCCTTTCGGCGTCACCGGGTGGCCCACCATCTGTACCGACAGCCCGTTCTTTTACTACGGCTGCTGGGACGCCGACAACCGCGGTGATCAGAATTTGACTGCGTTCCAAATCGAAAACAACACCACCTGGAACAAGGGGAAGCACACGATCAAGTTCGGCTTCAAAGGCCGGCAGGAATATAACAACGTGCGCGAACTGCAGCAGGCCCAGGGGTCTCACTCGTTTTACGGCGACTGGACCGGGCTGTACGATCCCAAGGATGACGCGATCGCTTCCTACACCGGCTCCGGTTTCGCCAGCATGCTGCTGGGGCTGCCCACGTATCTATCAAATCAGTACAACCGTGGATATTTCTATTTCCAGCAGAAGGAAATCGGACTGTACTTCAATGACACATTCCGTGTTTCCCAACGGTTGACTTTGGATCTCGGTATGCGCTGGGACAAGTGGACCGTTTACCACGAGAAGTACAATCGCCTGGTGAATCTGGATCTTCGAAACTCGGCCAAGGGAATGGAAGTCATCACCCCGCACAATACGCGGATTGAAGACATTCCGGGTGTGCCGCCTTCGGTGGTGGCCTCCTGGGCCAAACGCGGCATGACTTGGAAGACTGCCGATCAAGCTGGTTTCCCGGGCAGTTTGCTACCGGCCGACAACAACAACTTCGCGCCCCGCCTCGGCGTGGCATTCCGCCTTTCGGACCGTACGGTTCTGCGAGGTGGTTACGGCGCCTACTATTGGACGATGCCGCTCTCGCAAATCCTGCAGAGTTCGCGGACCAATCCCCCGCTCAACCTCCGCTTCCAGAATGACCTGAGCAATCGCAACGGCGACGAGGACTTCTACGCAGCCAAGCGCATTCCTGCGACCAGCGATTTCATCGGCGCAGCGGCAGTCAACGTCGACTCCATCGTGGGAATCAGCAGCCGTTCCCAGGCGATGATGCCCTGGGACATCCACAACTGGCGCGACAACATGATGCAGCAGTGGACAGTCACGCTTGAGCGCGAGTTCATGAAGAACACGGGCTTGAGACTGAGCTACATTGGAAACCACGGCAGCAATCTGGAGCAGCGCTGGCGCTGGAACGATTCCGAGTCCGAGTACAACTATCAAGCCCGCACCGGGCTCCCTCGACAGGCCAATGCCGATTTGCGCCGCGTGAATCCGAACTGGAATAGCGGCTGCTGCAACGCGCCGGTGGTTCACAACGGCTTCTCCAATGCCAATACGCTGCAGGCTGAAGTGGAGCGCCGTTACTCGAAAGGGTTGGCCTTCCAGTGGTTCTACACCTACGCGCACGCCATGACCACTACCGATACGGGCGGATTCAATTTCGGCAGCAGTGGGATTAATAGCAGCGGGAGCAACTCAGCTTTTGCCGTGCCCGAGAACATCGTGGTGCTCGGCTCGCCGGCCCTCAGCGAATCGCAGCGCCTGCGCCTCGGCTACGCCAACTCCGTGGAGGTGCCCGCGCATCGTATTCGTTGGAACGGCATTTACGATCTTCCGTTCGGGAAGGGTAAGAAATTCCTTGGCGCCTCCAAATCCGTGCTCAATCAGATCGTCGGCGGCTGGCAGGTTGCCTTCATCGGCGATTGGCGTAGCGGCCTTTGGAGCGGCGTGAGTTCCGGCCGATATCTCTTCGGCGATCCGACCCTCACGGCTGATCAACGCCTGGAGATGAATGTCTTCGGCCGGCCGCAGCGTTTGTGGTTCAAGGGTGACTTTGATCCGCGGCTCGCCACCAATGTTGATTCGGCGCAACTGCAGCAATTGATTCCGATCGACCGCAACCAACGCGTGCTCAAGCCAGTTGGTACGGCGTTCGACAATCGCGTCTCGCAGAAGTTGGCCGACGGCAGCACTCGCCTGACGACGGTTACCGACATGCTCAACTGGAACGCACGTAACTTCTTCCGCGGCCCCGGCTCATGGAACCAAGACCTCTCGTTGTTCAAGAGCTTTGTGTTCGGTGAGAACGACCGTTTCAAGATACGCTTCACCGCGGACTTCTTCAACTCTCTCAACCATCCGGTAGATGTTGCGCCGGACGGCACCACCGGTCTGCAGGATCTGAGCAGACAGGCGAACCAGCCGCGCATCATTCAGTTCTCTCTGCGTTTCGCGTGGTAGGCAGACTTGCCGCCCGCGTATGCTTCGCGCTTTGCTGCGCCGCCGCCGTGGTGGCGCAGCAGCAGCCGTATCGATTCGACGACCGGTTTGCTTCCACAGCCACCGTTAACGCGCCGCCGGCCGCCGGCATGCTTCGGTTGGCTGAACCAGTCACGTGGGATTTTAACGACCAAGTCCTCACTTGGACGGCGGCCCGCGGGCGCGTGGGATTCAAGCCTGGACAACTCATCATCCAGGGGCAGGGCTCGACGCCGGTGCTCGTGGCGCCCACCAACCCGCCCATCGACTGGAGCCGGTATGACTCAATCGTGATCCGGATGATCGCCGAGGGAGGCTCGGAGATCAAGATCAAACTCGGCGAGCAGGAGTTCAAACAGAAACTCGGAGCGCCGCTGCAATGGCAGGACTATCGCTTCAGCCTGAAGTCCGAGCAGGCCTCCTTCACGCGGCCGCTGGCGATCATGCCGACCGACGACGTCAATGCGACGGCCGCCATCGATTCGATTGCACTCGTGCCCCGCGAGAGTCCGTTCAACAGGCCCGCGGGCGTAGCCAACGTCGGCAAGCGAGAGGAATATCGGAACGTGATTTTCGCCCGCGCACCGTCGTCGATCACTTATGAGGCGCAGATTCCGGCGGGTGGCCTCCTGCATTTCGGGCTCGGGGTGTCGTCGGCCAGTCCGGTGACTTTCAAGGTGCTGATCGGCGCCGCGGCCAAGGAAATCTTCGCGGTGACCATGCGCGACCCGAACCTCTGGCAGGACATGGTGGTGGATGTTTCCCAACATGCCGCCCCCTCGCAGCGGATCGTCTTTCGCACCGAGTCGGCCTCGCGCGATGCGGTTGGCTTCTGGGCCAACCCCTTGCTTCTGGGACCAGCACCTGCGAAGCGCCCGAACGTTCTGCTCTACGTGGTCTGCACGCTGCGGCCTGACCACACCAGTCTCTACGGGTATGCCCGCGACACCACGCCGTTTCTCAAAAAGCTGGGTGCTTCGTCGGTGGTCTTTGAAGATGTACTCGCGCAGGCTCCTTGGACGAAGCCGTCCGTCGCCTCGCTCATGACATCGCTGCACGCCTACACCCATGGTCTGGTGAACGACACGGACACGATTCCGCCCGGCGCGGCCACGCTGGCCGAACAAATGCGCAAGACTGGCTACACCACGGCGAGCATCGTCGCCAATCCCTTCGCGGGCCGGACCAGTGGATTGCAGCGCGGGTTCGACTACATGATGGAATACCCGGTGGTGCAGCGGCATCGCACGGATCGCGTGGATCGCGGTACGGACTCGGCGGCCATCAATCGCGCCATCATGCCGTGGCTCGACGAACACGCGGCTGAGCCGTTCTTTCTCTATGTGCAGTCAACGGACCCGCATGCGCCCTACCGTCCGCCCGCCGAGTTCGAGGCGAAGTTCGCAAATCCTCTGGAGACCCCCCTGGTAGATTCTCTGTACGCCAAGCTCCGCGACCTTCGCGCCTATGGCGGCGGCGCCACGGTGACGCAAGACGAGATGCGGGGCCAGGGCATTGATCCACCCACCTACATCAAACAGGCAGTTGACCGTTATGACGCCGAGATCGCCAACAACGACCGGAACATCGAGCTGTTGACGGACCGGCTGAAGAAACTAGGCCTGTTCGACAATACTGTGATCGTGATTGCTTCCGATCACGGCGAAGAGTTCTGGGAACACGGCTTCGGCGCTCACGGCCATTCACTGTATTCAGAGTTGATCCGCACCGTGTTGATGATTCACCATCCCTCGCAGCCCGCTCCGCGCCGGGTTACCGAGCCGGTGCAGTTGATCGATATCATGCCTACCATTCTCGAACTGACGGCCACGCCGCCCCCCGCTCGCATGCAGGGCCAGAGCCTCGGGCCACTCCTGCGGGGCCAGCCATTCCGCCGGACGAATCCGATTTTCTCCAGCAAGCTAGCCCTGCCCCGCGCCAAGCCCGGCGGTGGCGTACCGGAGAACCTCACCGATACCATCGCGTGGATTGACGGGAACACGAAGATGATTTATCGGACGCAGGCCGGCCGCGCGGGGCTCAAGACCGTGGAGTTGTATGATCGCCGCGCCGATCCAAGCGATCGGGTCGACGTCGCTGGTCAACGTAGGGCGCCGGCGGAGAAGCTAAAGCTCGAGATCGCGCGGTGGTTGGAGACGCAGAATCAGATCCGCAAGCAACTCGGTCCGGCGGGGCAGTCTCGGATTGACACGCAGAACCTGGAGCGGCTGCGCAGTCTTGGCTATCTGGGGGGCAAACCGCCCCAATGATCAGGCGGACCGATCCATCGCAGCCACTCGCTGGTAGGTAGTTGAGCGTCGAAGCGCAGCGTCAATTCCGGTGCGGCGCACTGCCATTGTGTAGCGTGCAGCGCTTGGCGGTCTACCGGTTCGCCCGTCTTCAAGAAATCGAGAAACACGCGTTCATCCGGGTAGAGCTTGTCGCCGGCAATCGGCAATCCCAGCCACGCCGCATGCACGCGAATCTGATGCGTGCGGCCCGTCAGTGGCGTCACGCGTGCCAGCGTGTGGCCGTTGTGGCTATAGACGGGCTCGAACTGCGTCACGGCCGTTTGGCCATCCGGCGTCACCGCGCGACGGGCGGCTACCAGTCCACCGGTGGCAAGGCCGACGGGCTGGTCCACCGTGATCGGCGCGGTCAACATGCCGCAGAGCACAGCGTGATAGCGCTTCTGGATCTGTCCGGCCAGCGCGGCGCGATGTAACTGCTTCCCAGTGGCAGCATCCTTCACAATAACCATTACGCCGCTGGTCTCACGGTCCAGCCGGGTGGGCATGTGCAGATCTGCTTGACCGAGCAGAGCGCGGCAGGCCCCGATCAGGCTTGACCACTCACCGTGCTTGGATGGATGGCACACTACGTGGGCCGGCTTGTTCACTACCAGCAACCGCTCGTCCTCAAATAGGACCCACTTGCGCAGTTCCGCTTCGGTGATGAGCCAGCCCCACTCGGTGCGCGGCATTCACTTCCTCTTCTTGGCGCCTCTCGGTTCGGTTGATGCGACCGGGTATCGTACGCTTTCTAAGAACAACCCGGAGGCCGGCGCGGTCCAGGCGGCGACGTCTAGCTTGGGCGTGGCTCGGCCGGCGAGAAGCTGTTTGAATTCGTTCACCGTCACTTGCCCCAAGCCCACTTTCACCAGCGTGCCAGCCAAACGACGCACCATCCGCCAGAGGAAGTGTGACCCGCAAATGCGAAAGAGCAGCAGGCCGGAGTCCGGTTGCTCTTCCACCTCGGAGGACTCCACTACGACGATGCTGCCCTCATCGGGCTTCGAAGGGTCAATCGCTCTGAAGCAGGTAAAATCGTGGCGGCCCGCCACCAGCGCCGCGGCTTCGGCCATTCGCGCGACATCGAGCGGCTCTTTGATCCACCACACGAACTTTTTGGAGAAGGCCGTCTTGCGCCGGGAGATCTGGTACACGTAGCTGCGTCCCACGGCGTCGTGCCGGGCGTGGAAGGTCTCCGGCGCTTCGGCGACGTTCAGCACCGCGATGTCGTAGGGGATCGCTTCGTTCAAGCGCCGTTGCAACTCGGCCGCCGAAATGCGCCGTCGCGCGTCGGCTCGCAGATGCGCCACTTGCGCAGCCGCGTGAACGCCGGCGTCGGTTCGCCCCGCGCCTCCCAGTTCCACAGGCCCTCCAAAGATCTCCTCAGCGGCCTGGCGCAATTCGCCCGCCACGGTTCGCGCATTCTTCTGATCCTGCCAGCCGCTGTAGCGGGAGCCGTCATATTCGATTATCAGTTTCCAGGTTGGCACTTCCTACCTAGAGTGACAGTATTCTGGTTGGTGATGCACAAGATTGTTCACATCCACGTACACGTGAAGCCGGAATTCGTCGAGGCGTTCAAGGAGGCCTCGCGCGAAAATGCCCGCCAGTCGCGGCTTGAGCCGGGCATCGGGCGCTTTGAGATTTTCCAGGACGCCGCCGATCCCACGCGCTTCGTCTTTCTCGAGGCATTCCGCACGCCGGAGGCGCAGGACGCGCACCGGGTGACTGCACACTACCAGACCTGGCGCGAAACCGTGGCCGATATGATGGCCGAGTCTCGCCAGGGACGCAATTACGTGGAGGTCTGAGCAGACGCCGATGAACCCCGCCTTTGAATTTGCTACCGCCGCTCGTATTGTCTTCGGCGCGGGCAAGGCCGGCGAGATCGCTGCCGCCGCGAGGTCCATGGGCCGGCGTTCGTGCTTGGTGGCCAGTGCGCGGTGGAGGTATCTGCTGCCCGACGCGGCCGTCATCCTTGAAGTCCACGGTGAGCCAACGGTCGAAGTCGCGCGCCAAGGTGCGGCGCTGGCGCGTGGTGAACACTGCGATGTCGTCGTGTCCATTGGCGGCGGTAGCGCGATTGACGCGGGGAAAGCGATCGCGGCGCTGGCAGCCAATCCGGGCGATGCGCTCGAATACCTTGAAGTCATCGGCGCCGGGCGGCCTTTCGTCAGTTGCCCACTGCCGTTCATCGCGGTTCCCACTACGGCAGGCACCGGCGCCGAGGTCACGCGGAACGCTGTGCTGGGCTCGTCGGCCGATGGTGTCAAGGCCAGTTTGCGCAGCCCGATGATGCTGCCCGCGCTGGCTATTGTCGACCCCGAATTAACCCGCGGCCTGCCGCGCGAGATCGCTGCCTACACCGCGATGGACGCGTTGACGCAACTCATCGAGCCGTTCGTTTCGGTGCGCGCCAATCCTATGTCGGACATGCTGGCGCGACAGGGCCTCGCGTTCGTGGCCGAGGGGCTGCGCACGTTGGACCGGCAGGCGATGGCGCACGCCAGCCTGCTCAGTGGTATGGCGCTCGGCAACTCCGGACTCGGCGCCGTGCATGCTTTTGCTTCGGCCATCGGCGGAATGTTTCCTTCGGCTCCGCATGGCGCTATTTGCGCTGCCCTGCTGGCGCCCGTGATGAAGGCTAATATCGAAGCACTCCATGCCCGTGACCCTCACGGGTCCGCGCTGATCCGATATGGGGAGACCTTCACTGCGGAGTGGGTGTCGGAGACGGTAAGGCGGCTGGAGATCCAGCCACTGATTCATTACGGGGTCGATTTGGCCCGCGCCGACGAGATCGTCACCAAGGCGCAACGCGCGAGCAGCATGAAGGGCAATCCGGTCCCATTGACCGATGAGGAGCTGAAAGTGGCACTGCTCAGCGGCGCGTAGCGCTATCTACTTATGGAAGAATGTTTGCTTAATGTCCGGCCAGAATTCTTTCAAAACCTGGGACAGTGCGTCAGTGCCCACTTGCCCCAGGAGCTTCGTGGCGTTGTTCGAAAACTTCCGGCCGTCAGGGTAGTAGGCGTTCGAGATCGCCACCGCGCTGCCGTTGCCCAGCCACTCCGAGTAATTGAACTGCGCGCCTCCCCCATCTTTTTGGGTCACGAATACACGCGAGGCCGCGTAGCCGATTCGATGGCGCGTGCTGCCAGTGCCCAGCTGGAATTACCGTGGATCCTGATGCAGCATCGCCGGAAAGAGACCCTCTGTAAACATGTTTCCCATGGCCTGATCGGCATAGTTGGTGACGAGCCTGTGGCCGTAACCCTTCATCCCTTGGCCGAAAGAAGGAGCGGCGTTGGAGAGTTGGCCGAGACCGGCGAACACGGAGCTGAGCATTACCAGCGGATAGTCGAATGAATCTTTCCTGGCGATGTAGAGTTTTCTGCGAGCGCTGAGAACTTTGCCTAGCTGGGAGATGTCGGCGGTCCGGTAATTCGGCAATACGCCGAAAACCCGATTTGCCCCGGCGACTGGCGAACCAGGCGTTAAAGCCACGGGAGTCGGTTCTACCTCGGCGGCCGATTCGGTTTGCACCGGGGGGACGCTTTCCGGAGGGGCTTGGGCCAGCAGCGGCATGGCGGCGAAGGCTAGAATCGCAAAGACTGCTTTTTGAGAGATCACTGATTAGCTTATAAGTTCATGATGAATACGGCTCGAAGGTTTCCCCGCAAAGGTCAAATTTGGGGCGATCGGGAGCTTTTGACACCGTTGCAAGGGCGGCCACCCAACACCAGCGTCGGCAAACCGGCTACCATAAGCGATTAGCCTGAGGCCGTTCACACCGATGCCAATCAGCATAAAAGACGTCGCCGCCCGTGCCGCCGTCTCGACCGCCACCGTCTCGCACGTCATTAACGAGACGCGCAAAATCAGTCCGGCCACCCGCAAGCGCGTGATGGCGGCGGTGGATGCGCTTGGGTATTCGATTAATCGCGCCGCTCGCAATCTGGCGATGGGCCGCCGCAGTAGCCTGCTGGGCGTGCTGATCTCGGACATCCGCAATCCCTTCTTTCCGGACATCGTTGCGTCGTTCCAGGACCAGGCGCTGCTGCATCAACTCGAGGCCCTGGTTCTGAATACCAACTACGACCCGGCGCGCATGTTGGATTGCGTGAAGCGGCTGCTGGGCCTTCAGGTGGCGGGCGTGGCGGTCCTGACCTCGCAACTTGATCCAGCCGCGGCCGCCGCTCTGTCTGCCGGTGGCGTCCCCACCGTATATCTCGACCTCGGCCATGTCGGCAAGAGCGTGAGCAACATTGCGATCGACTATGAGCACGGCATCGCCGAAGGCCTGGAGCACCTGCGCCACCTCGGGCACCGCGCCATTGCCTACGTCGGCGGCCCTGTGCACCTCGGTTCATCGCAGCGGCGTAAGCGGGCTTTTATCGAAACGGCGGCGCGACTCGGTCTCAATCCGGTAGCGGCCCTTGATGGAGATTTTTCGGTCAAGGGTGGCTACGATGCGTCTTGGAATCTCCTCCAGAGCGCCAAGCCCACGGCGATCGTGGCCGGCAACGATCTGCTGGCGATCGGCGCGCTGCATGCTGCCTACGACCTCCGGCTCGACGTTCCGCACGACCTCTCCGTTGTCGGCTTTGATGACATCGATTTCGCCCGGTACACTCAGCCCGCGCTCACTTCTGTGGCTATCCCTCGCGATGAGATCGGCCGCCTTGCCTACGCCGCGCTGGACAGTTTGCTCAACAGCTCCGAGCCGGCCGGTGCGGAGTATCTGGTGCCCACGCGGCTCAGTATTCGGCAGTCCACCGCCGCGCCCAGCCCGGCCAGAAAGAACGAATAGCCTCACCCCATGCCACAGATTAATCTCGCTCCAATTGACTACCTCATCCTGGCCACCTATCTGATCTTCGTCCTCGGCATTGGAATCGTGCTCCGTCGTTCGGTGAAAACCAGTACGGACTTTTTCCTCTCCGGCCGCTCGATCCCGGCGTGGATCACCGGTCTCGCCTTTCTCTCGGCCAATCTTGGGGCGCAGGAGGTGATGGGCATGGCCGCCTCGGGCGCCAAGTACGGCATCGCCACGGCTCACTTCTATTGGATGGGCGCGGTGCCGGCCATGGTCTTTGTCGGCGTCTTCATGATGCCTTTCTACTATGGTTCGCGCGCGCGATCGGTGCCAGAATATCTCAAGCTTCGGTTCGACGAAAAGACGCGCGGATTCAACGCGCTCACCTTCGCTGCGATGACCGTTTTTTCATCGGGCATCTCGCTTTATGCGATGGGTCTGCTGATGGAGACGCTGCTGGGGTGGGATCTCAATGTCTCCATCTTCGTCTCAGCCATCGTGGTGCTCGCCTACATTCTCCTCGGCGGACTCACGTCCGCGATTTACAACGAGGTGTTGCAATTTTTCCTGATCGTGGCAGGCTTTCTGCCGCTGGCCATCCTCGGGTTGCGCGATGCCGGCGGCTGGGCCGGGCTGGTGGAGCGTCTCCAGAAAGTGTCGGTCGCCCACGGATTTGCGCCCGGAGCCTATACGCAATCGTGGGCGCATCTATCGGACCCGTCGCGCAATCCGATGGGCGTCGAATGGTTCGGCATGGCCATGGGGCTCGGCTTCGTGTTGTCGTTCGGCTACTGGTGTACGGACTTCCTGGTGGTGCAGCGCGCCATGGCAGCCGATTCCATGTCAGCCGCGCGTCGCACGCCGCTGATCGCCGCGGTTCCCAAAATGCTGTTTCCGTTTCTGGTCATCTTGCCCGGCATGATCGCCATCGCGCTCACTCAGGCCGGCGGCTCCGGCTTTCACTTGCCAACCAAGCCGGATGGCGCGCTGAACTACGACATGACCGTGCCGATGATGCTGGCCCACTATTTTCCCAGCGGCATGCTGGGTGTGGGCTTGACGGCGCTGCTAGCTTCGTTTATGTCCGGCATGGCTGGCAACGTCACAGCGTTTAATACAGTATGGACTTACGACATTTATCAGGCCTACATCAAACCCAAGGCTAGCGACGAGCACTATCTATGGATGGGGCGCATGTCCACGCTGTTCGGGATCGCCGCGTCGGTGGCCGCTGCTTACGCCGCCACGCGCTTCAACAACATCATGGACTTCCTGCAGTTAGTCTTTGCGTTTGTGAATGCGCCGTTGTTCGCTACCTTCTTGTTGGGCATGTTTTGGAAGCGGGCCACCGGCCACGGCGCGTTCTGGGGCTTGTTGTCGGGCACGCTGGCCGCCGCCGCTCATCACGGACTGAGTCTGCCGAAAGGCGCCGCGATCGGCTGGAAAGGCGGTTGGCTGGGCGCGATGACTACTTACCCCAGTGAGATGGCTCAGAACTTCTGGACCGCCATTTTTGCCTGGACCACGTGCTTCCTGATTACCATCGCGGTGAGCTTGGCCACTACGGCGCATGAAGAGCGGAGCCTGGAAGGCTTGGTGTACTCGCTCACCAAAATGCCCACCGATGAGGGCTTGGCCTGGTATCAGCGCCCCGGGCCGCTGGGTCTGGTGATTCTGGCGATGGTGGCGGCTTTGAATGTTCTCTTCTGGTAGGACGTGACCAACATGGGACTCGACATACGCAAACCTATCGGGCTGCTCTTTGCGATCATCGCCGCCGAACTGCTTGCCAGCGAGGGTTTGAAGCTCGCCGGTGGCATGGGCGCGTCCATCATTAATACATGGTGCGCGCTGGCGTTCGGTTTGTTCGGGCTGCTCTTTCTTTGGCTCGGGCGCGGCGGGAGTAAGGCTGGTTAGAACGCCAACTTCAGCGCGAATTGCACTTGCCGCGCTGAATTCGAAACATTCGTGATGCGGCCGAATGTGCCGGCGTCTTTTGTCACATTGGGCTGCGCAAAGTAGGGCGAGTTGGTCATGTTGTAAGCCTCGCCGCGGAATTGCAAACGAATTCGTTCGGTGAAGGTGAAATACTTGCTGAATGTGAAATCCAGGGCGCGCAGTCCCGGGCCCCAAACTAGTCCACGGCCGGCGTTGCCAATCGTCCACTGTGCCGGCTGTGAGAACGCGCTGGTGTTGAACCAGCGGTTCAGCGTGCGTTCGCCTTTGGGGAGATTCGGGTTGCCGCTCACGTTGGGATAGACTGCCGACGAGCAGTTGCAGGTGTCAATGCTATTGCCCGGATTCAGCGGGAAGCCGGCTTGGGCCGTAGCCACGGCCGACACCTCCCAGCCTCCACCGATCGCGTCCAGCGCGCGGCTCTGGATGTTGAAGTGTCGGTTGCGCCCGAACGGAAGCTCATACACCGGCGCGAATGTGAACCGATAAGGAGCGCTATCCAATGAGATGCCGCGGTCGAGACGCCGGTTGTTCAGGGGATCGCGATAGCCGTTTTCGCCCGTATTGATTAACTTGGAAAACGTAAATGACGAAATGTAACTCAGGCCTCCTGAGAATCGCCGCTCGGATTTGAGCTGCAGCGAGTGATAGCTGGACGACCCGATCCAGGTGGCGATAGTTACTCCGTTCGGATACTGCGGATAGCGCACGAACGGTGCGATGCGGCGGCCCCGGGCCTCCGGTGACAACGCTACTGGGATTGCGTTCAGATTATAGGCGCCGTACTGCAGATGCGAACCCTTGCTGCCCGCGTAACCGGCTTCAAACATAAACCCCGCCACTTCTTTCTGCACGTTGAGGTTCCACTGGCTGAAGTACGACATCGGATTGTTCTCGGGGAAAACCGTCACCGAGAGAGCATTGCGGCCTAGCCTATCGATCGGAGTGTAAGGAATGCGGTCGAGAGTTGTGAGCGGATTGATCTGATCGATCGTGTTGTAGCGTCCCGCGTCGGCGTCTGCGAAGATCGGGTCTGACAACAGGAACCCGAAGGCCCCGCTGGACATCGTACCTACCGAGAAGATGCCGAATCCACCGCGAAGGACGGTTTTGGCCATCGGGTTATAAGCGAACCCAAATCGCGGGCCGAAGTTATTGAGGTCGTTCTTCCATGGCGTGCGGCGGAAACCGTTCTGCCCAAACTGTTGATACTGCCCTTTGTCCAGATCGAAGGTGCCGGAGCGGTCTTGTGCCTCGTGGTACCAGAGCGGCGCATCCCAGCGCATGCCGAGATTCACCGTCAACTTGCGGCTGACGCGGATGTCGTCCTGGACGAAGAGAGCGTAGACCGATGACCGCGACTTGAAGAAGCCCGGAAAAATGCGATAGCCGAAGGTGCGCGGCATGCCCAGCAGGAAACTGGCATAGTCCCAGCCGGTGTTGGCGACCCCCACCTGGTTGGTATAGATCGGCTGGAAGTTCCAAACGGTCGTACCCGGATTTGGCTGCACGTTGTCAGTGCGGATCAATCGCGCCTCGCCGCCGAACTTGAGTGAGTGCTTGGCGAATACCCAGGAAGTTACGTTCACCAGGGACTTGCTATCCTGCAATTCGAAAAACAGAGTGTCGCCCGAGGAACCGAGCGGAGCGTAGTTGGTGAACTGGAAGTCCGGCGTGCCCAGTTTGTCGTCGCCATTGGGCAGGCCTAGAATACCGAGCGAGTTGGTGGACACCGTCCCGTATCCGGCCACCGTGCGCTTGGGAAACGTCTGGAACCAGCCAAGGTGCATGTCGTTGGTGACGCGCGGGCTGAAAATGCGCACATAGTTCACCACCGCCTGGCGGCTATGATTGACCGTGACGCCGAAACCGAGTTGCCCCGGGTTACGCCCGCCTGCTTTCGGATCGGGGAAGGCGCTGGCGGGAGTGGAGTCGGTCTTGCGGCCGGAATACCGCGCGAAGAATTTGTCGTTGTCGGTGAAGTTATGGTCTACCTTCACGTCGTATTCGTAGTTGGTGTTCTTCACGGAGCCGAAATTCGTGTAGTTGGCCAGGTTGGTATTCACCTGTGGGAGCGGATAGAGCGCCTGCACGTTTTGCGCAGCCTTGCTGATGCGAGCAGCCGGAATCACGTTGCCTGCGAACGGCGTGCGTTGGTTGTTCGGGCCGGCGGTCGTAGCCGGGTCGAAGATCGCCACGGGGCTATTGTTGGCAACGAGGGTTGAGAAGTCCCCCGCTCGGAACGCCTGCGTGGGTACGGTCAAGTTGTTGAAGGCGGAAGTACCGCGCTGCGAAGTGACTTGGATATCGCCAAAGAAAAACGTCTTGTTCTTGATCACCGGCCCGCCCACCGTGCCGCCGTACTGATTGCGCCGCACAATCGGGCGCGTGTGAGTGTAGTAGTTGCCGGCGTTGAGTTTGTCGTTCTGCAGGAATTCGAAGAGCGATCCGTGAATCTGATTTGTCCCGGACTTTGTCGTGGACTGCATCACCGAGCCGGACGTTTCGCCAAACTCAGCCGAGAACGAGTTAGTGACGATCTTGAACTCCTGAATCACATCGGGGTTAGGGTTCACCGGATTGCCGGACCACACGTGGCTGGACGAATGCGCGCCATCGATATAGTACGGATCCTTGCGCACGAGGCCGCCTTGTGTGACAGAGTTGCCGTCGCGGTTGAGCACGACGCCGGGCACCAGTAGCCGGAAGTCCTGCGGGTTACGCCCCAGGGTCGGCAGGCTTAACACCTGTCGATTCTCGATGGTGCCGGACAGCGTGCCGTTTTCAGTTTCGAGCAGCGGCGTCTGCGCCTGAATATTCACCGTCTCCGTCACCTGGCCCGTCTCAAGCCCGATGTCGATGCGCAGTTGCCGGCTCATTTCGAGCGAGACGTTTTCGCGAGAGAACTTCTTGAATCCTGCCACCTCCGCTTCCACTTTGTAAGCGCCCGGCTGGAGAAAGTTGGCTAAGTAGTTGCCTGCGGCGTCCGTGGTCGTGTCGACCTTGACACCTGTGCGAATGTTGGTTACCGAGATCTTGGCCGACGGCACAACGCCGCCGGTTGAGTCTGTCACCGTGCCCAGGACCGATCCGGTGTTGCCTTGGCCGAATAACGAGGCTGACGCAGCTACGGCCAGGAAAGAGAGTCGCAAACGTAGAGACATCTGAAGCTTTCTCCTAAACGAGTCTTCCAAAAACGTGAGGGCAGTCTATCACAAACGCTTGCCGCGATGGTAAAGCAGACTCGGGGCCGGAGTGTGTTCTTGTTCTTTGAGTTCACGGACCTTCTGGAAAGCCCGCTCGGCGTCTCTCTGGCGACCCACTTTTTGGTACGCCTGCGCCAGATGCAAAGCGGCCGGACCGTAGTCTGGCCGTAGACGCAGTGCTGTTTCGAGCGGCGGAATGGCTCCGTTGGCATCACCGGCCTGCAAGCGAGTCTTGCCCAGCAGCGCATGGGCGGCGGCGAAGCGGGGATTGATGCGTAAGGACTCAGCCAGGAGCGCTTGCATGTCTGCCGGAGAGCGCTTCAGTCCGTCCAGCGCCGCGGCGGAATAGTAGTGTCCGCGATAGTCGTCGGGGCGTCGCTTCCGGAATTCGCCGGCCGCCCGGGCAAGTTCGTCGAAGCGCTTGGAGTGCAGGTACACCGTTCCCAGTGCGTCGAATGCTATGGCTAGTTCAGGTTGGCGACCCAGGCACGCGGTCAACTCCGTCTGAGCCTCGGGATAACGCGCGAGATCCTTGAGCGCCAGACCCTTGCCCAGACGCAGCATCAAGGAGTCCGGCAGCGCCGTCAGGGCTTCGGAGAAAACGTCGAGTGCCGCTTCCGGTGTGTTGTGGCTCAGGAAGATCTGGCCCAGTTGCAGGTGCGCCGCTTCAGACTGCGGAGCCAGCGCCAACGCGGCTTCGGCGTCGCGAACGGCTTCGGCCGGGTTATTCAGCCCTTCGTGCGCTTTCGAAGCCAGGAGGTGGCGGCGCAACGAGGGGGGCTGAGCCGCCAGCAATTCGAGCGCCTTTCTGAACTCGCCTTCTGCGATAAGCTTCTCAGTGGTGAGTAGTGAGTCCTCCGGCGCAGCGAGAAAGAAGAGCGCAACTGCGGCCATCCACACATCTCGCATTGTAATGCTGCTGGCGGCCATCGCGGCAGCGGCCCGCGCCCAACCAAGCGAGTGCGCGCCCTGTCACCCCAGTGAGGTGCAGAAGCACGGCGCAACCAGACATGCCCGAGCCCTTCGCTCCGCCGCCACCTCGAACTTCGCCCAGGCCTTGCCGGTTGCCCCGCTGGGGGAAGCGCGCGGTGGCTTCCTGCTGTCGTATGAACGCAAGGGCGCCGCTCTGGAGGTGACCGCCGTTCGCGACGGCGCCACGCCCACCAGCGCCATGATCGATTGGGTCTTCGGCGCCGGAGACCAGGGTGTAACTCCGGTGGCTCGCATAGGTCAGCGCTGGTTTGAGCATCGGATCAGTTACTATCCCCGGCGTGACCGTTTCGATCTCACGTTAGGACACCAGCCGGGTTTGTCGAAGTCAGCCGAAGCGGCAATCGGCATCGAGCAGCCGCCGCTGGCAATCCGGAACTGCTTCGGCTGCCATGCCACGGTATCGACTGATCTGGAGGTGAAGCGCGCGGGAGTGGAATGCGTCCGTTGCCATGCCGGCGCTGCGGAACATGCGCGAGGTAAGGGTTTGCCAGTGAATCCCGCCAAACTTTCGCCTGCCGCGCAACTCGGGATTTGTGCCGAGTGTCATCGCCCAACACCGCCCACTGGAAACGCGAATGATCCGCTGAACATCAGATTTCAACTGATGCGGCTCGTTTCGAGTAGGTGCTACCGCGCGGGTAAGTTGGTTTGCACAACCTGCCACCCGGCGCATGAAGATGCCCGGAAAGTTGACGCCGCCTTCTACCGTGAGAAATGCCTGCAATGCCACGCGAGCGCGCATCGCGCCAAAGAGGATTGCACTGGTTGCCACATGCCGAAGTCGTCTCCAGCCCCGTACCTCAGCTTTTCTGACCACTTGATCCGTTAAGAAAGAATTCCACGCACTTCGGCGGCCGCGTCCAGGACTCGTGTCGCGGTATCGAGTGCCACACCCACCAGTGCATCACGAGCGATCGCGGCGTTGAGACGGTCAGCGAGGCGATTCAGCGCGGCGAGTTGGTCTGGGTCCAGCGCGATCGGTTGTGGATCGCCTTCCCGGTCGCTAGTCTGGAGGTCGAGATCGGTAATCTCGGCGGCGGCGCGTCGCAGGACTGGCGCCCGCTTGAGCACGTTCGATGGCCGCGGGTCGCTATCGTTCCGCCGGTCCATTTCGTCTCGTACCGCGATCGCGGCGGTCCGGGATTTCTTCAAGCGGGCTACGCGCTCGGCTGCGCTCATGGGTTGCTCCTTACTTGCAGGCTTGGGTTACGGCGTCAAAGTGGCCCGTTTCCACTCGGCCATCGGTGGCCACTTTGAGCGAGGCTCGCACAGCTGCTTGTCTCTTCGTGAGTGCGGCCTTCTTGGCCACGTCGGATTCTACGGCGATCTCAGCACTCAGCGTCCCGTCCTGGGCCGTCAGTTGCTTGACCGTCTCGTCGAGGTCCCCGCAAGCCAGCAAATCGAGGCGGTTCCTGGTGTCCCGGCCGAACTGCGCCGACTCGCTCAGTGCCGATTGCCAATTGGGCTTTTTCGACAACACGTCCAGAGCCGCCCGCAGGCCTTCGATCTTGGCGCTCTCCATTTGCAGGCTTTGTAGCGTGCGAATTCGCTGCAACTCGGAATCCTGAGCGCGGGCATTGACCTGACGGGCGCGTTCGAATTCAGCGCGGCCGAAGGCGGTGGCGTTCGATATCGCCCGGTCTCCCGTGGCCCGGCCCGCCATGACGTCTGCTTCGAGCGCCACGGCGGCTGCCGCGATCTCCTCATCCACGGACATGTTCTGGGCTCGGTCGTCGGCGTCCTGCAGGATCTTCGCCTCCCGTCGATAGCGCTTTTCCTCCTCGGCCAGCCTTCGCGAAACCTGTTGGGAATAAGTGTTTAACAAGGTGGATAGACCTGCTGCATATTCGTCCGGAGCGCAGGATTGAAGGAGCAGCAGCGGGACCAGTTGGAGATAACGTATGCGCATCAACTTACCTCGTTAGGATCGCCGGAATTAGCCCCGCCGTCGCCAGCGCGCGAATGAAAGAGGCCAGATTCTCCGGACGGACGCCCCCCTTGTGATAGGCGGCCAGTCGTTGCATCCCGTTGGTAATCACTCGCTCATAGACAGCCGCATTGGCGGCATCGCGGTGAATGGCCTGGGCGCGCAACTCGAGTGACTCGCGGTGGCCGGCCAACCGCACTGGCAGATCGGCGCGGGCCGCGTAAGCTGCTACATGGTAGAGGGCCGACACCATGCTTGGGACCAAGTCGGGATTCTCCGTCTTGGCTTTGGCGAAGCTCTCGGCAATTTTGGCATCGGGATACTTGGCCAATACCTGGTCGAGCAACACTTGGCTGCGCTTGCGCAATGTTTCTACTCGAACCGATTCGCCCTGGAGCCGCTCTTGAATCGCGGCGAGCCGCAGCAGATGCCCTTGCTCCAACTCAAGCAGCCGAATCTCCCCTTCAAGGAAAAGCGTACCGGCCGATTGACTGGGAATCTCAACGCGGAAAGTCTGATACAGCGTGCTCAAGCCGTCCAACGCTTTCTTGGCCGCGACGGCGGCTTCCAGATTTGTCCTGCTGAGCGCGGCGTTCTCTTCCATTTTGATGACGCGCTCGAAAAGCGGCTTCACCGCTCCAATCCGCTCCATCCACAAACCCACCATCCGAATTTGCTCGGCGGTTTTGTTCTGAAACAGCCTGGCTCGTAACTCATCCAGTTCGGCCTCTGCTTGAACGCGGCTGGCCTTAAGTTTGACGATTTCCAGCTTGAACGCTGCCTCGGTGGGCTCGGCTGGCTTTGGCAGCCGGCCGAACGTAGCCTTCACGTCAGCCCAGGCTTCCCAGGTGGCCCATTCAGCTTTGAGGATCCCCTCGGCCGATTCAAACACCATTTGCTGTCTCAGTTTGTAGAGTTCGTCCAGGTTGGCCAAGGCCTTGTCCCAGACTTGCCCGGACAGCAACTGCCGGGAAAGCCCCAGCGCCTCGGTAGCCTTGCGATCGTTCGCTTCGTTGTAGAGCCGCTGCGGAAATGCTACGCCAGCGGTTACCAAAAGGATCGATACCGTCAGCCGGATGCTGGCCATGAGCCTCCTTCTCTTTGTGCGGGTAACTCGACAAAGGTCTAGTGCTGCAGACTGCCGGATCGTTTCATGCCCAATCTGATAAACTGCGGCCACGATGGTGAAAATTCCGCGCCGTACCCTGCTCCTGAACAGTCCGTGGCTGCTCACTCGCGCCCAGGCCCAGGCAGCCCCTGACTTGGTGCGATTCTCACCTGAGATCGAACCGCTGGTGCGCCAGATTGAGTCTGTCGAGCGGGAGAAGTGCGCCGAGTGGCTGGCGGGGCAGATGCAACGGGGCACGCCGTATCGCCATTTGCTGGCGGCGGTCTTTTTGGCGGGTGTGCGCAACGTGAACCCGCGGCCTCCGGGGTTTGCGTTGCACTGCGTGTTCCTCGCCCATGCGGCGCATCAATTGAGTATGGAAGCGCCGCCAGACGTACGCGCTCTGCCTCTATTTTTCGTGCTGGACGACTTCAAAGCCGCGCAGGCGCGCGACGCTGGACAGAAGACCGGCGACTATTCGATGCGAGCGCTCAGTGGCGGCATCCTGTCGTCCCAAAAGGCCTCCGTTGAGTTTGCCGCGGCGATGGACGGGTGGGATTTGGAACGCGCCGAACGCGCCGCCGCCGCTCTGGCGCGGTTCAGCAACCCTACCGAAGCCTTCGAGAATCTCTGGCGCTACGGCGCGAGAGACTATCGCAATATCGGGCACAAGGCGATTTTCGTAGCCAATGCGAGCCGCACGCTTCAAACGATCGGGTGGCAACATGGTGAGCCGGTCTTACGTTCGGTGGCGCTCGCGTTACTTGACTTCGGTCGCGAGCAAAGCATGAATGGCTTCGCCTTGAACGACCAGTGTTTTGCAGGCAATGAGAAACGCGTGCGCGACACCTTTGCGCGGTTGCCCGCTGAGTGGACGGCCGCGTCCAACGGCACGGCTGAGACTCGCGCGCTGCTCAAGACGATGCGGACGGCTTCGGTTGACGAGGCCTGCGCGGAAACGGCGTCGCGCCTCGCCAAAGGTAATCTGCGCGCTGGCGCAGTGTGGGAGGCGGTTCATCTTTCGGCCGCTGAACTCCGTATGCGCGCTTCGGGCGCCAACACGATCACCGGGGTTCATGCGGTTACCGCGGCAAATGGGCTTCACGTTGCCTACCTCTCTGCCGCGGATCCTCGCTTGCGCTACTTGTTGTTGCTACAGGGCGTGGGCTGGATGGGCCAGTTCCGTCAATTCGCCGAAACGAAGCCTGAGCAAATCCAGCGCCTCGCGATTGACGAGTTAGTGCCTGCCGCCGGCGGCGGTAGCCAAGCGATTGAAGAGACCATCGCCGCTATCCCCGCCAAGCCTGCTGCGGCCGCCGCGCTCATTCTCAGCCTCGCCGATAATCCGGACACTCGGCGTGCATACCTCAACACGGCGCTTCGCAACTCGATCACGAAGGCGGACGAAGTGCACTTCTATAAGTACTTGGTGTCGCTGCTCGAAACCCTTCCGCTGGTGAGCGCCGCTTGGCAACCGCATCTGCTGGCAGCCACGGCTTACTACGCCAAGGGCGCCGGCGATCCCGAGCCCGCCTGGGCGCAACGGACGCGCGAGGCGCTGCGTACTGTCAAAGTTTGAGCAGCGCCGCGGAGTTGCCCCAGAATATTTTCTCAACTTCAGAATCGCTGAGCCGCAAATTCCAGCACGCCTGCTTCAGCGCGCGCAACGATTCCAGTTGCACCAGTACGGGCTGAACCGCGGCATGCGATGCACCGAAATTCGTATTGTCGGCCGTCAGCCAGAGAAACGAATCGCCGATCGCCACGCAGCGCCCCCGCAGATGCGTCACCGGAAAGTCCGCGCCGTAGAGGAGCCGCTCCACGCCGAGTTCCCGCACGATGGCCTCGAAGGCGCCGGCTTCGGTCACCGCGCTTGTGTCACACCAGATGTTGCCGAGTCCCTTCATCGAATGGATGCCTTCGATGGTGTGATGCGGATTGAACCCTCGTGCCGCGTGCGCCAGAATCCATCGCGCGTTCGGGTATTTGCGCGCCAGCCGACAGATGCTTTCTTGATTCACCGGATCGGCGATCGCGCGAGCGCGCACCATGTGCAACGTGATGGTGAGGCCCAATTCATGCGCGACACGCACGTGTTCGTCTGTCAGATACGCCTCCACCGCCGCGTCGAATGTGGGCTTGGTTGTTGCGAAGAGGTGGTAGCATTTTAACCCGGCGAATCCACCGCGCTGCACCGTCTCGCGCACGAAATCGGGGTCCATGCCGGGTTCAATCATCATGGATCCGCGCAAGTTCGGATGCGCATCCAGCTCGGCGGCGAGGAACGCGTTTGCACTAGCCGAGTCCAAGCCCTGCGCCGGGATTGGGAACGCCAGCGCGGAGTACTCACGGCCCGGCGTGATGTCCTCCATGGACCGTCGAAAGCAAGCCCAATCCACCTGCGCCGGTCCCGAGGCCGCCAGCGCCGGAGTCGCTGCCTTGAAATCGCGGCAATGATAGAGGTGGCAATGCGCGTCAAAGATGCGTGGCGGCAGGAACGAGTCGATTTCCCGCGCAAAGAAATCACGGTCACAATCGGCGATGGCCCAATCCCCGGTCATTGGCTATTTGCAGGTGTCTCGCAACTCTTTCAAGTCGCGGATCAGACCCGTTTGCCCGCTGAACAACAAGCCGCCCATGCTCATGAACCGGTAGCCCTGCTTGAAGCGTTGTTGCGCATCGGCGCCCGCGCCCGTAGTCACGCCGGAAATTTTGCCTTGACTCGCCACGCGCTTGGGAAAGTCTGCGAGGAACGTCTGTAGTTCTGGACGCTTCGTCTGCCCGATGAAACCCATCGCCGCCGAAAGATCCATGGGCCCCGCAAACACGACGTCGACCCCCTCGACGGCGGCAATCGCCTCCACATTCTCCATGCCTTCCAAGGACTCTACTTGTACAACCACACAGGTCTCTTTGTTGGCCCGCGGTAAATAGTCGTCCCAGGAAACATTGGCGTAAAATGTCCAGCCCGGCGAGACACCTCGCGTGCCCTCCGGCGCATACTTTGAAAAACGCACGGCTGCGCGCGCTTCTTCGGCGTTGTTCACCTGCGGGATCATGATCGTCGAGGCTCCCGCGTCGAGCGACTTCTTGATGAGGCTCGCGTCCAGCCCCGCCACGCGAATCATCGGCGAGCAACCTTGCTGCCTCGCCAGTACCGGCACCAGTCCGACATCTTCGGGCGCGAACGGCGCATGTTCGGTGTCAATCCAAAGAAAATCGATGCCCGTCGCGAGGGTCAACTGGCAGGCAAAGGCATCGGCCACCATGGCTGACGCCCCCCACACCGCTTCGCCGCGGGCCAGCTTAACTTTTACCGGGTTTTCAAACGTCAAAGGGTTCCTCCACTCGTAGTCTCGCTCATCATCGATAGTAAAGCGACAAACTCTGATGTTACGTCGATTCGCGCCACGGCGTTTTCCGGCGCCGGGCTGGCGTCGTAGACGCCCTCGCCGTTCCACGAGCCATCGCCGCCTTGAAGATCACAGAGGCCGGACTCAACCGCCGTCACCAGGGCCTTGTCCTCGGCCAGGCCGCTCAGCGCGTATGTCCAGGCGGCGCCCCATCCGATCTTGCCGCTCTGCGGCGTGCGATAGCGATCTCCGTAGCAGTGCGCACTCGCGTGCAAATAGCGGCGGGCCAGTTCCAACCAGCGCGCTTCGCCGGTCTGTTTGGAAAGATCGGCCA
>JAYTKJ010000191.1:0-3591 GCA_043730365.1 Acidobacteriota bacterium | reverse complement strand
AGTGGTCCAAGTATATGAAAAATCATAGACTTGGCTACCAAAAACCGAAGAGGTAAAATGACACGAATTAAGATGACCTTGTTAGTCGGAATCGTGCTTCTAGCTAGCGCGGCGATGTATGCACAGACATCGACTGGCTCGCTGAGCGGGACAGTCACAGACCAGAATGGCGCGTCGATCCCCGGCGCGAAAGTGGTTGCCACTGGCGTGACGACTGGCGCGAAACTGGAAACCCTAACGACCGATGCCGGCCTGTATGTATTTCCGGCCGTTCCGGTTTCGACCTACAACATCACCGTAGAGAAGACTGGCTTCAAAAAGTTGAACCGCCAGAACATCGAAATCCGCATTGCCCAGCGGCAGGACATGGATCTGCGTTTGGAAGTGGGCGACGTGCAGCAGACGGTGGAAGTGACGGGGGAAGCGCAGTTGTTGGAAACATCGGGCCCGGAGCGCGGGCAGAACTTGTCGCAGAAGTTCATGGACAACCTCCCGCTGTTTTCAGGCGGTATTCGCAACCCGCGCGCCTTTGTGAACTATATGCCCGGCGTCACCAACAATGGTGAGCAGAGCGTGTCCGGTTCCGGCGGTCGCGCACAGGAAGTGCTAATCGACGGTGGCAGCGCGCTAAACGTCGAATCGAGCGCGGTGTTCAATTTCCCCTCCTCGGAAATGTTCAGCGAATTTAAGATGCTGCAGTCCAACTACTCGGCCGAATACGGGCGCGTGGGCGGCGGCATTGAAATTTATGTGGCCAAAAGCGGCACGAACTGGTTCCATGGCGCGGCATTCCACAATATGCGCCGCGACATTTGGAACGCGAACGCCTGGGCCCGCAATGCGAATCCGAACCCAGCCGGGAACTTCCGTCCGAAAGAACGATTCAATGAGACCGGTGGTGTCATCGGCGGCCCCGTCTTCATTCCGAAGGTCTACGACGGTCGAAATAAGACATTCTGGTTCTTCACTTACGCCAAAGATATTCGCCCCGTATCGCTGGGCTTCCCGCTATTGACGGTTCCGACCGCGGCTATGAAGCAGGGCGCCTTCAACGAAGCTGGCGTTCCGGTCATTTATGATCCGGCGACGACGGCGGGCGATGTTCGCCAGCCCTTCCCCGGAAATACGATTCCCGGGGCCCGGTTCAGCCGCGGCGCGCGAAACCTGATGGCGTTGATTCCCAACCCGACCCGGAGCAGTTTGGCGAACAACTACGATTTCGTGAACCGCACAGCATTCGAGCGCACGATTTGGAGTCTGAAGTTCGACCACGCCTTTAGCGCCACCAACCGCGCTTCGTTTTTCTTTAGCAACGAAGTGCAGGCACAGGACGACGTGACGAACTTTGAAGGCGCGATTGGCAATGGTTTGCAGAACTTCCAAAAGCCGTTTAACTACCGCATCAACCACGATTTGAGCATTCGCCCGAACCTGCTGATGCACACGACCTATTCCTTATCCAAGACCCGGCAGACCTGGGACAACCCGAATCAGAAGGGCGCCGGCAGCAGGCTTGGCTTTGGACTGTCGGGCGACTCCGACGCGATTCCGCGTATTCAGTTTTCCGGCGCGGCCGGCCTGTCGCCGTATGGCGTGCAGGACGGCAAGGTGGCGAATGGCTTGCAGTTCAACACGCAGTATCACCTGTCGCAAGGCTACACGCTCTTAAAGGGTAAGCACGAGTACAGATTTGGCTGGGCTTATCGCCGCTTCCTCACTCTTGGGCAGGATCTGGCGGGAACGAACGGACGGTACGTGTTCAACAGGACACAGACGGGACTGCCCACCGCGCTCACCTCGACGGGACATGAATTCGCCAGCCTAATCCTGGGCGGCACCGACGCCGCGTCGCAAATCGTTCCGCCGGTGTTGTTCGACACGACGTTCTACCATGACACGTCGGTCTACTTCCAGGATAACTGGAAGATTACACAGAAGCTGACATTGAATTTGGGATTGCGCTATGAAGTGCCCATCGGCTGGCACGTTCCTGGCGGTAACGGGTACTCGCATGTTGATATCAAGGTGCCGAACCCAGCCGCTGGCGGACTGCCGGGCGCATTGGTGTTTTCGGGGCCCGGTCCTGGCCGCACAGGCCAGAAGCGCTTCTATCCGACCGATTACTCCAACATTGGACCGCGCCTTGGCTTCGCCTACCAGTTGGGGTCGAAGACGGTCTTGCGTGGCGGCTGGTCGATCTACTATCAAGGCCTGTCGAGCGGCGGATGCGGTTGCCGCGCCGGCTTTGCGGGCAGCAACGACTTGGTCAGCGATGGCCGCAACGCCGTCCTGAACTGGGACAATGGGATTCCGTTGGCGCCGGGTTATCGTCCGCCGCCGATCATCGATCCTTCCTACGTCAACTTCCAGAGCGTGCAGTATCAGGGATCAACCGCCGGTCAAGCCGGTCGCATCTACAACTGGAGCTTCAACGTGCAGCATGAAGTAAAGAACTTCCTGATCGACGTCGCCTATCAGGGCAACCGCGGTACGCGGTTGAACTCGACGATTGACTTGAACCAGTTGCCGACGAGCGTACTGAGCCGCGGTTCGCTGTTGTCGGCCCGCATTGATTCGCCGGCCGCCGCCGCAGCCGGGATCCGTACGCCCTTCGCCAGCTTCCCCGGCGGTATGAGCGTCGCGCAGTCACTCCGTCCATACCCGCAATACCTCTCCGTCAGCAGCCTGTTTGCGGGCTACGGCGTTAGCTGGTATGACGCGATGCAGGCCAAGGTGGAGCGCCGCTTCGGCAGCTACCAACTACTTGCCAACTACACATGGTCGAAGAGCCTGGGCAACGGTCACTTCCGCCAGGTCTTCAATCAGCAGGGTGGCCAGGGTTCGCCGCAGGATTACAACAACCTGCCGGACGCGAAGAGCTTTATGCCTTTCGATATCCCGCACGTCTTGAACATCCTGAGTACATTCGACATGCCGTTCGGCAAGGGTCAGAAGTACCTGAGCGCGACCAACAAGATCTCCAATGCGTTGGTGAGCGGCTGGACGGTCTCCTCGGCGCAGGTTTACCGCAAGGGTACTCTCCTGCAGTTGGCGACTCCAGGCAATCCGCTGGGCAATGGGGTGTTGTTTGCGCCGCTGACCAAGGCCAACCTGTCGGCGGTGCCGATCCGCACCGGTGTCGAGCGAACGTCGCTTGACCCGAACGACCCGGCGTCGCGGTTCTTCAATGCCGCGTCCGTCTCGGCGGCTCCGCAATTTACGCTGGGTACGGCGGCGTTCTACCAGAACGACTTCCGTCAACCCTCCGTCTTTACTGAGAACCTCTCGATAGTGAAGCGGACCACGCTGTTTAACAACGACAAGAATCCGATCATCTTGACCTATCGCACCGACGCATTTAACCTCTTCAACCGCACGAGCTTTGGCGGCGTCAATGGCACCGTTGGCAACGTGAACTTCGGCCGTCCGACCGGACCGCAGAATGGCGCGCGGCTAATCACCATGGGTCTGCGCCTGGAATTCTAATTCCGGGTACGAATCAAAATGGCCGCCCTTCCGGGCGGCCATTTTGCGTTATAGCGCCTGGCTCAAATCGTCACAGATATCGGCGGGATCTTCAATGCCCACCGA
>JAYTKJ010000190.1:0-4027 GCA_043730365.1 Acidobacteriota bacterium | reverse complement strand
GTTGATGCGGTTGTCGCTCAGCGATTTCAAGGCTCAGTACACCATGCAGGATCCCGAGGACGGACTGATTTTGAAGCGCGACGACGTGGCGGGCTGCGTATTTCTGGACGGCAAGACGTGTACGATTTACGAGTCCAGACCGACGGCTTGCGACAACTTTCCACACCTGGTGCGCGGGCAAGGATCTATTCCGAGCCGGATGTGGGAGCTGATTGACCGGGCCACGTATTGCCCGATTGTGTACAACACGCTGGAGGCATTTAAGCCGGCGCTGGGATTCAAAGGTTTGTTGAAGTAGACTCAGGCCGAGAGCGCGGGGTTTCTTGATCCCCGCTTTTTCCAATTGCCTGGCGAAGAGCGCCTGCCAGAGAAGGCGACTCCGCGGACGCCGACTGACCGGCAGGGTGGATATGCTTCAACGATCTTGTTCTCGCGAAATCTTCTGGCGCAGCTTCCAGCACCGGACTTCGGGCCCGTGTGGTGCAATCCGAGCTTTGTACGAGTAGCGTGATCCGGCACAGTTCGCTCTTTGGCCGGTGACCCGGTGCGTTTAACATCAGAATCATGATTGAGCGCCGAAAGTTCCTGTTGGCCGAGGGCGCAGGTACAACACGCGAAACCCAATCAGCGGCGTAGGCGAACGCATGCCCATGTATAATCACCGAACATGATCACGCGTAGAGAACTAGGCTTTGTACTGTCGGCGGCTGCGGCGCCGGCGCAACAGAACAAACTGAAGGTCGCTGTGGTCGGAGCGGGCGTGTTTGGCACGTGGATCTCACACCAGTTGCAGCACGCCGGGTGCAGCGTAACCCTGTTTGACCAGTATGGGCCGGCAAACGCACGGTCAAGCTCGGGTGGCGAGAGCAGGCTATTGCGGGTTGGATACGGTACGAGCAAACTGTACTCAGAATGGGCCATTCGCTCGCGCCAAGTGTGGGTGGACACACTCAAGTCCCTGTCCCATGGCGAGTGTTTCGTGCAAACTGGAGCGCTTTGGTTCATCCGTCCCGACGATGCATACGGGATCGCCAGCCTGAAGACATTGAAGGGGCTGGACTGGCCCTTCGAGATCTTCGACCACGCCGAACTCCACCGAAGATATCCCGGGATCAGGGTGCCGAGTTCCTGCCAGGGGGTCTTGGAGCCGCTATCCGGGGCACTGCTTGGAAGGCGTGCCGTGGCCGCGGTCTTTGCGGACTTCGTGGGCAAGGGCGGTTTGTTCGTCCCGTCCAAGGTCGCTTTGGATGGCGAGACCTTGCTGATGGGAGGCCAGAAGTTGGTCTTTGACCGGATCGTTGCCGCCGCCGGGCCTTGGCTGCCGAAACTCCTACCGGCCGTGATCGGGAACAAGATCAAACCCACGCGCCAACAGATCATGTTTTTCGGCGTGCCCCCGGGAAGCCAGACATTTGCCGCCGGTCAATTCCCCGCATGGGTCGACTTTACCGACTCCCGCATTCCTTACGGCTTCCCCGACATCGAGGCTAGGGGTTTTAAGGTGTCATTCGACAGGCACGGTGCAGCTGTCGACCCAGATACGGAGGAGCGAATCCCTTCGGCCCTTATCGTGAAGGAGGCGCGTCAATACTTGGGTAGCCGGTTCCCAGCGCTTGCAAAAAGTCCGCTCGTCGAGTCGAGAATATGTCAGTACGAGAACACGGACTCCGGCGATTTCGTAATGGACTGGCACCCGGAAAGCAAGCGGGTGTTCATCGCCGGTGGCGGCTCTGGCCATGGTTTCAAACACGGGCCCGCTGTTGGGGAACATGTCTCCAAGGTGCTCACGGGCCGAGAAGCCTTGATCGATCGGTTCCGCATCCCCAACGCCAGCAGGACTGGCTCCAGAGACGTGCATTAGTTGCCACGCATCCAGATTCTCGATTTGAGTCAGTGCCCGCGATGGTGGCGGAGCGTCGGCGATCCGTACGGAGGTCGAACCGCAGGGACGCCGCGAGCGCTCTCTCCTGGTTGCGCGTGATCCAGGTACTATCCTTCAACCCAACGGATCGGCCAGTGAAAAGCCCGGTCGACCGGCTGTTCGGCCCGGCTAGCCTGACGCTGATGCTGAAAGGCACGGGCTTTCCTGACCAACCTCGTATCGCTTCCTCGCTGCTATCCTGAAAACAAAAGGGTTCCGCTTCGCGGCGGGAAGATCCGAGCACAATTGACTTGCTACAGCATTTTTCCGATCTCAAATTCTGTTCCGCCTTGCGGAACAATCTCGATAAGAACCGATTCGTCACCCCGACGCCCGTCCAGGCGCAGGCCATCCCGCCGATCCTGGAAGGCCGCGACGTTGTGGCAACCGCGCAGACCGGCACCGGCAAGACGCTCGCATTCTCAATCCCCTTGACCGAAGCTCTCGCCGCTGTTCCCCGCACCAAAACCATCAAAGTCCTGATCCTCAGCCCGACACGTGAACTCGCCATTCAGATCGATGAGGCCTTCCGGCAAATCGCCCACGGCATGCACATCCGCACCGCAGTCGTTGTAGGCGGCATGAGCGAGAAAGCCCAGTTGCGCGATATTCAAGCCGGGGCTGAAGTGGTGATCGCGACGCCGGGCCGTCTCTGTGACTATCTGGACCGGCGGTTGATCGATCTCTCCGGTGCCGCCACCGTGGTGCTTGACGAGGCCGATCGGATGCTCGATATGGGCTTCCTGCCCGATCTGCGCATCATCATGGATAAGCTCCCGGCGAAACGCCACACCATGCTTTTCTCAGCGACGATGGACCCATCCGTGGCCGGCCTGGTCGCAAGTTACGTGAGCAATCCCGTGCGGATCGCCGTGGAGCCGTGTGCGCAGACGGCCGGCCGCATTGATCTCTTCTGCTACGAAGTTCCGCGCGGCTCCAAGTTTGATCTCCTCGAGTATTTGCTCAGAAACGAGCAGGGTTCTTTCCTTGTCTTTGTAGCCACCAAAGAGGGCGCCGAGCGGTTGACGAAATTTCTGGAGCGCGAGGACCACAAGGTCGCCGCGATCCACGGTGACCGTTCGCAGAGCCAACGCAATCAAGCGTTGCAGGGCTTCAAAGACGGTGTCTACCGTGTACTGGTCGCCACCGACGTGGCCGCGCGCGGGATTCATGTGGATGACATCGCCCACGTCGTGAACTACGATTTGCCGCAAGAGCCGGAAAACTTCGTTCATCGGATTGGACGCACAGGCCGCGCGGGCGCCCGTGGCGCCTCCTGGACCTTCGTCACTCCCTCAGAGCTCTCCGACATGCGCAAATATGAGCGGACTCTGGGGATTCAGATGCAATTCCGCGAACTCCCGCCGCTCCCGCGGCCCATCGGGCTCATCTCCGACGCCGAGATGGCCGCGTTTGTGGCTTCGATGAATGCCAACCTGCCGCCCGCCAACGAGCCGAAGTCGCCGCCGCCGCCGCCAAGAAGCTTCTCTGGCCGGCGCCGGCGTCGCTGAACATTTAGTAATTCCTGCGTTGTCGTTTTAATGCGGCCAATCGTTCATCGAGGTCGTCCGTTGGACGAAGCGCTCAAGGTACGATGGACAGGCCCTCGTTTTGTTTTTCGTTCGAGCTTTCTTACCAGTGAAAGCCCCCGAAGCCCTGTCTGGCGAGACTCCTGAGGGATGGGTAGCCAGGTTCTCAGAATAAGCTCTTGTAGTCCCCACCTTCATTGCGCAGAATGGTGGTGCGCCGTCTGAGTGACTGGCCGCGCGACCACAGCGGATCGGGCAGAGATTAGCCGTATAAGTCGGCTACTCGTACATAGCCTCGGATCCCCCCGAGAATCTCGCCGGGCGACCCAGAAAACGGCGTTCCGGCAGTTGAAGGGCACTTTGACAGGAAACGAACTCCCAAGCATGACTTGTGGCCTCTCAGGCTGAGTCTGACGAGACACTAGCGAGAAGCTTCGGAGACGCGCAACGCCTTAGAGCATTTTCGGTTCAAGTGTAAAGACCGCTTCCTTATAGTTTCCAAGAAAGGGAAATGAGAAAGAAGGGATTTCCACAGTCGTCGCAAACCGCGGCTGTGGAAAACGCTCGCGGACCTGTG
>JAYTKJ010000189.1:0-8142 GCA_043730365.1 Acidobacteriota bacterium | reverse complement strand
TCCACTTCAACAAGGCCGTGGCGCGCCTTGGGCAAGCCACCGGCAGCACCCGGCCACGCACAAGATGTCGGTGCGTTAGGAGAACGCCGGGTGCCTACGCGCGCGGCTCCGTACCGAGGCGTGACCATATGGAATCGCGCTAAACCTGAACCGACAATGCTCTAAGCCGGTCCGGTTGCGATCCGGTCAAAGATCGCTCGCAGCCGCTTCCCTTTAATTGGGTTGATCGCCTCGAAGAAACCTACGCGCCCGTTGAGATGCGCATGGAAGGCCGGATGGTCCTCCCGGTTCTGACTCTCGAGCCTCCCCGGAGAGGCGAATGCAAACCCAAAATGAGCTCGATCACGCCAGCTTGGAGCACTCCTCCGCCAAGGGAATCATAGCACCGTCCCCACTCGGGGCTGGGGTTCTGCGTACGTCAAAAACGCAGCGCAGTTACCGGCGTGCCCGTGCCTTCGACGATCTCGGAATAGCGGTCAACGGCGAGTGAGTTGAAGCGCTCCGCACGGCGGCTCGGCTTGGGCCAACTTATCTCGACCCAGTCAACCTTGGCACTGGCCCCAAGGCCCAACACCTCGCGCGGGTCGTGGCTCGAGAGATAACTGCCGCCGCTATTCTTCAAGCGCGAATACTTTTTGCCACCCGCCTGCCAGGAAATGCGCGCGCCCACCGCATCGCGATTGGCCGTCTTGCAAATCAGCTTGAGCCCAATCCAATGGTTGCCCGCGCCGGCGTTGTTCTTCAGCAGCAACGGAGCCTCGCCGCAGTTGCCCACCAGCACGTCCACGCGGCCATCGTTGTTGAAATCGCCCACAGCCAGGCCTCGCGCCGGGAAACCTTTGCGGAAGACCGGCCCGGCCTGGTCGCTCACGTTCACCAGCTTTGAGCCATCGTGATGGAACAGAAGCAACGGCTCTTTGTACTTGACCTGCTGGGAATACTGCTCGATCATGTCGTCCGGATGGCCATTGGAGAGAATCGCGTCGACGAACCCGTCGTTATCGTAGTCGAAGAACTTGAGACCCCAACCGGAGAGCAGGCGCGTCGACTGCGCCACGGAATTCTTGTGCGCGGCGTCGGTGAAGTTCTCCGTCTTGTTGTTCTGGTAGAGCGAGAACATCTCCTGGTCCACATTGGCGACGAAGAGATCCTGCCAACCATCGCCATTGATGTCGAAGGCGTCGACACCCATGCCGGACCGCGCCTGCCCGCTTTCGCTAAACGCCACTTCGGCCGAGAGCCCGATCTCTTCCCACTTGCCACCGCCGCGATTGGCGAACAGAAAATTCTGGACGGTGTCGTTGGCCTCGAACAAGTCCATCCAGCCGTCATTGTTGATGTCGGTGGCCACCACGCCCAAGCCTTTGCCGAGCGCCTTTTCGATGTCAGTGCCCTTGCTCACCAGCTTGAACGTGCCATCGCCCATGTTGCGATAGAGCAGGCTGGGCGTGGGCTTGAAGACGCGCGGAATGCAGTAGTATTTGCGGCCGAGTTTGTTGTCGCCGCAAGAGAAGCGATCGCCCACGCCGTAGCGCACAAAGCTGCAGACGAACAGATCGAGCCGGCCGTCGTTGTCATAGTCAAACCAGACAGCGCTGGTGGTCCAACCTTGGGTGAGTTCGGGGCCAGCCAGGCCGGCTTTCACCGTGATATCGGTGAATGTGCCGTTGCCATTATTCTTGAGCAACGTGGGCCGGCCGTAGGCGGTGATGAAGATATCCGGGAAGCCGTCATTATCGAAATCTCCCACGGCCACACCTTGGCCGAACGAGACCGAAGGCGCAATGCCGGCCTTGGCCGTGACGTCCGTGAAAGTGCCATCGCGATTGTTCTTGTAGAGCGCGTGCAGCAGCGGCTGCTTGGGCGTGAAGAAGTCCGACGGACCGGTGTTGACCAGGAAAATATCTATCCAGCCGTCGCCATCGTAATCCAGAAACGCGCAACCCGGCGGCAGCGTTTCCGGCAGATGTCGTTCAGGCGAGAGGCCGTTGTCATGCACCCACTTGATGCCGCTTGCTGAAGCGGGAACCTCTTCAAACAAAGGCGCTTGTGGGGGCTGCGCCGCTGTGGCCGACGCGGCGAGGATCGACAGTAGTTTCCGTCTGGTCAACTTATTCAATGGTAACGAAGGTGCTCTGCACGTCGGAGGCGCCGCCTTGGTTCACGGTGACTCGCACTTCATAGAGCCCCGGCTTGAAGGCGTCGAGCGGCGTTGTCGCAATATACGGGATGCGGCCATCGGCGCTGGGGGCGGGCAACTCTGGTTCGCCTCCGCCCAGCCGCTTTTCGCCGTCAAAAAATTCCATCGTCAGCTTGGGCTTGTCCGCCGCGCCGGGTATCGGGTACACGACAAAGTAGAGTGACAGGGCCTTGCCCGCGCCACCAGGCACTGAGTCGTTGAGCGTAGGCACGACGCGATTCACTCCATTGAGGAACGGGTCATCCGGTTCCGGCGTGGCGGGCGCTTGATCCATGCGCCGCACCAGGACGATGCTGCTCAGCGACACTGTCTTTTCCGGCCGCCCCGGCACGACGACGGCAATGCGACGCGCGGCGATCTTCTCGCCCTCGCGGTCAGCCACCGCCGCCTCCAGCGTGTAGCGACCCGGGCGCAGGTTGAGCTGCCGGTTGAAAATGGCGCGGCCTAGTTGGAAACCCTTCAAGCGATCGGCGGGCTGATCCATCGGCAGGTCGCGCGTGATCTTGCCCACCACCTGGCCTTGCGTGTCCTTCACCAGCGCGAGAAAAGAAAAGTGCGTGCGATAGGCGGTCTTCTCGGCGTTCTCGCGAAAAGTGACGCCGCTCATCGGTAGGTCGAAGAGAATTTCCGTTTGCATTTCTCCGCCGGGCAGGGGCCGGAAGCGCAGCACCGACGCGCGGAATTCCACGCCCTTCGGCAGCGGCTTGGCGGCGAGCGCGTTGAGGAGCGGCACCTCATACGGCAACACGGTGGTGCCCGCCAGGGACGGCAGTGCGAAGTAGCCGCTGCGCGATTGGATCTTGACTTCGGGCCGGTCCACTTTCACTTCAATGGCGCGGAAGCGGCCGTCGAGAGTGGTGTTGGCGGGCCGATAGACCAGTTCGTAGTACGTGCCCAGTTCTTCGGTGAGGCGGCGCAGCGGTTGGCGAAAGTCATTCGTGTTGGCCATCAGAAAGCCGCCGGTGGATTCGGCCAGTTCCTGCAGCATCACCTGAGGATTGGCGCGGATGGCGTCCTGAATCCGATCGAACTGGCGGTCCATTTCTCGCGACATCTGCTCGCCGTTTTCCTGGTTCTTGTACTGCCCCGCGCTGATGCGGCCAGCCTGCGCGATCATCGATTCGCCGAGCCCGTTGTCGCCGGTGGCCGAGAGGCCGCGTGCATCGATCGGATAGATGGCGACGTTGGCCTTGTTGGCGGCGGCCATCATGTTGCGGAACTGGTTGATGACCGAAGCCGGAATCTGCAGGCCCTCGGAAAAATAGAGCAGCGATTTACGGCCCGGCAGGCGGCCTTGCGCTTTGACGATGCCCCAAAGCGAAAAAATCGAAGAGCGTCCGGCCTGCTCGCGCGTCGCCGTTTGCGCGAACTCCATCCCTTCGGAGACCATCTTGCCCATCGCTTCGGCCGCCAGATTGCCCGCGTCGACCCCTGCGCCGCGTGAGCCCGACGAGGCCGCCTCCGACGCGCCCGCGCCGCCGGCGGTCTGTGCGGCCGACTGTTGGAAGTCGGCGAGTGAGTTGGCAAAATCGGTAGGATTGCCACCGAGAACCCGCTCCACCGCCGCCTTGAGCTTGGCGCGATCGTTGGTGAAGGGTTGAACGAGTTTCAGACTCAGGTCCGTGTGGAAGACCGAGTAGAAAACGTTGGGCGGCAGATCCTGTTTGAGCAGGTCATTGGCGGCCACGCGCGCAATGCGGCGGCTGTCGATACCCATGCGATCGAACACCAGCGTGAACAGGTGGACGGTCTTGGAAGGATCCGGCTTGCCATCGGTGGGAGCGGCACGGGCCGCGCCCACGGCCCCGGCATCCACTGAGCCGCCTCCACCCGTCACTTCGCGCAGCGCCGTGATAGTTTGTCCGGCGCCGTCTTCCTGCACCGTGAAGTCTCGCGCGGTGAGCCCGCGCACCAGTTTGCCCTTCTTGTCGCGGATCACCACATCCACCACCACTTCGCTGGAATCGGTGCGGATGATCGGCGTGTCTTGAGGCAGCGCGAGCGAGGCGGCGAGCAACAGCCCAATCGAGATCTTTCCCATCATTAGCCCTCGATCGTGATCAGGACGGATTCTTCGGCGATCGAGGCGCCATGCTTCACCTGCACCTTGATTTCGTAAAGGCCCGGAGGCATGGTGTCGATCGGCGAGGAGAAGACATAGGGGATCTTACCGGTGGCGTCGGCGGCGGGCAATGGCAGGGCGGCTTTGGCCAACTCCGCGCCGTCCTTCAAGTACTGAATGACGGCTTCTGGAGCGCCCCCGGCCGCCTTGTCCGGATAGACGGTGAAGAAGAGCGCCATCTGTGCGCCTTTGACGGCTTTGAGCGTGGTGAGGAGCGTGGGCGTGATGCGGCCGTTTTGAAACTGAAACGGCTCTTCCGGCGTGAGGTTGGTTTGATTGGGCTGGAAGTTGCGCACGACTGACACGCCGCTCACGGCGACGCCCGATGATTTCCCGATGGCCAGGAACGCCGCCCGCTTGACGCCGGTCTTGCCGCTCGCCAGGTCTGCGATCACCGTTTCCACGACGTAGCGTCCCGGGGGCGCGGTGAACTGTTCGCGAAAGTTGAAGTTCGAAGTTTTCAGCGCGGGCAGTTGATCGAGCTTGCCTTTCACCGGGAGGTCGCGCGAATATTTGCGGACTATCTTGCCTTCGGGATCCTTGATCTGCACCAGCATCGCCAGATGGCCTGAGTAGGCGCCGGCCGTTTTGTCCTCGGTGAATTGGAGTCCGCCCAGCGGCACCTCCACCAGCACGGACCCGCTCACTTCGTCCTTGCTCTGGTGCAGGCGCACCGTGCCGCTGCGGAACGCAACGTCCTTGGGGAAGGGGTTCGCGGTTAGAGCCTTCAGCATCGCCACTTCGTAAGGGAGCACGTCGAGTTGGTCCGCCGCCAGCGCCAGGTAGCCGTCGCGATCACGCACGCGCGCATCCTTGGCGTTCACCTTAATGCTGGTCTTGCGATAGGCGCCATCGAGATTGGCGATGCCCGGATCGTAGGTCACCTCGTAATAGGTGTTGGTGTCGTCGATCATCTGGCGTAACGCCGGCTTGGGATCGTTGGTATCGCCGATCAACAGCCCACCTGTCGATTCGGCCAGCACGCGAAGGTTGGCTTGGATGTTTCCGCGCAACGCGTCCTGAGTATTGTCGAAGCCGGAAAAGTTCACCGCTGTACCGTTCTGGGTGCCGCTATCGGTGGCCTGCCCCCCGGCGCGGCGCACCGCATCGTCGACGCCGGCGTTCTGCCTCCCCTCACTGATACCGCGAGCGTCAATGCCATAGAAGGATACACCCGCCCGATTGGCGCGCGCCTGCAGCGCCTGGAATGCGGCATCCAGATGCGTGGGCACCACCAAGCCCCAGGTGATGTAGGCGGCGGCTTTGCGGCCCGGGAAACCGGCCAGCCCGCTGGCGAGAGAATTGAGAAAAGCGATGGCCCGGCGCGACTGTTCTCCGTCCGCAATCTTGCCGTCAAACTCCAGCATCTTGAGTTGCGTGCGAGCCAACATCGCTTGCGCGGCCGCTGTGAGCGCGCCGGGCGCGACATCGGTGTCGGAGAGTGAACTGCTGGCCGCCGCCGCGTCCACTCGCAGCTTGTTCTTGAGCTCGTCGTGAATCTCGGCGAACTTCATGTTGGCCGTGCCGCTGGTGGCTACATCAATAGCCCTGGTGAGCAATTCGTGATCGGGTGTAAAAGGCTGCAGGATCGAAAGCTGGTTGGCGAAAATGAAAACGGCAAAGAGATGATTCGGGGCCTTGTCTTCCTTGAGGAGGTTGAGCGCGATGTCCTTGGCCAGTCGTCGTTCCGCGTTGCCCATGGCTTCAAAGGCCAGGACAAACAGCTTCAGGCGTTGCGCAGGTTCCACGGGTTTGGCGGCGCCGGATTCATCAATCGCTTGCGCGCCATCGATCAGGCGCACCTTGGCGGCCTTCATCTTGTTGCCGCCATCGGTGATTTCAAATTGAGTGGCGGTGAGCCCCTTAATGGTGACGCCCTTCTTGTCCTTGACGATGACATTGAAGTTCACGTCATTCGATTGCGCGGCCATGGTGAAGGCTACGGCGAAGATAAGCAGACTAGTTCGGATAAGGTTCATGGGTCCTCACAATGCGGATCTGATGGTCAGTGAACAGGTGATGCGAGCCGGGAATTTCGATGCGCGGCATGTGGCAAGAGGCGCAATCTTTGGCGGCCTTCGGGCAGGTCTTGGTCTTGGCGGCGGGTGAGTGACATGCGGCGCACTTGGCGTCGTAGCTCGACAGGTTGCGATTAAGCGCGGCGTGAACGCTATGACAAGCGGTGCAGGAGATGCGCGCGTCGGTGGCATCGTAGCATTTGGAATTGGCGATGCGGTAGGGCTGGAAGCGGACGTTGCCGATCCCGCGCGGTCCGTTGGTGGCGATGTCGGCCCAGGTGCGATGGCAGCGGCCGCAGAAGTCGTTCTGCTCCTCGGCGCCGAGCTGTGCGAGTTTGGCGATGGGCGCGGCTTTCGGGGGCCGCGCGCTGAAGCCCGCAGCGTGCGCCGGCGCGCCGACATGACAGCTCTCACAACCCACTCCCGCCTGGAGATTGGCAAAATCAATCGCGGCCGATTGCCCGGGCGCGCGCTTAACCGAGTTCGTCGTGTGACAGGCAAAGCACTCCACTACGTCCTTCTGCGTCATCTCGCGGCCCGCTGCCTCGACGACGGTCTTGGGCTCTCCGGGGGGCGCGCCCATAGTGAGATCGAGCGCCTTGGTCTCTTTGTAATAGCTGAGCCGGCTCTCGTACCACTTGCCGTCGTGTTGATAGGCGTAGGTCTGGCCGGCGAAGCCTTGTCCGAAGGCATAACGGATCGGCGCGGAAAGGGTCGTAGCGCCATCGGTCACCGTGTAGATGGACTCGCCGCCTCGGCGCTCAATGCGGTAGGTAAAGCGTCCCAGTTTGAAGTCCAGGCGCGGATTGTCACGAAGAATGGCCGAGTCAAGCGGCGTGTAGAGCGCCTTGGACATGCTGTTGCCGGCCCAGGCTTGCACCTGCGCGCGATGGCATCCGGCGCACGCGGCCTCCGGCGTCGTCGAGGCCGCTGCCGCCCACAACAATACCGCGTCCAGGGCCGTCATCGCGGCTGCTCTTCAAGCTGCTTTCGAATCCGCTGGAACTCGGCCCGTTGGCGCGCAGCCTCTTTGGTGTTCCCGGCTTTCTGATGCGCCGCGGCGAGCGCAATGCGCACTTGCGGGCTGGTGGGTTCGAGCTTGGCGGCGAGTTCGAGTTCGCGGATCGCGCCCGGAATATCGTCAAGCCCCAGCAGCGCGCGGCCCAGTGCCACATGCGTGGTGAAGTTGTTGGGCGCGGCTTGCACAGCTTGCTCACCGTAGGGCTTGGCGGCGGCAAAGTCTCCGCGCGTCACGTTCTCCACGGCCAGCATCACCAGGCTCGGAACGTGGTTCGGCTGCACCGTCAACTCGGCGGCAAACATGCGCAGCGCTTCGTCCGGCGTGCCGCCGAGGAGCAAGGTGCCGTAGGTGTAGTGGAGGTTGGGCGTCGACGGATAGTCACGCACGATCTCACGGAACTGATCGGCCGCCTCGGCGGCGCGGCGGTCACCTGCGATCATGACGGCGCGGCCCACGCGGTACACCAACTCGCGATCTTCCAGCGGCGATTCCTGGGGAAACAGCGGCCGCCGCAACGCCGCGATGCCCGCCGCCTCGATCAGCTTGGGATCGATCTCTTTGCGTGCCGAGAACGTCTGCAGCACTTGAAGTGCGCGCTCGAAATTCTCATCCTTGGTGAACAGCAGCGCCGCGTGATAGCTGGCCACATCCGTAAGCTGTTCACCTTGCGGCAAGCCGATCTGCCGAGCCTTCAGCAGCGCGGCGAGCGAGGGCGCGTAGGCTTTGGTTTGAAACAGGCACAGGCCCAGGAACGCGTGGCCCGCCGACACGTTGGGCTGCA
>JAYTKJ010000188.1:0-3047 GCA_043730365.1 Acidobacteriota bacterium | reverse complement strand
CGGCGAATCCGCCGTCGACCCTTCCAGGCTTTCCGGCCGCAGTCCGGAAGATGAGATCCTTGGCATCGACAGAGCGCTGGACGAACTCGCGAAAGTGGATAGCCGGCTCGTAAAGGTCGTCGAAATGCGATACTTCGCCGGCCTGGATAACGAGGAGATCGCCGCCTCGCTGGGAGTGACGGATCGAACTGTCAGGCGCGATTGGGAGAAGGCGCGGCTGCTCCTCTCGGTAGCGCTGCGATAGATGATCGCGCTGGTTTCTCAATGAAGCTCACCGAAGCACAGTGGATGACGCTTTCCAACCGCCTCGACGAAGGCCTGGAACTGCCGGGGGAAGCTCGCGCTGACTGGGTGGAAAGCCTCGCCGGCCTCGATCCCTGCCTCAAACCCCTGCTGCTCGATCTGCTCCAGGAACACGCGCGCGGCAATTCCGGCGGTATCCCCGATACTTTGCCGAAACTCGCTCCGGCGGGCGAGGCGGTCACCGATCCCTGGCGCGACAGCCCCATGCCCGCCGCCATCGGGCGATACCGCGTTATCGCCATCCTCGGCGCGGGCGGCATGGGCGTTGTCTATCAGGCAGAACAGGAACAGCCCCGCCGGACCGTCGCTCTCAAGGTCGTCAAGCCAGGCTTAACATCCTCCGGGGTGCTCCGCCGTTTCGAACACGAATCGCAGTCGCTCGCCCGATTGCAGCACCCTGGCATCGCGCAGATTTATGAGGCGGGCATCGCCGATGCCGGCTTCGGACCACAACCTTGGTTTGCCATGGAGTTCATCCGCGGTCTCTCGCTGCTGGAGTTTACCAAGGCGCACCGGCTCAATTCCAGGCAGCGCTTGGAGATCGTGATCAAGGCCTGCGCGGCCGTGCATCATGCACACCTGCGTGGGATCATCCATCGCGATCTCAAGCCGGCCAACATTCTCGTGGACGAGTCCGGCCAGCCGAAGATCGTGGATTTCGGCGTGGCCCGCATTACCGGTGACGATCTGCCGTCCACCCAGGAAACCCGCCCCGGAGACCTGGTGGGAACGCTGGCCTATATGAGTCCCGAGCAGGTGTCGTCCGACCCCCTGGAACTGGATTCGCGTAGCGATGTTTACTCGCTGGGCGTGGTTCTCTATGAGCTGCTTTCCGGGTGTCTCCCGTACCAGGTCGGCGGAAGGCTGGCGCAGGCCATGCAGGCAATTCGGGAACAGAATCCCGCGCTGCTGGGGACCATAAACCGGTCTTGTCGCGGCGATCTCGAAACCATCGTCGCTAAGGCTCTGGCGAAGGACAAGACGCAACGGTACGGCTCGGCGGCCGATCTGGCGGAGGATCTTCGCCGCTATCTGTCCAACGATCCGATTCTTGCCAGGCCCCCCAGCGCCAGCTATCAGGTCCGAAAGTTCGCCGTCCGGCGGAAGGGCTTGGTCGGCACGGTGGTTGCCGTGTTCGTCGCTCTCGTCGCTGGGCTCGCGACCACCAGTCTGGAGACCATCCGCGCTAACCACGAACGCGATCGCGCCGCCGCTTCCGAGCGTAACGCAACTCGGGACCGGGATCGAGCTTTGCGCGCTGAACAGGTCGCCGATTCCGAGCGGCTTCTAGCGCGCCAGGAACGCAATCGCGCTGTCGGGGAGGCCACGCGGGCCGACACGCAATCCGCCGCCGCCAAGGCCGTTAACGATTTCCTCCAGAACGATCTGCTGGCTCTGGCGGCCCCTCGCGCGCAAGCCGGTCCGAACCTGAAATTCGATCCAGACTTGAAAGTTCGCGCCGTTCTGGATCGGGCCGCCGCGCGGATCGCCGGAAAGTTCAATTCCCAGCCGCCCGTCGAAGCATCCATCCGGCAGACCATCGGCTCGGCCTACGGCGATCTGGGACTGTTCGAGGAGGCGCGGCGGCAAATGGAACGCGCGCTCGAACTGCGCCGGCGCGCTCTCGGCCCGGAGCATCCGGACACTTTGAACAGCATGTACGCACTCGGGCTTCTCTATGCGCGCGCAGGCCTCTACCGGCCCGCTGAACGGCTTCTGAATGAGACTTTGGAAACGCGGCGGCGTCTTCTGGGTGACCGCGACCCGGCGACGCTCGACACAGTCGGCGCGCTTGCCATCTTAGCCGCAATGCTCCAGGGCGACTATCCCCGCGCCGAGGCGATGCTCAAAAGTGCCTTGGCCGTGCTGCGGAGCGCCCGCGGCGAGGAGCATCCCGAAACACTTGCGATCATGAACAACCTTGCAACTCAATTTGTGAATCAAGGCAAGTACGGCCAAGCCGAAGATCTCTACACAAAAATTTTGGAAATCAAGCGGCGCGTCATGGGTGAGGACCATCCCAGCACGTTAATGACCATGTCTAACCTCGGAGTCGTGAACCGTTACCAGGGCAAGTACCCGCAGTCGGAGGCCCTTCTTGCGGCGGCCCTGCAAGTAAGGCGCCGTTTGTTGGGTGAAGAGAATCAGGAAACGCTCGCCACCCGCCGAAGCTTGGCGCTCTTGTACCAGGCGCAGGGCAGGTATGCGCAAGCGGAGCCTATCCTCGACGAAGTGCTAAACGCCGGACGCCGGGTTCTGGGCGAACAGCATCCCGACACCCTCTCCACCCTGAACAATGTCGCGGAGTTGTACCGGCGGCAGAACAAATTCCAGGAAGCGGAATCCATGTTTCACGAGCTTCTGGCGGTTCGCCGGCGCTTGCTTGCTCCGGACCATCCAAACATCACGAATGTGCTGGCCTCGCTTGGCGGGATCAAGCTGGATCGGCGGAGATACGCCGAAGCCGAGCCGTTTCTCCGGGAAGCGCTGGACCGGCAACGGAAGGCAAGTCCTGATTCCTGGCGTCGATTCCACACAGAGAGCCTCCTGGGCGTGTGTTTGTCGGGTTTGGGCAAACATGAGGAGGCGGAACGGATCCTGCTCTTCGGCTACAATGGCTTGCGGGTCCGCCAAGGGTCGATGCCTTACGAGAACCGCGAGATGCTTGATGAGATTCGGGTTTCGATTGGCCGGCTCTACCAGGCATGGGGAAAACCAGATCCCGCGCTTTGAGTTCTCGCCCC